>JAJZWB010000071.1 GCA_021846845.1 Actinomycetes bacterium | reverse complement strand
TACAAGCCTTATCGTCAAAAACGTGTGCCTACACACTTTCGTGCTCGAAGAACCCAAAAGCCCCGGATCTACAGGCGATTCAGGCCGTCGAACCCCGAAATCTCCCTACGTCGTGCGGAACTCGGGCGAAACCAGCGCTGCCGGACCAATACCGCGGCTAGGCACCCCGACACCGGCATCGCAACCGCGTCCCCGTGCACGCGTGCGCTCGCGCAGATGTCGGCGGCCGATCCTTTGATCCCGCGGGCCCTGCCAGGCCCAGAGGTCCGGCCAGACGACCAGCCCACAACGGCCTACAACGAGCCGCGTCACCGCGGTCCGAACCGCCGGGCGTTTTGCATTAGGGTCCCAAATAGGGTCCCGCGGGGCCCTTTTGAACGACAAAACCCTGCGATTAGCAGGGCTTTTGCAGTACCGCTACCGGGATTCGAACCCGGGTTTCCGCCGTGAGAGGGCGGCGTCCTAGTCCCCTAGACGATAGCGGCGCGACGTGAGAGATCCTCCTGCCGGACGGATCGGCTGACCAGATTAGCGTGATGCGACGGCAGCGGCAGCCACGGGCGGCAGCGGCGCGGTCGTCGCGCCCGGCCCTGAGGCGCGTGCCCGCCCGCGCTCGTGGGCGGGCACGCGTCCGGCGGCTAGATCGCCGGCCCGGACACCGAGACGCGAGCCTGACGCCCGGCCCAGGCCGCCGGTCACAGCTCGAACGGCTGACCGACCGCCGTGCGGAGCTCGCAGTTGCTAACTTCCAGCCTCCAGGCGGCTGTGGTGAAACTGGTATACACGCACGGTTCAGGTCCGTGTGGGCGTGAGCCCGTGGAGGTTCGAATCCTCTCAGCCGCACTCCTGAGGCGCTTCCATGCGCCATCCAGCAGGGTCGGGCGTCAGATCCAGCCCTGCTCCTCGGCGAGACGGATCGCCTCGGCCCGGTTGCGGGCGTCCAGCTTCTGCATGGCGGACGAGAGATGGTTGCGGACCGTACCCGGCGATAGGTAGAGGGCAGCCGCCAGGTCGGCGACCGTGACGTGCTCCCGGCTGGCGCGCAGGACCTCGTGCTCGCGCGGGGTCAGGGGGCACACCCCCTGTGACAGCGCGGCCGCCGCGAGGCCGGGGTCGACGACCCGCTCGCCGCGCACGGCACTGCGGATCGCGCGCGCAAGCTCGGTCGCAGGCGCGTCCTTGAGCACGAACCCCGCAGCGCCGCCCTCCATCGCGCGGCGCAGGTAGCCGGGGCGGCCGAATGTGGTCAGGATCAGCACCCGGCAGGCGGGCAGCTCGCGGGCGAGGCGCTCGGCGGCGTCGAGGCCAGTCTCCCCAGGCATCTCGATGTCAAGCAGCGCCACGTCGGGGCAGACCCGCTGCGCGGCCGCGAGAACCTCGTCGCCACGCGACACCTCGGCCACCACCTCCAGGTCATCCTCCAGCTCCAGCAGGGTCGCCAGCGCGCCGCGGACCATCGCCTGGTCCTCCGCGATCAGGATCCGGGTCACGGCCGCGGTGGCGCTGTGGGCACCGAGACCGCGAGTCGGAAGCCGGCGCACTCGAGCCGGCGCCCAGCCTCGATCGACCCGCTCAACCGCTGCGCACGCTCGGCCAGCCCGGCGAGGCCGTGGCCCGGGGGTGCCGGAGGTCGTGGAGCCAGCCCGGCCCCCGGCACCGGCACCGGCACCGGCACCGGCTCATGTTCGTGGTCGCCGTCGTCCACCACTTCGACGGCCGCCTCCCCGACACCGGCCGTGATGCGGACCTGGCAGCTGCGTGCCCGGCTGTGGCGGATCACATTCGTCGCCCCCTCACGCACGGCCCAGGCGAGCACCGCCTCGACCTCAGGATCAAGCTGCGCACGGGCGCGCTGCACCGAGGCATCGATGCCGGCTGCGGTGAGCGCCACGACCGCCCCCTCCAGCTCGCTGTCGAGCGTCGGCCGGCGATAGCCGCTGACCGCGTCGCGGACTTCGCGCAGCGCCTGGCGGGCGACGGCCTCGACGTCCGCCACCTCGGCCGACGCACGCTCCGGATGGTCGGGCAGCATCCGCCCGGCGAGCTCGGCCTTGATCGCGATCACCGACAGGGAGTGGCCGAGGAGGTCGTGCAGGTCACGCGCGAACCGCTCCCGTTCGCGGGCGACCGCGGCCTGGGCGAGCTGCGCCCGCGCCTCGGACAGCTCCATGTTGCGCTCGCGCAGGTCCGACAGCAGCACCATCAGAAGGCCGACGCCGACCGCGGCCGCTCCGTCTCCGAATGCCTGCCCTCCCGAACCGCCGGCGAGCAGCGCGCAGCCGGCGGCGAGCGCGGTGCAGCCGAGCACCCCAAGGAAGCGCAGTCGCGACGGGAGCCCGACGGCGGCGCAACCGGATGCGTAGCTGAACAGGAACGCCCAGGTGGGCTGGTCTGCGAGCGTCAGGGTCACCGCGAGCGCGAAGATCACCGCGATCAGGCCCGCGCGCACGGCGCGCTGGTCGCGGCGGAACAGCAGTGCAACGAACCAGGCGTAGGCGACGACGAACGCGAGCGAGGCGGCGATCGCGAGGGCGTGATCGGCCGGCGGCGGGTCGCTGTTGGTGATCGCGTCGACGACCGGGAAGACGATGAACGCAAGCCAGATCGCGAGCGCGATCGGGCGAAGCGCTCGCGGCTGACCGCCCCACGGCGAATGTCCGCGCGCGGCCCAGTCGGCGAGCCGGTGGACGGGACGCGCGCTCACCGGACCTCCAGACGCCGGCCCGCGCGCACGTCAGCGCTCCGCGCTCACGGAGAGGATCACCTACGCGACCTCGCCCTGCGGCTGGCGCAGGAAGCGGACCATCAGATACATCCCGATGACCAGCCAGATCGCGAGCGTCTCCAGCGATCTGCCGTCGAGCAGCGAGCTTCGCGCGTGACGCGGGTCGAACACGTACTGCAGGCCGCTCGCGAGCGGCCTGATCGGGAAGATCCCGGCGATCGTGCGCAGGAATCTCGGTAGCGAATCTGTCGGGAACCAGATGTTGGAGATGAACGTGAGCGGGAACACCAGCAGGTTGACGACCACTGGGCCCGACTCGGCGGTCGAGATGAAGCGGGTCAGGCCGATACCCATCGAGGTGAACGTCGCGGTTCCGAGCACCAGGGTGAGGAGCAGCGCCGGGAGCTGAGCGGCGCGGAGCTGGAGTCCGTAGGCGGAGGCGCCGAGCCCTAGCACCACGATCGTCATCGCGAGCGTGACAAGCGCCGCGGAGATGATCCTGGCCGCCACGTAGGCCGATGTCGGCAGCGGCGTCCCCTGCATGCGCTTGAGCACGCCCTGGTCGCGCAGGATGGCGGTGTTCATCGCCAGGTTCATGAATGTGGTCGTGATGATCCCGTAGGCGAGGATCCCGGGCACGAAGAAGTCGTCGTAGGCGATATTGCCGCGGCTGGAGATGCGCGCGCCCTTGTCGAGACTGGCGAAGATCACGAGGAACATCAGCGGGAACACGAACGTGAAGACGCCGCGGCCGCGGTTGCGCCAGTAGCTGCGCTGCTCGTAACGCACCTGCCACGCGACCAGACCGAGGTCACGGCGGAGGCTGGATCGGGCCGACGTCGTGGTGGTCATGCGCTGACCCCCTGCAGCGCCTGATCGGAGCCCACTTGGTCGGTGCTCGCGTCACCTGTGAGCTCCAGGTAGATGTCCTCCAGCGTCGGCTGGGTGACGGCCAGCCGTCCCAGATCGACGTCATTCTCCAGCGCCCACCCGGTGAGCAGGTGGACCGCGTGCACCGGGTCGCGGGTCATGACCAGGGCGCGGTCGCCGAGGGCCTCGCGGCTGATCTCCGGCAGCTCTGGGACGTCGCTCAGCGACCATGGTGCCGGGAGCGAGAAACGGATCTCCGCGGGACGCAGGTCGCGCCCGCCGAGCTCGTCCGGGCGACCCGAGGCGATGATCTGGCCCCGCGCCATGATCGCGACACGGTCCGCGAGCCTCTGCGCCTCGTCCATGTAGTGAGTCGTCAGGAAGATCGTCTTGCCCAGGCTGCGCAGCCCCTGAAGGGTCGACCACGCCTGGCGGCGGGCGGCCGGATCGAAGCCCGTCGTCGGCTCATCCAGGAAGATCAGCTCGGGATCGCCGATCAAGGCGAGCGCCAGGTCCAGCCGCCGGCGCTGCCCGCCAGACAGCTTCCGGGCCCGCTCGCCGCGCTTCTCACTGAGCTCCACCAGCGCGAGAACCTCGTCCACCGGCCGGCAGCGCAGGTGGTATCGCCCGTACATCTCGAGCAGCTCCTCGACCGACAGGTCCTCCTGCACGCCGCAGGTCTGGAGCACGATCCCGACCTGCTCACGCAGCTCACGCGAGCCGGTCGCCGGGTCTCTCCCGAGCACGCGCACCTCGCCGCCGCTGCGCGTCCGATAGCCCTCCAGGATCTCGACCGTAGTCGTCTTGCCGGCGCCGTTGGGCCCGAGCAGGCAGAACACCTCGCCGCGCCGGACCTCGAAGCTGACGCCGCGCACCGCCTCCTTCTCGCCGTAGGAGCGGCGCAGGTCCCGCACCTCGATCGCCAGTTCGCTCATGAGGGCCAGACTATGGACCGCCACGGCCGCCGGCAAGTGGCGCTCGACCGAGATCTGGCATGACATTCGTCACGGCCTGCGGGTGTGCGTCCCCGCGCTCGGGCGCCGGCGGGGATCGCGGCGGCTCCGGGGCTCGGGCGCCGGCGGGGATCGCGGCGGCTCCGGCGCTCGGGCGCCGGCGGGGGAGTCGCGACGGCTCCGGCGCTTGGGCGCCGGCGGGAATCGCGGCGGCTCCGGTGCCCGGGTCAGCCGTTCCAGCGCTCCAGCACGGTGGTCTCACGCTCGTGGCCGAGCACGCCGATCGCCCCAGCCTCGAGCCTGAAGCGCGCCCCCGCGGTGATGTCCATCTCCAGCCACAGCGCGGTCAGCGCCCGAAGCACGTGCCCGTGCGCGAACGCCAGGCATGTCCCGTCGGCGGCCGCGAACCGGGCGAGCACTCGCCGCGCGCGGGCGACCACGTCCTCCGGGCGCTCGCCGCCCGGGCTGCCGTCTGTCCAGAGGTTCCAGCCTGGGTCGCGCGCCCGGATCTGGACCGTGGTGAGCCCCTCGTAATCGCCGTAGTCCCACTCGCAGAGGTCCTGGCAGAGCTCAGCACGGTCCGCGAATCCGGCCAGCTCGCAGGTCTCGCGGGCGCGGCGCAGGGGGCTGCAGAGCACGAGCGAGACCCGGTCACGCTCGGCGCCGAGCCTGTCGGCGAGCGCGGCCGCCTGCGTGCGCCCCTCCGACAGCAGCGGAAGGTCGGTTCGACCCGTGTGCCGCCTTGAGACGCTCCACTCGGTCGCGCCGTGGCGGACGATCACGACTCTCTCGGCCATCCCTCAGGCACCCTCCCCCGCGACCCGGCCACCGATCCGCTCCATCTCCTGGACCTTCGCGCGCCGCCGCACGTGGCGGTCCTCGTAGGAGACGACGGCGCGCAGGAACGCGGCCACGATCTCGACGGCGACCTCGACGCCGATGACGCGACCCCCGAGGCAGAGCACGTTGACCGCGTCGTGCTCGACGGCCTGGTGCGCTGTGTAGGTGTCGTGGATGGTGGCGGCACGGACGCCCCGTATCTTGCACGCGGCGACCGACACGCCGGCGCCGGAGCCGCAGACGACGATCCCCCGCTCGGCGCGCCCGTCCGCCACGGCCAGACCCACCTCAAGCGCCTTGTCCGGATAGTCGACCGGATCGGCCCGGTCGGTGCCGAAGTCGAGCAGCTCGTGGCCCTCGGCCGCGATCGCGGCCAGCAGGCGATCACGCAGCACGTAGCCGGCGTGATCGAAGGCCACGGCGACGATCATCTCCCATCCTCCCGCCCGCCGGCTTCCCGCAGCTCGTGAATCGCGAGCAGCGCCGCGCCCAGCACGCCAGCGCGGACGCCGTGGCGCGCGAGCCTGATCGTGGTCGACCGACCGGCCCCCGGCAGCACGTAGGCGGCGGCCGTGGCGCGGGCCGGCTCGATCAGCAGCTCGCCCGCCTCGGCCGCCCCGCCGCCGATCACCACCTCCTCAGGATCGAACGTGTTGATCGCGTTGGCGATCCCGATCCCCAGCCGCCGGGCCCAGAGCTCGACCAGCGCACCCGCGCCCGGGTCGCCGTCACGGGCGCACCTCACCGCGTCGGCGCCTCGGACGTCGGCCCCCTGTGCCCGCACCCGGCCCAGCGCGCCGCCGGGATCGGACGCGGCGGCCGCCCGCGCCAGCGCGTCCAGCGCGTGTCCGGAGGCGGCTCGCTCCAGCGAGCCCGGCTGCGGGAAGCGATCCCCGGTGGGCGCGGGGTCGTCAAGCTCCACGCCGATCAGTGTGTGCCCCAGCTCGCCGGCCGCTCCGGTCGCCCCCCGGTAGATGCGCCCGCCCAGCACCATGCCGCCCCCGACGCCGGTGCCCACCGTGAGCATCACGAGCTCGCGCGCGGTCATCCGCAGCTGCTCGTCGTGCGCCTCCGCGAGCGCCGCCACGGTGGCGTCGTTGTCCACGAACACCGGCACCCCGAGGCGACCGCCGAGCACCTCCCGCAGGGGAACGTCGGCAAGCGGGATGTTGGCCGAGGAGACGACCCGGCCGGTCGCGAACTCGACCACCGACGGCACCCCGATCCCGACCCCGTCCAGGCGCTCGCCGCGACACCGCTGCACCATCGCCACGAGCTGGTCGATCAGCCGCCGCTGGTCGCCCAGCTCGGTCGGCTCGACCGAGGAGTCCGACAGCTCGCCGCCGCGCAGGCGCGCGACCGCCACCTTGGTGCCGCCGAGGTCGACGCCGATCACGTCCGCGCCGTCGCTCATCGGCGTCCCCCGTGCGGCAGCGCGGAGGCCGCGGCGGCGTCGAGGAGCACCGTGACCTGCGCCGCCTCCATGGCCGCCAGGGAGGCCGGGACGGCCGGATCGGGCCGCGCCCCGGGACCGAACGCCCTCGCGACCGCGGCGGCCTTGGACTCGCCCGTCGCGAGGAAGACGATCCGGCGCGCGGACGTCAGCGCCGGCAGCGTGAACGAGATCCGCGGCACGAAGGGCTCGAGACCCGCCTCGGGAACGCCGACCACCATCCGCCGCCGCTCCGCGAGCGCCGGCCGGTTGGGAAACAGCGACGCGCAGTGCCCGTCCGGGCCGACCCCGAGCAGCAGCAGGTCGAACCTCGGCGGCCCGGCCGCGCGCAGCAATCGCTCGTATTCCTCAGCGCCCGCGTCGGGACCGAGCTCGCCACGCATCCGATGCGCGGCGGCGGGCCGGTTGTCGTCGCCGAGCCCGTCGAGCAGAGACTCGGAGATCATGCGCCAGTTCGAGCGCTCGTCGTCGGGATCGACGCAGCGCTCGTCGCCGATCCAGAAGGTCGTGGCGCCGAGATCGATCCCGACCGTGCGCACCGCATCGACGAACCCCGCGTACGCGGCCCGGGGGGTCGAGCCGCCGGTCAGCACGATCTGGCCGTTGCGCAGCGCGGCGCCGACCATCAGCGCCGCGCAGCTGCGCGCCGGATCGTCGACCACCTCGATCGAGACGCTCATCTCGCCCACGCTCGCATCCCGGCCCCGCTCCTCATGCCGTGCACAGGGCTCGCGCCGAGTCGAGCGCCGGCTCGTATGTCTGGTCACGCAGAAGCGCCTGCCGGATCCCCTCGCCGAGGATGCCGCCCTCGCCGCGCGAGGCGCCGAGGATCCGCCAGACCCGCTCGGCGCCGTCGGCCGAGACCTCGCAGGCCTCGAGCCCGCCACGGCCGCGCTGAAGAGAGAGCGCCGCTCCTCCCTCGCCGCAGACCGTCACCCCGGCGAGCCCGGGCGCGTCCTGGTCATGGGGCCGCAGCGCGACGAGCACCTCTCCGGGCTCCGGCGCCCCCGAGCCCGGCTCGCAGCAGCCAGGCCGGCTCAGCGTCCCGGCCAGCCCCCCACCGGCGTGACCCAGCGAGCAGCTCGTCCATCCGAGCCGCGACGCGAGCCAGCCGACCAGCAGCAGCGCGCTCGCGGCCGAGCGCGACCGGTGGCGCACCTCCAGGCGGGCGATCCGGGGCAGCTCCGCTCGGCGCGCGGGCAGGTCGAAGCTCGCCGCCAGCCGCTCGCGCCAGGGGGTGGTTCGCAGCCAGGCGAGATCGACCACGTAGGCGTCCCGCGCCAGCCGCTGCGCCCGCTCGAACGCCAGCGCCGGATCGTCGATGTCGTCGGAATCGACCATCACGACGTCCATCACCTCCAGCAGCGCTTCGACCGCCTCATCGTGGCCGTGAGGCGACCAGACGACGGTCGGCAGCTCGTCGACCAGGATCGGGTCGACGATCGTCCGCAGCCCCGGCAGGTGCTGGGCGCCGACGTCGATCACGACGCTCTCGTGCATGACCCGCGGAGTGCCCGGCGCGCGCTCCTCGTCGCCGACGCTCGCGACCGCGTCAAGCGTGACCCGCCCATCCTGCACCGCGCACAGGACGGTCCGCGACGCGTGGTAGCGGCCGGCGCCCTCCAACCGGTTGGCGATCTCGCCCTTCCAGTCGCGGTCGACGATCACGACCAGGTTCAGGACCCGCGCCGGCACGAGCGCCTCGTCCGCGGCGTGGCGGGAGCGCAGCATGTCGCGCAACGCGGCCTCGATCGCGTCGGGGGTGGTCGACCGGGCGCCCCAGACCTCCTCGGTCACAGGCGCCGCCAGACACGGCCGTCTTCCAGCAGCGAGTCGGCCTCCGGCGGGCCGGCGGAACCGGCGTCGTACTGCGGAACCGTCGAAGACCGATCGGCGTCCCACGCCCCGAGGATCGGATCGACGATCCCCCACAGCGCCTCGATCTCGTCGTTGCGCGTGAACAGCGTCGCGTCCCCGCGCATCGCGTCGAGGATCAGCCGCTCGTAGGCCTCCGGCGACTCCGACAGGAACGCCGTGCCGTAGCGGAACTCCATGTTCACCGGGCGGATCCGCATCCGCGTGCCGGGGATC
The DNA here is from genome assembly GCA_021846845.1 of Actinomycetes bacterium. Taxonomy (GTDB): domain Bacteria; phylum Actinomycetota; class Thermoleophilia; order Solirubrobacterales; family Solirubrobacteraceae; genus Palsa-465. Next base: position 10,264 of record JAJZWB010000071.1, on the reverse strand, counting down.
TTGGCCCCGAGGGAGACCGACACCCCCTCGTCGGGCTGCACCGTGAGCACTATCTGGTTGGCCTGGATCCCCACCGAGCCGGAGCTCTGCAGAGCGACGTGCGGGATCTGCTTGAGGATCACGGCGATCTCGGTCAGCTTGCGCGACAGGCGCTTGCCCGTGCGCAGGTAGAACGGCACGCCGGCCCAGCGCCAGTTGGAGACGTGCAGGCGCAGCGCCGCGTACGTCGGCGTGCGCGAGTAGGGCGCGACGCCCTCCTCCTCCCTGTAGCCGGGGACCGAGATGCCGCCGACGACACCGGGCGCGTACTGGGCGCGGACCGCCATCGAGGGGACCTCCTCCGGACGCGCCGGCACGATCGCCTCCAGCACCTTGAGCTTCTCGTCGCGGAGACGATCGGCGTCGAACGCGGTCGGGGGCTCCATCGCCAGCAGCGCCAGCAGCTGCAGCATGTGGTTCTGAACGAGGTCGCGCAGCGCGCCCGAGCGCTCGTAGTAGGACGCGCGGCCGCCGATCCCGATGTCCTCGGCGACCGTTATCTGCACCTGGTCGATGTAGTTGCGGTTCCAGACCGGCTCGAACAGGGCGTTGGCGAATCTGAGCGCGATCAGGTTCTGGACCGTCTCCTTGCCCAGGTAGTGATCGATCCTGTAGATCTGACGCTCGTCGAAGACCTCCAGCAGCTGCGCGTTGAGCGTCCGAGCCGACTGCAGGTCGTAGCCGAAGGGCTTCTCGATCACGATCCGAACCTCCGCGTCGGAAGCCCTCTGCAGCCCCGACTCGCCGAGCATCGCGGCGATCAGCGGGAAGAACTCGGGCGCCGTGGAGAGATAGAAGACCCGGTCCAGCGGCACCCCGGCCCGCTCGTCGGCCTCGGCCAGCGCGCGCACCAGGCCGGCATAGACCTGCGGCTCGTCGAACGCACCCGGAACGTAGTGGACGCCGGCGAGCAGGCCGTCCAGCACGTCGGCGTCCGGCGGGCGGCGCGAGAAGCGCTGCACCGTCGAGCTGACCATCTCGCGGAAGTGCTCGCTCTCCTGATCACGGCGCCCGACGCCGACGATCTCGAATCGCTCCGGCAGCTGGCCCTCGTGCGCGAGGTTGTAGATCGCCGGCAGCAGCTTGCGATGCGCGAGATCCCCGGTCGCACCGAAGATCACGAGCACGGTCGGATGCACAGGCAGCCGCTCGAGTCCTTCGACGAGCGGGTTCTCGATGTCCTCCGCGCTCAGCGGCCTCGTGGCGCTCAGGGTCTTCCTCCGCGTCTTGGTCGCACGGCTCGCGGCGAGGATACGCCCCGGTCAGGCGGTACGGCGGCCGCCGGCGCGCCGCCGGCCGCTCACGCGCCGATCCGCTGCTCGATCCCGGCGAGCAGCCTGCTCATCGCGTCCTCGAACAGCCGCACGCCGTCGGCGAGGAGCCTGTCGGTGACCTCCGCCATGTCGATCCCGGCATCGGCGAGCGCGGCGAGGTCGGAGTGCGGATCCCGGGTCGCGGTCGGACCCGCGACCCGACCGTGGTCGGCGAACGCCTCGAGCGTGTTCAGCGGCATCGTGTTGACCGTGTGGGGCGCGACCAGCTCGTCTACGTACATCGTGTCCGGGTAGCGCGGGTTCTTCACCCCGGTCGACGCCCACAGCGGGCGCTGGACGTTCGCTCCCACCCCGTGCAGCGCGCCCCAGCGCGGGCCTGAGAAGATCGTCCGGAAGCGCTCGTAGGCCAGCCGCGCGTTGCCGATCGCCGCCCTGCCCAGCAGGTCCTGTCGCCCGACCGCCTCCAGTCGCTCGTCGACGGCCGTGTCGACGCGGCTGACGAAGAAGCTCGCGACCGACGCGACGTCCAGCGACAGTCCGGCGTCGGCGCGCCGCTCCAGCCCGCGAAGGTAGGCGTCGGCCACCCGCTCGTATGCGTCGACGGCGAACAGCAGCGTGACGTTGACGTTGATCCCCTCGTAGATCGCCTGCTCGATCGCAACGAGACCCTCGGGCGTGCCGGGGATCTTGATCATCAGATTGGGGCGCTCGACGCGAGCCCAGTAGTCCCGTGCCGCCTCCAGGGTGCGCTCGGGATCGTGCGCGAGGTCGGCCGCCACCTCGAGCGACACGAACCCGTCGCGGTGGCCGTTTGCCTCCCAGGTGTCGCGGAACACGTCGCACGCGCTGCGCACGTCGGAGATCGCGATCCGCTCGTAGACCGAGTTGGCGTCGAGGCCGTGGCCGCGGGCGTGCTCAAGCTCGTCGTCGTAGTCGTCGGACTCGAGGATCGCCTTCTCGAAGATCGAGGGGTTCGACGTCATCCCGCGCAGCGACTGACCGGCGATCATCCGCGACAGGCCTCCGCCGGTGATCAGCGATCGCCGCAGCAGGTCCAGCCACGGGCTCGTGCCGGCCTGGACCAGGGAGCTGAGGTTCGCGTCTACGTTGGTGGCTTGAGTCGTGCTCATGTGCGCTGCTCCTCCGCTGGGGTTTCGGCCAGTGGGACTGAGCATAGACACACCGGCAGTCGGTGAGGACCCGCTCGGGGGCCCACCGGCGCCGGCGGTGCACTCGGCCGCAGAGCGCCCGTCCAGGCGGCCGCGCCCGCATCGACGTCGGCTCGGGCGGCGGCGGCGCGCTCAGCCGAACAGCACGCCGTAGCGCTCGTACTCGTCGACCGGCACGCGCCGCACCTCGGAGACCGCGTCGGCGAGCGCCACCAGCTCGATGCGGGTCCCGCGCAGCGAGGCCATCGTGCCCCAGCGGCCCTCGTGGGCGGCGTCGATCGCGGCCAGTCCCAGGCGGGTCGCCAGAACCCGGTCGAACGCCGTCGGGGTGCCGCCGCGCTGCACGTGTCCGAGCACCGTCGCCCGCGTCTCGAAGCCGGTGCGCTGCTCTATCTCGCGCTCGAGCACGTGCCCGATGCCGCCCAGGCGGGGGTGGCCGAACTCGTCCACCTCGCCGGCTGCGAGGCTGATCGTCCCCTCGCGCGGCGTGGCCCCCTCGGCCACGACGACGATCGCGAAGTAGCGCCCCCGCTCGTGGCGCCGTCTGATCAGCGAGCACACCTGGTCGATGTCGAACGGCAGCTCGGGGATCAGGATCACGTGGGCGCCCCCCGCCAGGCCGGCGTGGAGCGCGATCCAGCCGGCGTCGCGCCCCATCACCTCCACCACCAGGTTGCGGTGGTGGCTCTCGGCGGTGGTGTGCAGCCGGTCGATCGCCTCGGTGGCGACGTGCAGCGCGGTGTCGAAGCCGAACGTTACGTCGGTCGAGCCGAGGTCGTTGTCGATCGTCTTGGGGACGCCGATCACGTTCACGCCGGCTTCGAACAGGCGGCTGGCGGCGCCGAGCGTGTCGTCGCCGCCGATCGCGATCAGCCCGTCGAGGCCGTTGGAGCGGAGCCCGTCGCGCACCCGATCGACGCCGTCGGAGCGCTTGAAAGGGTTCGTGCGGCTGGAGCCGAGGATCGTCCCGCCCCGGGAGAGGATCCCCCGCGTCGAGTCGACCGTCAGCTGCGTGAACGAGCCCTCCAGCACCCCTCGCCAGCCGTCGCGGAACCCGATCAGCTCGTCACCGTGGGCCTCGACGCCCTTGCGGACCACGGCGCGGATGACCGCGTTGAGCCCAGGGCAATCGCCCCCTCCGGTGAGGATCCCGATGCGCACCTGCCCGCACAGGTTAGGGCAGCGGCGGGGGCGCTCGGCGACGCCCGGGACGCGCGGTGACCGCGTCGACGGCTAGGGTGGTCACGATGATCGCCGCAGATCTCCCCGCGGGCATCTGCTGGGTTCTGCAGGAGGATCCCGAGCTGGCGGAGGACGTCGCGCCGGAGCACCGCGCGCGTGCCCTCGAGGCGCTCGTCGCGCGCGAGGTCCGGATCCCCAACGGCCTGTGGAACAGGAGGGACATCGAGATCGACGGCGGCATCGGCCTGCTCGTGCTCGAGGGCGTGCTCCTGCACCGAGTGGGGCTCGGCGAGCGCTTCGGCGTAGAGCTGATCGGCTCGGGCGACGTGCTCCGGCGCCCCCACCCCGGGCCGGACGGCTCGCCGCTGCCGCTCACGCAGAGCTGGACGATCCTTCAGGCGACCCGGATCGCCGTGCTGGACGGCCGCTTCACACGCCAGCTGGTGGGCTTCCCCGAGGTCGCGGGGCGGCTGTTCTCACGCTCGGTCGCGCGCTCGCGGCAGCTCGCCGTCAACATGGCGATCGTCCAGCAGGCGCGGGTCGACGCTCGGCTGCACCTGCTGCTGTGGCACCTCGCGGGACGCTGGGGGCGGGTTCGAGCCGACGGCGTGCTCGTTCCCCTTCGGCTGACCCACGCGGTCCTCGCCGACCTGGTCGCGGCACGGCGCCCGACCGTCACGACCGCGCTCTCGCAGCTGCGAGCTCAGGGGCTGGTGCGTTCGGTGCAGGACGGCTGGCTACTCTCCGGCGAGGCGCCGGGGCAGCCGCCCGGCGCTCCGGCCGCCCCTCCGGCGGCGCGGCGTGACCGGGAGCCCTGAGCAGCCGCCTCGTGCACATAGACCCCTTCATCGTGCTCGGCAGCGCGATCGTCGGCCTGCTCGTGGGCATGACCGGCGCCGGCGGCGGCGCGCTGATGACGCCGATGCTGATCCTCCTGTTCGGCGTCACGCCGTCGACCGCCATCTCCTCCGACCTGGTGGCGGCGGTGGTGATGCGGCCGATCGGCGCCGCCGTCCACATGCGGGCTGGAACCGTAAACCGGCGGCTGGTCGGATGGATGGCGCTCGGCTCCGTGCCGGCTGCGCTGGCGGGCGCATACCTGCTGCAAGCGATCGGCCGGGCGGCGGCGGCGGAGCGTACGATCCAGACGCTGCTCGGCGCGGCGCTGCTGGTCGGCGCCGCCGCGATGGCGCTGCGCCATGTCCTCGACCGCCGCGCCGGGGACGTCCGCGAGCAGCGGGCCGCCGACGTGGCGCCGCGGCCTGCGCTGACGCTGGCCACGGGGGCGCTGGGCGGCCTGATCGTCGGCATGACCTCGGTCGGCTCAGGCTCGCTGATGATCGTCGCGCTCCTGTTCATCCACCCGGGCCTGACCGCCGGCCAGCTGGTCGGCACCGACCTCGCGCAGGCGGTGCCGTTGACCGTCGCAGCGGCGCTGGGCGCCCTCGCGTTCGGCCACGTGGAGCTGTCGGTGACGGGATCGCTGATCGCCGGCAGCGTTCCGGCCGTGCTGATCGGCTCCTGGCTGTCGGCGACGGTGCCCGACCGGTTCGTGCGCCCGGCGATCACGTTCGCGATCCTCGCGTCCGGCCTGAAGTACGTCGGCGTCGGGACGAACGCGCTCGGCTGGACGCTCTGCGGCACGCTGCTGGCGGCCGCTGTGGCCTGGCTGTGGCTGGCGCGCCCATGGAACCGCTCCCAGCGGACCTCTCAGCCGGTTCGCAGCACCAGGTCCAGGTAGCCGTCGGCGATCTGCCGCGGGCTGAGCGCGCCGCGCGGGCGGTACCACTGCGCGGTGTGGTTGACCATGCCCAGCAGCGCCAGCAGGCGCAGGCGCGCGTCGTCAGCCGGATCGGCACGCTCCAGCAGGTCCCCCACCAGCCGCTCGAACGTCTTGCGCGCCGCGCGGACCCCGCGCCACTCCTCGCCGGACTCGATCTGGTGACGCTCCTGCTGGAAGACGAGCATGTGGTCGCGGTGCTCGACGACGTGGGCGACCCAGAGCCTCACCACCGCGCGCAGCCGCTCCCGCGGCGACGCCTCCTGCTCCCCGATCTCCGAGGCGCGCGCCAGCAGCGGCTCCATCAGCTGGTCGCAGATCGCGATCAGCAGCCGCTCCTTGCCGGGGAAGTAGTGGTACAGGGCGCCGGTCGCCAGGTCCATCGTGGCCGCGAGCTCCTGCATCGTCGTCTGGTCGTAGCCGCGGCGCGCGAACGCGCGGGCCGCGTTTCGGACGAGCTCGTCGCGGCGGCGGTCGTAGCGGTCTCGGAGCGCCGGTCTCGTGGGTCTTGCGGCCATCGCCGCGAGTCTACTTCAGAACACCGAATCCATATTCGAAGTCCGAACTTTCCTTCGCTATACTTGGAGCGATGGACTTCGAGCTGGACGACCAGACACGCCTGCTCCAGAGCACCGTTCGGGAGTTCTCGCAGGCCGAGGTGGCGCCGGTCGCGGAGGAGCTGGACCGCACCAAGTCATTCCCCTACGCGCTGGTCGCCAAGATGGGCGAGCTCGGGTGGATGGGCATACCCTTCCCCGAGGAGTTCGGCGGCGCCGGCGGCACGAGCCTCCAGTACGCGGTCGCGGTGGAGGAGCTGACCCGGGTCGACTCGAGCGTCGCCATCACGCTCTGCGCGCACACATCGCTCGGGACGCAGCCGATCCACCTGTTCGGCACCGACGAGCAGCGCGCCGAGTGGCTGCCGCGGCTGTGCGCCGGCGAGATCCTCGGCGCGTTCGGGCTGACGGAGCCGGACGCGGGGTCCGACGCGGGCAACACGAAGACCCGGGCGCGGCTGCAGGACGGCGAGTGGGTGATCGACGGCGCCAAGCAGTTCATCACCAACGCCGGCACGCGGATCTCCGGCGTCGTGTGCATCACGGCGCGCACCGACGACCCAGCCCGGCCCGCGGAGTCCGGCCCAGAGATCACCAACCTGATCGTGCCCAACGGCACGCCCGGCTACGAGCAGGGGCAGCCGTACCGCAAGATGGGCTGGAACGCGTCCGACACAAGGCCGCTGACGTTCACCGGCTGCCGCGTGCCGGAGCGAAACCTGCTGGGCGAGAGAGGGCGCGGTTTGCAGCAGTTCCTCAAGGTGCTGGACATCGGCCGCATCGGCGTCGCGGCGATGGGGCTGGGACTCGCGCAGGGAGCGCTTGACCAGGCGCTCGCCTACGCACGCGAGCGGCGCGCGTTCGGGCGCCCGATCTCCAGGTTCCAGACGATCCAGGCCAAGCTCGCCGATCTGGCGACCGAGATCGCGGCGGCCCGCCTGCTCGTCTACCACGCCGCCTGGCTGAAGGATCGCGGACTGTCGTTCTCGCTCGCGGCCGCCCAGGCGAAGCTGAAGACGGGAAGGCTGGCGGTTCGCGCCGCTGACGAGGCCGTCCAGATCCACGGCGGGTACGGCTACATCGAGGAATACCCGGTCTGCCGCTTCTACCGCGACGCGAAGATCCTCACGATCGGCGAGGGCACGGACGAGATCCAGCAGATGGTGATCGCCCGGGCGCTGGGGACGTGACCGCGGACGCCGGGGCCCGGATCCAGAGCGGCTCCGCGCCGGCGCGCCCGACTCGCGCACTGATCCGCGAGGTCGGCCCCCGGGACGGCTTCCAGAACGAGCCTGAGGTGATCCCGACCGAGACCAAGGTCCGCCTGATCGACGCGCTCGCCCGCACGGGACTGCGGCGCCTGGAGGTGACGAGCTTCGTGCGCGCTGACGTGATCCCGCAGCTGGCGGACGCCGAGCAGGTGCTGCGCCGGATCGACGTCCCCGACGGGGTCAGCCGCTCCGTGCTGATCCCCAACGAGCGCGGCCTGGACCGGGCCCTGCACCTGCGCGAGCGCTTCGACGAGGTCAACGTGTTCCTGTCGGCGACCGAGAGCCACAACCTGCGCAACGTCAACCGCTCGGTCTCGGAGTCGCTGGCAGGCTGCGAGCGCGTCCTGCGGCGCGCGCGGACGGAGGGGCTGCGCTGCGAGGGCGTGATCTCGGTCTCGTTCGGCTGCCCCTACGAGGGCCACGTGGACCCGGAGCGGGTGTTCGAGATCGCCGAGCGGCTCGCCGCCGCCGGGGCTCAGGAGGTCGGCTTCGGGGACACGACCGGGATGGCCAACCCGGTCCAGGTGCGGGGGTTCTTCGAGCGCGCGCGCGAGCGCCTGGGCGGCGGCGACCGCGTCGAGCTGACCGCTCACTTCCACAACACCCGCGGCCAGGGGCTCGCGAACGTCTACGCGGCGCTCGAGGCCGGGATCGACTCGTTCGAGTCGAGCTTCGGCGAGCTCGGAGGCTGTCCCGTCCCGGCCGGCGCGACCGGCAACGTCGCGACCGAGGACCTGGTGTCGATGCTGCACGAGATGGGAATCGAGACGGGGATCGACCTCCCCGCGCTGCTGGCCTGCTCGCGAGCCGCGCAGTACCACCTGGGGCGGCCCCTGGGCAGCCACACGCTGGTCGCCGGTCCGATCGACTGGCGCCAGCAGTGGCAGCGAGCGCGGTGATGCCGCGGGCGAGGCGATGTTCGACGTCGTCCTGATCGCCAACCGCGGCGAGATCGCGCGCCGCGTGATCCGGACCCTGCGCCGCCTCGGCGTGCGCTCCGTGGCGGTCCACACCCACGCCGACCGCGGGGCGCCCCACGTCCGTGAGGCGGACCTGGCGCTCCCGATCGACTCCTACATGGACATCGAGGCGCTCATGCGAGCCTGCCGGCAGGCCGGAGCTCAGGCGCTGCACCCCGGGTACGGCTTCCTGTCGGAGAGCCCGTCCCTGTCGAGCGCCTGCGCCGCGGCTGAGATCGCTTTCGTCGGCCCTCCCGCGCACGCGGGCGCGCTGATGGGCGACAAGCTGCGCGCCAAGGAGGCGGCGGCCGGAGCCGGCGTCCCGACCGTGCCCGGCTACACCGAGGACGAGGCGCGAGCCGCCGGGCCGTCTGCCTACCCGCTGCTCGTCAAGGCGGCGGCCGGCGGCGGCGGGCGCGGGATGCGCGTCGTCCACGATCCCGGCGAGCTCGATGCTGCTCTGACGGCCGCACGGCGCGAGGCGCGGGCGGGCTTCGGCGACGACCGGGTCTTCATCGAGCGCTTCCTGGGTCGCGCCCGGCACATCGAGGTCCAGGTGATCGCCGACGCGCACGGGACGGTGCTGCACCTGGGGGAGCGCGAGTGCTCCCTGCAGCGCCGCCACCAGAAGCTCGTCGAGGAGTCGCCCTCGCCCGTGGTGTCCGCCGAGCTTCGCGCCGGGCTCGGCGCCGAGGCCGTCGCGCTCGCTCGCGCCGCCGGCTACGTCAACGCCGGCACCGTCGAGTTCATCGCGGCCGCGGACGACCCGAGCGAGCACTACTTCCTGGAGGTTAACGCGCGACTTCAGGTCGAGCACCCGGTGACCGAGATGGTGACCGGGCTGGACCTCGTGGAGCTGCAGCTCCGCGTGGCCGCCGGCGAGCCGCTCGGACTCCGCCAGCAGGACATCGCCCTGCGCGGCCACGCGGTCGAGGCTCGGATCAACGCCGAGGACGCCGGTCGCGGCTTCCTCCCCGCCTCCGGTCGGGTGCTGATGCTGGAGCGGCCCCGGGGACCGGGCATCAGGGTCGACGACGCGCTCGAGACCGGGCTGATCATCGACACCGCGTACGACTCGCTGGTGGCGAAGGTGATCGCCCATGGCGATGACCGCGCGATGGCGCTCGCGAGGCTGTCAGGCGCGCTCCGCGGCCTCACGGTCCTGGGCGTGACAACGACCACCGGATACCTCCGCGGGCTGCTCGACGACGAGGCCGTCCGCGCCGGCCGCCTCGACACCGGTCTGGTGGAACGCCGCGGCGTCCCGGAGGCGCCGATGGACGACCGCGGCGTCGCGAGCACCGCCGCGATGCTGATGCTCGCAGAGCGGGCGGCGGCGGCGGGCGACGGCCCGTTCGATCGCGTCGACGGCTGGCGCGCGGGAGGCGAGCGCGCCGGCTCTCACTGGCGCCTGTCGGTCGCAGGAGGGCCGCCCGTGGATGTGGACCTGCCGGCCTCCCACGCGCAGGCGGTCACCGCGCTCGCCGACGGACGGTTCGCGATCGAGGGCCGGGGCGAGTGGCGGCTGGCCCGGGACGGCGACGCGGTCTGGATCGGCCACGGCGGCTGGACCTGGGCCGTGCGCCGGGCGCCGGCGGTCGAGGATGACGCCGCGGTCGCCGACGGGGACCTGCGCGCTCCGATGCCGGGGCAGGTGCTTGCGGTGCACGCCGCACCCGGCGATCGCGTTCGCAGCGGCGATCCGGTGGTCGTCCTGGAGTCGATGAAGATGGAGCTCGTGCTGGCCGCGCCTGTCGACGGCGAGGTCAGCGAGGTGACGGTCGCGGTGGGCGACCAGGTGGCGCTCGACCAGCCGCTGGCACGGGTGGTGGGCGACCAGGTGGCGCTCGACCAGCCGCTGGCACGGGTGGTGGACCAGACGGCGATTCGCCAGCCGCCGGAGTCGGTGGTGGGCGAGTGACGGTGCTGCGCACGCACGCCGTCCCGGGTTCGGACGAGTTCCGCGCCAACCTGGAGGCCAACCGGGCCCTGGTCGAGGACCTGCGCTCGCAGCTGCGGCTGGTCTCGCTCGG
>JAJZWB010000070.1 GCA_021846845.1 Actinomycetes bacterium | reverse complement strand
GCCACGATCGACTCGGAGGCGTTTGCCTGAACGTCGGCTGCATCCCGTCCAAGGCGCTGCTGCACGCCGCGCGCGTGATCGCAGAGGTCGAGGAGCTGTCCGCGCACGGGATCGAGTTCGGAGCACCGAGGATCGACCTGGGCCGGCTGCTGGAGTGGAAGGACTCGGTCGTGGACCGTCTCACCGGCGGGCTCTCGGCACTCGCGCGGCAGCGGAGGGTCGAGGTGCTGCATGGCGAGGCGCGCCTGACCGGACCGGCGTCGATCTCCGTCGACGGTGCGGAGGTGACGTTCGGCTCCTGCATCATCGCGGCCGGGTCGCGCCCGGCGACGATCCCGGGGCTGCCCGACGACCCGCGCGTGATCGACTCGACGGCCGCGCTGTCTCCCAGCGAGGTGCCGGGCCGCCTGCTGGTGATCGGAGGCGGCATCATCGGCATGGAGATGGCGTGCGTCTACGACGCGCTGGGCGCGCGCGTGACTGTCGTCGAGCTCCTGGAGCAGCTGCTCCCGGGCTGCGATCCCGATCTGGTCGCTCCGCTTGCCAGGCGCGCCGCCGCCCGCTATGAGGGCGTCCTCACCGGCACCCGGGTCGCGGGCGTGACCGCGCAGCGCGACGGCCTGCAGGTCGACATCGAGGGCGTCGGGCCGCGGCTCTTCGATCGGGTGCTGGTGGCCGTCGGCCGCGTGCCCAATGGGCTGGAGGTCGGCGCGAGCGCCGCGGGAGTGATCGTCGACGAACGCGGGTTCATCCCGGTCGATTCTCGGATGCGCACGAACGTCGAGGGCATCTTCGCGATCGGCGACATCGCCGGCGGTCCGATGCTCGCGCACAAGGCGACCCACGAGGCCAAGGTGGCGGCCGAGGTGGCCGCCGGACACGACGCGCAGCTCGACTCGCGCACGATCCCCTCGGTCGCCTACACCGACCCTGAGGTCGCCTGGATGGGACTGACCGAGGGTGCGGCCGCGGCCGGCGGGATCGCCTACGAGAAGGCGGTGTTCCCCTGGTCGGCCTCGGGACGGGCGCTCGGGCTGGGGCGGCCGGAGGGGCTCACCAAGCTCCTGCTGGAGCCGGACACGCGCCGCGTGCTCGGTGCCGGGATAGTCGGCGTCGGAGCCGGTGATCTGATCTCGGAGGCCGTGCTGGCCCTGGAGCTGGGGGCAAACGCAGAGGACATCTCCCTCTCGGTGCATCCCCACCCGACGCTGTCGGAGACGCTCGGGCTGGCTGCGGAGCTCGCCGAGGGGACGATCACCGACCTGATGCCGCCGGGCCGGCGACGGCCGGCCGGCTGAGTCTCACGATCGATCGCCCGGCCCCGCCGACACGGCCCGCGAGCCCGTGGCGCGCGCGGTCGGGCGCCCGGCCCGGCGGCACCTCCGCCGCACCAGCCAGCCGGCGAGAAGGGTGGCGGCCGCCAGCGCGGCCGCAGCGCCCGGCGCCGGCCGCCACCGCCGCTGGGCCTCGCTCGTCTCGTGAAGCTCCGACACGCCTGAGCCCACCCCGAACTCCTCCGCCGCCAGCACGTCATGCGGCGCCTGGGCATGCAGCCCCGCGGCCGCCGCGCCCACCCCGAACTCCTCCGCCGCCAGCACGTCATGCGGCGCCTGCGCATGCAGCCCCGCGGCCGCCGCGCCCACCCCGAACTCCTCCGCCGCCAGCACGTCATGCGGCGCTTCCGCGTCATCGGGTCTGTTGGGATCTCGAGCGCCCTTGCCGTGCACGTCGAGCCGATCCTCCCAGATCGGCACCGCCGAACGCAAGGGAACCCTGGGGTCATATCAGCGCGCACTGATAATCTCAGCCTCCCTCGCTTAGATAATGAGTATGCCGGGAACACGCTCTGTTATCCTCGCTTACCAACCGTAAGCTTCTAGCGAAAGTGAACCAACCCAGATGAGCCGCCTTCTCCTGGTAGCACTCGACGACGTGGTCGTCTTCCCGGGCATGTCGCTCACGCTGGCGATCGACGCCGGCGACGAGGAACGAGTCCTGCTCGTCCCACGGCATGAGAACGAGTTCGCGGCGGTCGGAACCGTCGCCCAGGTCATCAGACGCGTGCGCCTGCCGGGCGGGGCCCACGCCTACGAGCTGCAGGGCCAGCATCGCGGCGTCGCGGGCGCCGCGCAGACGCTCCCCGACGGACGCCTGTTCGTCGAGGTGGACGAGCGCCCGGACCCCGTCCCGGTGGACGGCAGGACCCGCAACCTCGAACGCGAGTACCGCGCGGTGGTCGAGGAGATCCTCGAGCTGCGCGGCGACGACGGCCGGATCTCGGCCTTCCTGCGCTCGATCTCTGAGCCCGGCGCGCTGGCCGACACGAGCGGGTACAGCCCGGACCTCAGCTACGAGCAGAAGGTCTCGCTGCTGCAGACGATCGACGTCACCGAGCGGCTGGAGCTCGCGCTCCAGCTCCAGCGGGAGCGGCTGGCCGAGCTCCAGGTCCGCAAGCGGATCCGAGAGGACGTCGAGTCCGGCGCCGAGAAGCAGCAGCGTGAGTACTTCCTGCGCAAGCAGATGGAGTCGATCCGCAAGGAGCTGGGCGAGGACGACGGCTCGGTCGTGGAGGAGTACCGGACCAAGATCGAGCGCGCCGGGATGCCGGACCACGCGCGCGAGCAGGCCGAGAAGGAGCTCGCGCGACTGGATCGGATGGGCGAGCAGTCGGCGGAGTCCAGCATGATCCGCACCTACCTTGACTGGCTGATCGCGGTGCCGTGGTCGCAGCGCTCCGAGGAGCGGCTCGACCCCGAGTACGCGCGCACCATCCTCGACGAGGATCACGCCGGCCTGGACGATGTCAAGGACCGGATCGTCGAGCACATCGCGGTGCGCAGGCTGCGCGCCGAGCGAGGGATGGACGAGCGCGCCGATGCCGCCGACGGCGATGCCGTGCAGGCCAACAGCCGTCGTCGCGGCGAGGGCGCGATCCTGACGCTGATCGGCCCGCCCGGGACAGGCAAGACGAGCATCGGCGAGTCGATCGCGCGCGCGACGGGGCGGAAGTTCGTGAGGATGTCGCTCGGCGGCGTCCGCGACGAAGCCGAGATCCGCGGGCACCGGCGCACCTACATCGGCGCGCTCCCGGGCCGACTCGTGCGCGCCCTGCGAGATGCGGGCACGATGAACCCGGTGATCATGCTCGACGAGGTCGACAAGGTCGGCGCCGACTGGCGCGGCGATCCGTCCTCGGCCCTGCTCGAGGTCCTGGACCCGGCCCAGAACCACTCCTTCCGAGACCACTACCTCGACCTGGAGCTCGATCTGAGCGGCGTCATGTTCATCGCCACCGCGAACGTCGCCGACACGATCCCCGGCCCGCTGCTGGATCGCATGGAGGTGATCCGCTTCGACGGCTACACCGCCTCGGAGAAGGCGGCGATCGCCCGCGGCTACCTGTGGCCCCGCCAGCTGGAGCGCAACGGGCTGCGGCCCGAAGAGGTCGAGATCTCCGACGAGCTGCTGAACACGATCGTGACCGAGTACACGCGTGAGGCCGGCGTGCGCCAGCTGGAGCGAGAGATCGGCACCGTGCTGCGCAAGACGGCCACGCGCATCGCGTCCGGCCGGGCCACGGCCCCGGTCCGGGTCGACCTGGACGCGGTCAGGGATGCGCTCGGTCGCCAGCGTCACTTCCAGGAGTCCGCGATCCGCACCGCCGTGCCCGGGGTCGCGACGGGGCTGGCGGTCACCGGCGCGGGCGGCGACGTCCTGTTCGTCGAGGCGACGGGGATGGGCGGCAGCCCGAGCCTGACGCTGACCGGCCAGCTGGGTGACGTCATGAAGGAGTCCGCACAGATCGCCCTCTCCTACGTCCGCGGACACGCGAGCGAGCTGGGGATCGACCAGGCCGGCTTCGAGGACCGTGCCTTCCACGTGCACGTTCCGGCCGGCGCGATCCCCAAGGACGGGCCGTCGGCCGGCATCACGATGGTGACCGCGCTCACCTCGCTGCTCTCGCAGCGGCCGGTCAGGCACACGGTCGGGATGACCGGCGAGGTGACGCTCCAGGGCCGCGTGCTTCCGATCGGCGGGGTCAAGCAGAAGGTGCTCGCGGCTCACGCGGCCGGGCTCACCGACGTGGTGCTGCCGGAGCGCAACCGCGGCGACCTGGACGACGTTCCGCAGGAGGTTCGCGACCAGATGACGTTCCACTTCGCGATGTCGATCGACGAGGTGCTCGCGGTCGCGCTCGAGCCGGCGCCCGTGAGCCCCGCCGCCGCCTGACCGCCCGCGCGCAGCCTCGGGCCGCAGACCGCCGGGGAGCCTCCTCCTCCTCCCCGGCGGTCGCGCGGCCGGGGAACCGCGCGGGGCGGTCGCGCTGCCGGGGAACCGCGCGCGACGGCCGCGCCGCGGCCTGCGACAACGCGACCGAACCTCAGCCGGCGCTCTCTTCACCCGCCTCCCGCGCCGCCTCCAATCGCGCGTTGTGGCGCTGTACCCTGCTCTGAGCGCCATGGCGTACGCCGAGGAGAGCCAGGGGATCAACGACAACGCCGCCGCGCTCGCAACAGAGTGGCGGCGGCTAACCAGAGCGGCGACGGTGGTCGCGCTGCTCACGGCGCCGGCGTTCTTCCTGGTCCTGTTCGACTCCAACCATCTGGGACTGATCGCGTCGCTGGTCGTCGCCGCGATCGCGGTCGTCATGTTCCGCGGTGCCGTCGAGGTGGTGGCGCGCCGGCTGCTGCCCTCGCCGAGCCTGTACGGGGCGAGTGCCGAGCTGCGCAGGGAGGACATCGCCGCCCGGCGCCGATACTGGTTCTGGCGCGGCAAGCTGCGAAGGCTGCCGATCTACGCCCTGGTCCTGCTGGGCCTGCTGGCGCTCTGCCAGGCGTTCTTCGCGTTCGCCGGCATCAGCGCCCCGTTCTTCCATCCGTTCCAGGGGCTGCGGCAGATCTTCCCGCCCGACACGCTGCCGCAGCTGGGCCTGGTCTTCGTCCAGCTGCCGCTGCTCTTCTTCGTCAACTTCGCGATCTTCTTCGGGCCGTTCCTGTTCTTCGCGGTGCGCCAGATCCGCGGCTACGAGCCCGGCGACGCGAGCTGGGGCGTGCGGATCGAGGACGTGCGCGGGCAGGCCGAGGCGAAGGAGGAGATCACCCGCGTGATCAGCCTGTGGCAATCGGGCGAGGCGTTCGAGCGGGCAGGCGGCAAGCGTGAGCGCGGGCTCCTGTTCCTGGGCGCGCCCGGCACCGGCAAGACGATGATCTCCAAGGCGATCGCGACCAACTTCAACTGCCCGTTCGTGACGATCCCGGGTTCCGGCTTCGCGGGCATGTTCATCGGGATGGACGCGATCACCGTCCAGTTCCTGGCCCGCAAGGCGCGCAGGCTGGCGGCCAAGTGGGGCGGTCAGTGCATCGTCTTCATCGACGAGATCGACGCGGTCGGGATGCGCCGCCAGGCGCTCGGCGGCGCGCTCGGAGCAGGCGCCGCGCAGCCGGCCGAGCCCACCTCCATCCACGATGTGTGCTTCCACGGCCCGTTCGGATCGCTCACGGCGTCGGGCGACGTGATCCTCGAATCGCGCGCATGGCGCGAGAGGCTGTTCGCGCAGCGCGCCGAGCCGAAGGCCACCGGCTACGCGACCTTCGTCGCCCGCGCGGCCGAGAGGCTGCAGCGGTTCTACCCGGGCTTCGGAATGGGCGGGATGGGCGGCATGGCGCTCAACCAGCTGCTGATCGTGATGGACGGGATCGACGAGCCGCCGCTGGTCCGCAAGCTGATCGTCAACCGCGTCAACACGTTCCTGGACGCGATGTTCGTGATACCCGGCAGGATCGGGAAGGTGTCGCTGCGCCTGCCCCCGCCGCGCCCCCGCCAGGAGCAGATCTACTTCATCGGCGCATGCAACGTCCCGATCAACGTGCTGGACCCCGCGCTCACCCGGCCGGGGCGCATGGGGCGCCACATCTGGTTTCGCACTCCGACCAAGGACGACCGCCTCGACATCCTGGATCTCTACCTGGGCAAGGTCGCCCACGAGCCTGACCTCGACACGGACCGGCGCCGTGATGAGCTTGCGCGGATCACCAACGGCTATTCGCCGGCGATGATCGAGCAGTGCTGCTCGATGGCTCTGACGATCGCGCACACGGAGGGCAGGCTCAGCTTCGGCTGGGAGGACATCGTCGAGGCCATGACCACGGTCGAGACCGGGACGGCTCAGAACATCGAGTACATCCCGCAGGAGACGCGCGCTGTCGCGATCCACGAGGCCGGCCATGCCGCGGCGGGGCACGTGTTCCTGGAGAAGGAGGTGCTGTCCACGAGGCTCTCGATCCGCAAGCGCGGCGGCTCGCTGGGCCACTATCAGAGCATGGAGAAGGACGAGCGCTTCTCTCACTTCCGCAGCCGCGTGATGGGCGGTCTGATCATGACCCTCGGCGCGATGGCGGCCGAGCACGTCTTCTTCGGGGAGAACTCCCAGGGCGTCAGCGGCGACGTGCAGAGCGCGACCGCCACCGCCGCGGCGATGGTCGGGATGTGGGCGATGGGTCCGGACCCGGTCCACATCGCCGGCAGCATGGAGCCCGATGAGCGCCTCGAGGCTGTGCTCGGGCGGCTCGAGCGGATCGGCTCGACGATCATGAACCGCGCCGGCGGCGGCGGCCTGCTCGGCGAGGATCCGGTCTCCTCGATCCTGCGCAATCCCGACAAGCGACGGGCCGCGGCGCAGATCCTGGGGCAGGCGTACGTCACCGCATACGCGCTGATGGACTCCAACCGCGACGGACTGGAGAGGATCGCCGACGTGCTGGTCGAGCGCAGGGAGCTGCACGGCGACGAGGTCGGCGAACTGCTCGACAGCGTCGACCTGCGGCGCCCGCAGCTGGATCTCATTAACCCCGACACGTGGCCGCGGGTGTGAGCGCTGCCACCGACCAGGAGCGCGGCGGCAGTCCCGGCATCCGGCCCGGCCCGGTGGCCGGCTCGGGCTCCCCGGCGCGGCCCGGCCCGGTGGCCGGCTCGGGCTCCGCCGCGCGGAGCGGCCCGGTGCCCGGCTCGGGCTCCGTCACGGGGACCGGACCCGTCGTCGGTCCCGCGATCGCACCGATCGGCGATGACGGCGCGCTCGGCGCGGGAGCGGCGCGCCCGATCTCATCCGGTCGGCGGCGCCCCCGTGCCCGGGACAGCTTCCCGCACGCATCCAGGTTCCGCGTCGCAACGGGTCTGCTCGTCGGGCTGGCGATCGGCGCGCTCGCGATCGCCGCGACGATCGCAACCGGCGGCCGCCGACACGCGGCCCCCCAGATTCCGTGGTCGCAGTGGTCCCCGCCGGACGGGGGCGCGCTCGGCGCGCGTGAGATCGCCGACTACATCGCTCCCTTCTACCGTCTGTCTCCGGTCGACCAGCTGGCTGTGGTCACCGTCGTCAACCTTGAGAGCCCGTCCGCGCTGCAGGCGGCTGCCGCGAGCGGGTCCACGGCCCCCGGCAGCGGGCTGGTCGTGGCGGTTCGGCAGGACCCGTCGTCCAGCACGCTCTCGCTCCTGGGTGGCAACACGATCGCCTACGAGCTGTGCGGGATCGGCGGCCCGAACTGCGCGATCGGCACGGGCAGGCCCTCGACCAGCCGGCTGCTGCTGCTGCGCCGAGAGGCGCTCGAACTGGCGCTCTACACGTTCAGGTACATCAGCGCAACCGACAACGTGGTCGCGATCCTGCCGCCCGGACACGCCGTGTCCAATACGACCGCCAGGCTGACCAGGACGCCGCCGAGCACGGTCGCATCGTCGCCGGGCTCCACGCCGATCGACGTCGCGGTGCTGTTCGAGCGCCGGGAGCTGGCGCCGCTGCTCTCCCACCCCCTGGTGGACACGCTTCCCGAACAGGTGCCGCCGACCGTCGCCCAGATGGCCTCCGCGCCCGAGGCTGGCCTGGTGGATCAGGTGACGGCGCGCGGGCTGTTCAAGGTGCAGCAGCAGACCGCTCCGGACGGGACCAGGCTGATCGTGCTCAACCCGCTGCCCCCTTCGTAGGGATCCCCTGGCGCCGGATGGGAGCGCCGCGCTGGAGCGTCGCCCGGAGCGCCGCGGTGGAGAACTGCAACGGAGCGCCGCGCTGGAGCGTCGCCCCGGAGCGCCGCGGTGGAGAACTGCAACGGAGCGCCGCGGTTGAGAACCGCAACGGAGCTCCACGTCGCGACGCCGCTGGCAAGCCCATGAGCGGAGCGCCGTGGGGCAAGCCGATCGGCTGCCGGCTCGGCGCCGTGCCTAGTTGACGGCGTCCAGCTCCCAGCCGTCGCAGCGGAGCACGGGCAGCCGCGGATAGCGCGGGTAGCGCTCGGGCTCGGTCCGTGAACGGCGGCAGAGCGAGAACGTGGAGCCGCGGGTGTTGCGCACCGTCTGCCGGTGGCGGCAGGTCTCGCACAGCCCGGGGGGCGGGGCCGGCGGACGACCGGCGCGCGGGCCTACTGCACCCACATCCCCGCCGCGACCGGCACCTGGATCAGCCGCGGTCCCTCCCCCGCTCCGAGCGCCGTGCGCAGCTCCGCCACGAGCTCCTCGATCGAGCCGCCCACCTCCTTCGCGGTCATCCCGTAGCCGCGCGCGACCGCCGCCACGTCGAGCCCCGGGAGATCCAGGCCCGGGACGCCGGTCGCCCCACTCATCTGCGCGAACCACTTCAGGATCGCGTACTCGTCGTTTCTCAGCACGACGAAGGTGACCGGCACCCGATAGGCGACCGCGGTCCACAGCGCGGTGATCCCGTACTGGGCAGAACCGTCTCCGAGCACGCACACCACCGGGCGAGACGGCTGCGCGAGCGCGACCCCGACCGCCGCCGCGATCCCGAAGCCCAGTCCGCCGCTGGCGCTCGAATACCAGCTTCCGGGGCGGTCCGGTCGAAGGCGGTTGCGCAGCGCGAGCACGGACGAGGGCAGCTCGACGACCGCGATCGCGTCGTCCGGCCACGCCGCCGCCAGCGCCGCCGCGGCCTGCGAGCCGCTCAGGCGGCGGCCGCCCTCGAGGACGGGCGCGACTCCGCCCTGGAGCTGCCCGCCCGCGTCGGCTGCGGGCCCCGCTCCCGAGGCGGCGGCCGCCGGCTCGCCGGGCGCCGGCCGGCCCGCCGGCTGCGGGCGATCCTCGGCGGTGCCGGTCAGCTCCACCAGGCGAGCCAGCGCGGTGGCCACGTCGCCGACGATCGCGTCCCCCATCGGAGCCCGTGCCGCCTCCGATGGATCCGACGTCAGCGCCACCAGCTCGCAGCCGGACGCCAGCGGCGGACCCGGCACGTAGGGGTAGTACGGGAACACGGCCGAGCCGGCGACGACGACCAGGTCGTGCGCCGAGAGCGCCTGTGCGAGCGGCGCGATCGCCGGCGGCAGCAGCCCGGCGAAGCACCGGTGGCGCTCCGGGAAGCCGATCCGCGAGCCGCCCGGCGCGGGGGCCGCCCAGACCACCAGTCGCTGTCGCTCCGCGAGCGCCACGGCACTCTCCCAGCCGCCGGCGGCGTCCACCTCCGGACCGACCACCAGCGCCGGTGAGCGCGCCGCCTCCAACCGCGCGGCCAGCCGCGCCAGCTCTGGCTCGTCGGGCGCGCAGCGACCGCTGACGCGCCGAGCGACGGTCGCCGCCGAGAGGTCTCCGTCGGCCTCCGCGTCCCAGTCGTCCATCGGGACTGAGACGAACGCCGGACCGCGCGGGGGGAGCGAGACGTGGTGGATCGCCCGTGCCAGCGCCGCCGGGACGTCCTGCGCGCGCGAAGGCTCATGCGCCCATTTGACATGCGGTTGCGGGACCAGGATCGCGTCACGGTTGGTCAGCAGCGCCTCGAACCCGATCTGCGCGCGTACCTGCTGCCCGGCCGTGACCAGCACCGGCGCGTGGTTGGCCTGCGCCGTGCCGAGCGCGCCGACGGCGTTGCCGACCCCTGGCGCGGTGTGCAGGTTGGCGTGCGCCGGGCGCCCGCTCGCCTGCGCGTAGCCGTCCGCCATTCCCACCGCCGCGCCCTCGTGCAGCGCCAGCACGTACCTGAAGTCGTCCGGCAGATCGGCCAGCATCGGCAGCTCGGTGGAGCCCGGGTTGCCGAAGATCGTGGTCATCCCGTGGGCGCGCAGCACCTCGATCGCCTGTTCGCGGACGGTCGCCACGCTGTTCACCGCGCCCTAGAGCGCCGCCTTCACCTCGGCCGAGGCCCGCTCGCCGGAGCTGACCGCCCCGCCCATGCAGCCGTTCCGGCAGGTGGCGGTCTCGGTTCCCGCCCAGTGGATTCGCCCGGCGGGCCCGCGCAGCCGCCGCCCGTGGGCGACCAGCGAGCCGACGGCGGGGATCCACACCGGACAGCCGCGCGTCCTCTGCTGCTGCGCCCAGCCGGGTGCGAACATGTCCCGGGGGTGTCGGGCACGGCCGCCGGACCACCGCCGCGGCCGCGCGAGGACGGACGCGGTGCGCTCCGCGCGGGCCAGCCGCGCGCCGATCGCGGTCCGCCGCCGGCCCAGCTCGGGCACGGCCACGGCGGCGCCGGCCACGAAGCGCAGCCGCGTTAGGGGCGCGCTCACCGATTGACCCGCGCCAGCCGACCGTAGGCGCGCTCGGCCACCACGCGGCGAAAATCAGCGATCTGGTCGTCGTCCAGCGTCCTGGGCTCGCCGAGCGCGGCCGCTCGCAGGTACAGGTCCGCGGCCCACTCCAGCAGCCGGGCGGCCCGCAGCGCGGAATCCAGGTCGGCGCCGGTCGTGACCGCGCCATGGTTGGCCAGCAGCGCGGCGCGGCGGCCGTCGAGCGCGTCGAGCACCAGCTGCGCGAGCAGCGGGGTCCCGAAGGTCGCGTAGGGGGCGACGCGCACCGCCCCGCCCAGCTCGATCAGCTTGTAGTGGAATACCGGCAGCTCGTCGCGCACGCAGGCGAGCGCGGTCGCGGCCGGGCTGTGCGTGTGCACCACCGCCCCCACGCCGAAGCGCCGATACGCGCCGAGGTGCAGCTCGATCTCGGAGGTGGGCGCGAAGTCGCCGTGGACCGTGGCACCGTCCATGTCGACGACTACGACCTCGGCGGCCGTCGCCGACCCGAGCTCGGCTCCGGTCGCGGTCACGGCGACCAGGTCTCCGGCGCGCAGAGAGACGTTGCCGGAGGTCCCACGCACGAGACCGTCAAGCGCGAGCCCGCGCGCCGCCACGGCGATCAGCTTCCTCTCACGGTCGAGCATCGGCGTCAACCTAACATGAATCGGCGACGCGGCACCCGGCCTACCGCGTTACTACACTTTCTGAAGCATGGGAACCTTCCGACGCCTGCTCGGCTTTCTGCGCCCGTACCGACGGGGGGTCCTCGCATCCTTCGGATTCGCCTTCGGGGCGCTCGGCGCCACCGTCCTGATCCCCTACCTGACCGGCCGCGCGATCAACGCCATCCGCGGCCACAACCGCCATGAGCTGGTCGCGATGGTGGTCGCGATCGGTGCCGCGGGAGCGGTCCGCCTGGTGCTGAGCATCATGCGGCGACTGGTCGCCGGTCGCGTGTCGCTCGGCGTCGAGGTCGACCTGCGGGCGATCCTCTACGGGCACCTGCAGCGGCTCGAGCTGTCGTTCTTCGACCGCCAGCAGACCGGGCAGCTGATGTCGCGGGCGACGGTCGACCTGCAGTCGGTCCGGTTCTTCCTCGGCTACGGCATGATCTTCATCGCCCAGTCGGCGCTCACGATCCTGCTCGCAGCGGTGGCGATGTTCGCGCTCCAGCCGGGGCTGGCGGCGATCTCGCTCGTGCCGGTGCCGTTCGTCGTGCTGGTCGCCAATCGATTCGGGCACCGCTCGCGACCAGCGATGCAGGAGGCGCAGCAGCGGATCGCCGAGCTGACCGCGGACACAGAGGAGAACATCTCGGGCGTTCGGGTCGTCAAGGCCTTCGCGCAGGAGCACCGGCAGCTGGAGCGCTTCCGCGGCTCGGTCCAGCGGGTCTTCGACCAGCAGCTCGTGGCGACCCGCATACAGGCCCTCTACAACCCCCTGCTGTCGCTGCTGCCGAACCTCGGACTGGGCGCGATCCTGCTGTTCGGCGGGCGCGAGGTGATCGACGGGACACTGTCGCTGGGAGCGTTCACCGCCTTCTACGCCTACCTGCTGATGCTGATCGCGCCGATGCAGCAGCTCGGCTATCTGCTCGGCGCAGCCCAGCGCGCGACCGCATCGGGGGCGCGGATCTTCGAGCTGCTCGACCGCGTTCCGCGGATCGACTCCCCTGCGGGCGCGCCGCCGTTGCCCGACGGCGGGGGCCACGTCCGCCTGCGCGACGTGTCGCTGACCTTCGACGGCGCCGAGCGGCCCGCGCTGGCCGGTATCGACATCGACGTTCCCGCCGGGCAGGTTGTCGCGCTGGTCGGCGCGATGGGCTCGGGCAAGTCGGCGCTCGTGTCGCTGCTGCCCCGGCTCTACGAGGTGAGCTCGGGCGCGGTGCTGATCGACGGCGCCGACGTGCGCTCCGTCTCGCTGGAGAGCCTGCGCGGCGCGATCGCGGTCGTCAACGACGACCCGTTCCTGTTCTCGGCGACCGTGCACGACAACATCGCCTACGCGCGGGAGGAGGCGACCCGTGAGGAGGTGGAGCGCGCCGCCCGCGCGGCCCAGGCGCACGAGTTCATCGACCGGCTTCCGAACGGCTACGACACGCTCGTCGGCGAGCGCGGGCTGACGCTGTCAGGCGGCCAGCGCCAGAGGATCGCGATCGCGCGGGCGATCCTCGCCGATCCTCGCATCCTCGTGCTCGACGACGCGACCTCGTCGGTCGACGCCTCGACGGAGTCGGAGATCAAGCGCGCGCTGGGCACGCTGCTGGCCGGGCGCACGACGTTCGTGATCGCGCATCGCCTGTCGACGATCGCGCTGGCCGACCGGATCGTCGTGCTCGAGGACGGTCACCTGGTCGCCGACGGCGATCACGACGAGCTGCTCGAGCGGTCCGAGCTGTACCGGGAGATCGTCGAGAAGGGAATGCCGGACCAGGTGTTCCTCAACCGCAACGACCTCGAGCAGGAGGTGGCGGGGCGGTGAGCGCGCTGAGCTCGCTGGAGCTGCGCCGCCGGCTGCGCGCGACCGGCGGTCGCGGGCGCAAGCTCCGCGGACTCACGGCGCTGCTCGCACCCTATCGCTGGCGAGTGGCGGCGATGTTCGTGTCGCTGGTGCTGGCGACGGCCTCGGCGCTGGCGCCGGCGCCGCTCGCCAAGCTGGCGATCGACCAGGGCATCCGTCGCCATGACGTCGCCGCGCTGGACCTCGTGGTAGCGCTGTTCCTCGCATCGGCGGTCGTGTACGGGGTCGCGACCTACGCCCAGACCTATCTGGTCGGCTGGGTCGGACAGCGCGCGCTCCAGGACCTGCGCCTGAAGCTCTTCGCGCACCTGCAGTCGCTGTCGATCGGCTTCTACTCCCGCAACCGAGCCGGCGTTCTGATCAGCCGCATGACCAATGACGTCGAGGCGCTCGACCAGCTGGTCGAGGATGGCCTGGCGACCCTGATCCAGTCCAGCCTGACGCTCTTCGGGGTGGTCGCGATCCTGCTCGTGATGGACCTCCGCCTTGCGCTGCTGACGTTCCTGTCCCTGCCGGTGCTGGCGATCGGCGCGCTGCTGTTCCGGATCGCCTCGGCCGACGCATACCGGATCACGCGCGAGCGGATCGCGGCGATCACCGGCTATCTCCAGGAGACGCTCTCGGGGATCAGGGTGGTGCGGGCGTTCGGCCAGGAGCGGCGTCACCTGGCGCGATTCGCGGCGCTCAACGACGCCAACCGCGCGGCGAACATGACCACCGTCAAGCTCAACGCCGCCTACTTCCCGGCCGTCGAGCTGCTGTCAGCGCTGGTCACCGTCGAGATCCTCGTGATCGGCGGCATCGAGGCGATCGACGGGCACACCTCCACGGGCGTCGTGTTCGCCTTCATCGCCGCGCTGAACAACTTCTTCAACCCGATCCAGCAGCTGTCGCAGCTGTACACGACCTACCAGTCGGGCATGGCGGCGCTGGACAAGATCTTCGGGCTGATGGCGCAGGAGCCGGACATCGTCGACGCGCCGGACGCGTTCGAGCTCGGCCGGCTGCGGGGCGAGATCGAGCTTGACGGCGTGTCGTTCCGCTACGGGGACGGCGCCTGGGCGCTGCGTCGCATCGACCTGCGGATCCAGCCCGGCGAGACGGTCGCGCTGGTCGGCGAGACCGGCGCGGGCAAGTCGACGTTCGCCAAGCTGGTCTCCCGCTTCTACGATCCCACCGAGGGGTCCGTCCGGGTCGACGGCCACGATCTGCGCGCGGTCACGCAGCGATCGCTGCGCTCGCAGATGGGGATCGTGCCCCAGGAGGGTTTCCTGTTCAGCGGCACGATCCGGGAAAACCTGGCGTTCGGCGACCCGGACGCCACCGAAGAGCAGCTGCGCGCAGCCGCACGTGCGGTGGGCGCCGACGGGTTCATCGAGCAGCTGCCGAACGGCTATGACACGGAGGTCGGCGAGCGCGGAGTGCAGCTGTCGGCCGGGCAGCGCCAGCTGGTCGCGTTCGCGAGGGCGCTGGCCGCCGACCCGCGGATCCTGGTGCTCGACGAGGCGACCTCGAACGTCGACATCCACACCGAGGGACTGATCGAGCAGGGCCTCGAGCGTCTGGTCGCGGGGCGGACCGCGATCGTGATCGCGCACCGGCTGTCGACGATCCGCAACGCCGACCGGATCCTCGTGCTGGAGCACGGCGAGGTCGTCGAGGCGGGCGAGCACGAGGAGCTGCTGGCGGCCGAGGGCCGCTACTGGCAGCTCTACCGCGACTGGGCCGAGCAGGCCGCC
This sequence comes from Actinomycetes bacterium, assembly GCA_021846845.1. GTDB lineage: Bacteria > Actinomycetota > Thermoleophilia > Solirubrobacterales > Solirubrobacteraceae > Palsa-465. The sequence goes on along the minus strand of JAJZWB010000070.1, from coordinate 4,520 downwards.
GCCTGAGCGGGCACACTGGCGGGATGCGGCTCACCGTCAGCGGCCTGGCCCTCACCCCGGTCAAGGCGATGCGGCTGCGCGCTGTGGCGTCGGTGGACCTGACGAGCTCGGGAGCTCGCGGAGACCGCTGCTTCTACGTGATCGACGAGCGGGCACGGATGGTCAACGGCAAGCCGTTCGGAGAGCTGCAGGCGGTTGTCGCCGACTACGACGAACGGCGCGACGAGCTGGCTCTGACCTTCGCCGACGGTGAGCGCGTCAGCGCCTCCGTCGTCTGCGACGGCGAGATCCGGACGTCCTTCTTCGGCGTTGAGCGAATCGATCGCCTGCTTCACGGCCCCTGGTCGGATGCGCTGTCGGAGCGGATCGGTCGCCCGCTTCGGCTGGTGCAGACCCGCGTCGGCGTCGACCGCGGCGTGGAGGGCGCGGCGTCGCTGATCTCACGCGCGTCGCTGGCGCGCCTGGCACGGGCCGCCGGGACCGGGTCGGTCGACGCGAGGCGCTTCCGGATGCTGATCGAGGTGGACGGGGCCGAGCCGCACGAGGAGGACGCATGGGTCGGGCGCCGCGTTCGCGTCGGCACCGCGCTGCTGTCGTTCAACGGCCACGTCGGCCGGTGCGCGGTCACGACCCGCAACCCCGACAGCGGCCTGGTCGACCTGAACACGCTCCGTGCCCTGAGCTCCTATCGGCACGGACACCCGAGCAGCGAGCCGCTCCCGTTCGGGATCTACGGCGCGGTGCTCGAGCCCGGCACCGTGTCGGTCGGCGATCGGGTCTCGGTGCAGGGATGGTGAACGCGGGCGAGCAGCCCGCGGGAGGCGAGGGCCGGGAGCGGGCGCCGACCGACGCGGAGGGAAGCTCGGCGGAACGCGACGGCCGGAGCCCCGAGCGGGTGCGTGTGCGCGTCGACGGGCACGTCGCGGTCGTGACGCTGACCCGGCCCGATCGCCACAACGCGCTCGACCTGCCGATGCTCGGGCAGCTGATCGCCGCGGCTCGGCGACTGGCGGATGAGCCGGGACTGCGCGCCGTCGTGCTGCACGGCGACGGGCCGAGCTTCTGCTCGGGGCTCGACGTCGCCGGCGTGATGGCCGCCGGCGGACTCGACGGGCTGCTTGAGGGCGTCCGGGGGGAGGTGCCCAACTGGTTCCAGCAGGCCGCCCATCGCTGGCTGGAGCTGCCTGTGCCGGTGATCGCCGCGGTCCATGGCGCCTGCTTCGGCGGCGGGCTGCAGATCGCCCTCGCCGCCGACATCAGGATCGCCACGCCGGACGCCCGGCTGTCTGTGATGGAGATCCGCTGGGGACTGATCCCGGATATGTCGATCACCAGGACGCTGCCCCGCCTGGTGGCGATCGATGTCGCGCGGGAGCTGACCTACACCGGCCGGATCGTGGATGGCGAGGAGGCCGACCGGATCGGCCTCGTGACGCGGCTTGCCGCCGACCCGATGGCCGAGGCGCTGACGCTCGCGGGCGAGATAGCGCAGCGCTCGCCGCACGCGGTCCGCGCCGCCAAGCGCCTCTACGAGGAGGGGTGGATCGGCGAGCGGAGCGCGACGCTCGCTCTCGAGGCGCAGCTGCAGCTCGCGCTGGTCGGCTCCCCCAACCAGCTGGAGGCGGTGGTCGCCGGGCTGGCAAAGCGCGCCCCGCGGTTCGCGGATCCGGCCCCCTAGCGGTGCGGTGGCGCACGGCCGACCGGCGTGCACCCGCCGGCGGCACGCGGCGCGGACGTATGATTGGCCGCCGTCGCCGAGACTCGAGAGGAAGGGGCAGGCCATCGCCACCGTAGTCGGACAACGAGTTCGCCGCCGCGAGGATCCTCGCTTCCTGCTCGGTCAGGGGCGGTACGTGGACGATCAGCACGACCAGGACGAGTTGCACGTCGCATTCGTGCGCTCGGACCTCGCGCACGCGAGGGTCCTCTCGATCGACGCATCGGAGGCGACCGCGGTTGACGGTGTGCGCGTGCTCACCGCCGCCGACCTCAGGCTGCCTGTCTTCGCGGCGGCGCCATTCCTGGGCATCGATCCCGCCATGGCACGACCGCCGCTGGCGACCGAGCGTGTGCGGTTCGTCGGCGACATCGTCGCCGCCGTCGTCGCGCCGACGCGAGAGGCTGCGGCCGACGCGGCGCAGCTCGTGTACGTCGACTACGAGCCCCTGCCCGCCGTCGTCGACATGCGTGACGCCGCCCGTGACGAGGTGCTGATCTACGAGCAGGCCGGCACCAACACCTGCCACGCGGCCCCGGTCGCCGATCCCGACCCGCACCTGTTCGACGACTGCGAGGTCGTCATCACCGGCTCGAACGAGAGCCCGCGGCTGCTCGCCTGCCCGATCGAGCCGCGCTCCACGCGCGCGCGGTTCGCCGACGGGAAGCTCACGATCCACATCTCCACCCAGACCCCGCACCAGGACAGGACGGTGCTCGGGGAGATGCTGGGGCTGGAACCGGACCGCGTGCGCGTGATCGCGCCCGATGTCGGCGGCGGCTTCGGCGGCAAGGGCCTCGATGTCGAGGACGTCCTGCTGGCGGCGCTGGCCCGCGAGCTGGATCAGCCGGTTCGCTGGACCGAGTCGCGATCCGAGCACATGGTCGCACTGCACCACGGGCGCGCCCAGTGGGTGGACTTCGAGCTGGGGGGCGACCGCGACGGCACCGTCAAGGCGCTGCGGCTGAGGATCCTCCAGGACGCCGGCGCGTATCCCAACCTGGGCGCTTTCCTGCCGCACTTCACGCAGATGATGTCCAGCGGCGTGTACGCGATCGGCAGGATCGAGGCGGACATCAGGGTCGTGGTGACCAACACGACCTGGGTCGGAGCGGTGCGCGGCGCCGGCCGGCCGGAGGCGACGCAGATGATCGAGCGCGCGATGGACATGTTCGCGGCCGAGATCGGCATGGACCCGGCCGACGTGCGTCGACGGAACTTCATCGCCTCAGACGTCCAGTGGCCGTACCGGACCGCGGCAGGCACCGCCTATGACATCGGCGACTACGGCCGCGCGCTGGAGAAGGTGCTTGAGGCGGCCGGCTATGAGCGGCTTCGCAGCGACCAGGCGGGGAGGCGGGCGGCGGGTGACACGGTGCAGATGGGGATCGGGATGAGCGCCTATGTCGAGATCACCAACGGCCTTGCCGAGTCCGAGTTCGGCGCGATCGAGATCACCGCCGACGGCAGCGCGATCGTCAGGACCGGCTCGTTCTCGCACGGGCAGGGCCACGAGACGACGTTCGCCCAGATCGTCGCCGAGCGCACAGGACTGCCACTGGAGCGGATACAGGTGCTCGCCGGGGACACGGACAGGGTCCCGCGCGGGACCGGCACCTACGGGTCCAAGTCGACCCAGATCGGCGGGGCCGCTGCGGGCCAGGCGTCTGAGATCCTGGTCGACAAGGCCAAGCGACTCGCCGCCGAGGAGCTCGAGGCCAGCCCGGAGGACATGGTCCTGGACCTGGACGCCGGACGGTTCCACGTCGCTGGAGCCCCCGAGCCCGCCCTCAGCTGGTCCGATCTGGCTGCCAGGCTTCAGGACGGCGGGCGCCTGGTGGAGCTGGCTGCCGAGACCGACTTCCAGGCGGCACAGCCGACGTTCCCGTTCGGGGCCCACGTTGCGGTCGTCGAGGTGGACACGGAGACCGGCGCGGTGAGGCTGGTGCGGATGGTCGCGGTCGACGATGCCGGCAGGATCATCAACCCGATGGTCGCCGAGGGCCAGGTTCACGGCGGTCTCGCCGCCGGCATAGCGCAGGCGCTCTTCGAGGCGGTCCGCTACGACTCGGGCGGCAATCCCCAGAACGCGAACCTGGTCACCTACTCGCTGCCGGCGGCGACCGAGCTGCCCTCGTTCGAGGTTCTGGAGATGGAGACGCCGACCCCCGTCAACCCGCTTGGAGCGAAGGGGATCGGGGAGTCCGGGACGATCGGCGCGACCCCGGCGGTGCACAACGCGGTGGTCGACGCACTCGCGCCGTTCGGAGTTCGACACCTTCCGATCCCGGCCAACGGCGAGGTCGTGTGGCGCGCGATCCAGGCGAGCTCCCGCTCCTGACCTCCGCGGGCGGGTGATCCGGCAGCGGCTCCCGCATCCTGCCGCCGGCCCGCGGGCCGGCGGCGCCGGCGCTCGCCCCGTCGGCCGGCGGCACCGGCGCTCGCCCGTCCCGGCGCTCGCGACGCGATGATGCGAGGGCCGTCCCGAACCTGCGCAGCGGCACGCTGGAGCGGACGGCCACCCGGACCGGCGCCGGCAGCACGCCGGAGCCTTCGATCGGGGCGAGACGCGTGTCGAGCGGGCGCGGCCGTTCCCAGCCGGCCGCGCCCGGTTCACTACAGGGCTCGCCACGGCCCGGATGGGAGGCATGAGGATGAGCAGCAGCGCAGACACCGAGACCGGGAGCGCACGCCGCACCCGGCCGCCGTTCAGGGCGGATCACGTCGGCAGCCTTCTTCGACCTAGGCGGCTGCTCGAAGCGCGCGCGCAGGCGGCGGCGGGCACGATCTCCGCCCAGCGGCT
>JAJZWB010000069.1 GCA_021846845.1 Actinomycetes bacterium | reverse complement strand
CCGCGAGCCGGCGCGGGCCCCGGGCCTCGCCGGGCCCGCCGTCGCTTGTCAGGACGCAGAGCGCTGACAAACGCTGACGAAACAACCGCGAGGCGCTTGTCTGGGAGCGCCAATGACTTGCGCGGCCGCGGGTATTAGATTCCAGCGGCATGGCAACCCGCTGCGCGATCAGACCGGGTGCGTACTTCGACTCGGTCGTCCTGATGCGCGTGGCCGCGGAGATCGGCGACCTGCCCGGGGTTCGCATCGCCAGCCTCGTGATGGCAACACCGGCGAACAAGGCTGTCCTGGCGGACGCCGGGCTGCTGACGGCCGACGCGCAGGCCGCCGGCCCGAGCGACCTGGTGATCGCCGTCGACGGGGACGATGAGGCGCTGGACTCCGCGATCGCCGCCGCGGACGAGGCGCTGAGCGCCCGCGGAGCCCCGTCTGGCGACGATGGCCCCAATCCGATCCGGCCGCGCTCGCTGGCTCAGGTCGACGCGGGCCTGGCACTGATCTCCACCCCCGGCCGCTACGCGGCGGCGGAGGCGATGAAGGCGCTTCGGCGGGGCATGAGCGTCTTCATGTTCAGCGACAACGTGCCGGTCGAGCAGGAGTGCGAGCTCAAGCGTGAGGCGCACGCGCGCGGCCTGCTGGTGATGGGGCCCGACTGCGGCACCGCGCTCGTGGACGGGGTGCCGCTCGGCTTCGCAAACAACGTGCGCCGGGGGAACATCGCGCTCGTCGGCGCCTCCGGCACCGGCCTGCAGCAGGTCTCCACCCTGATCCACCGCTGGGGCGGGGGGGTCAGCCAGATCGTCGGGGTCGGCAGCCGGGACCTGAGCGCCGAGGTGGGCGGCATCTCGATGATCGACACCCTCGACGCGCTGAGCTCCGATCCCGATACGGGCGTCATCGTGCTCGTCTCCAAGCCGCCCCATCCCAGGGTCGCGGCTCAGGTTCTGGAGCGTTCCGAGGCCGTCGGCAAGCCGGTCGTGGCGGCGTTCCTGGGCGGTGAGCGCCTGGGGGCGCGGGGCGAGGTGGAGGTCGTCTCCACGCTCGAGGACGCCGCTCGGGCCGCCCTCGTCGCGGCTGGGGGAAGCCCGCCTGAGGTCTCCTCCGCCGTCTCTACCGACAGGCCGTCGCACAACGGCGGTCGCCGACTGCTGCGGGCGCTCTACGCCGGTGGCACCTTCGCCTACGAGGCGAAGGCCCTGCTCGGCCCGCGGATCGCCCTGGCGGCCGACGGGGCGATGCCGGCGGGGGCGCGCCGCGAGCCGGAGCTCCCCGGGGAGCACCTGGTCCTCGACCTCGGCGCCGACGAGTTCACGGTCGGGCGTCCCCACCCGATGATCGATCCGGCGGTTCGACTTGAGATGCTGAGGGCGGCCGGAGCGGATCCCAGAACGCTCGTGATCGTCCTGGACATCGTGCTCGGCCACGGTGCGGCGGCGGATCCCGCCGGCGACCTGGCGCCGCTGATCTCGTCCATAGCCGCCGGCGACGACGCGCCTGAGATCGTGGCTTTCGTCGTCGGAACCGATGCCGACCCGCAGGGCCTGGAGCGTCAGGAGGCAACGCTGCGCGACGCCGGCGCGCGCCTCGCGGCGTCCTCGACCGACGCCGCTCGTCTGGTGACCGGCATCCTCGCCCTTGAGGAGGCCGTGCTGTGAGCAGCATCGCCCGGCTCCTGGGCGACGTCGCGCAGCGCGGCATCGTCAACGTCGGCGTCGAATCGTTCGCCGGGCCGCCCGCGGCCCAGGGCGTGCAGGTGGTCAGCCTCGATTGGCGGCCCCCGGCCGCCGGCGACTCGGAGGTCGGGGACAAGCTCGCGGGCCTCATCGGGCACCAGGCGATCGAGGAGGCCAATCAGGTCGCCGTCCAGCGCATGCTCGACTGCCGACCGGTGTGGGTGGACGTGCAGCCGGCCGCGGAAGCGCTGCCCGAGCTCAGGGACGAGCGGCTGCTGCTGCACGCCGGCCCGCCGATCGAATGGGATGACATGTGCGGGCCGATGCGCGCCGGCGTGATCGGCGCGGTCCTGCTCGAGGGGTGGGCTGACACCAACGAGGCCGCCGAGAGGCTTGCCGCCTCCGGAGCCATCAGGTTCGACCCCTGCCATCATCACGATGCGGTCGGGCCGATGGCGGGGATCATCTCCCCATCCATGCAGCTGATCGTCGTCGAGGACCCGGCCAGCGGGCGGCGAGCCTACTGCAACCTCAACGAGGGCCAGGGTCGGTGCCTGCGCTACGGCGCGCTGGGCGAGGACGTGATGCAGCGCCTGCGCTGGATGAACGACCGGCTGGGTCCCTCGCTGCAGGCCGCGCTGCGGTCCCTCGACGATCCGATCGACCTCAAGGCGCTGACGGCGCAGGCTCTGACGATGGGCGACGAGTGCCACAGCCGCAACGTCGCCGCGAGCAGCCTGATCACCCGCCTGCTGGCGCCCGCGCTCGCCCGCCACGAGTCGCTCGGCGGCATCGAGTCGCTCGACTTCCTGCGCACCAACGACTACTGGTTCCTCAACTTCTCGATGGCCGCCAGCAAGCTGTGCACCGCTGCCGGGCACGGCGTCGAGCACTCGACCGTCGTGACGACCTTCGCCCGCAACGGCGTCCGCGTGGGCATCCGTGTCAGCGGCGTCGGGGACGAGTGGTTCACGGCACCGGCGGCCGAGATCGACGGGCTCTACTTCCCCGGCTATGGACCGGAGGACGCCAACCCGGACATCGGCGACAGCGCGATCACGGAGACATACGGCCTCGGCGGCTTCGCGCTCGCGGCGGCACCGGCGATCGTGGGCTTCGTCGGCGGCACCACCGCCGAGGCGATCCGCGCCAGCGAGGAGATGGCGATGATCACCGTGACCCGCCACCGTGAGTACCTTCTGCCCGTGCTCGGCTTCGCGGGCAGCCCCGTGGGGATCGATGTCCGCAAGGTCCTCGACACGGGCCTGGAGCCGCTGATCACAACCGGTATCGCGCACCGGACACCGGGCATCGGCCAGATCGGCGCGGGGCTCACACGCGCGCCGATGGAATGCTTCGTCGCCGCGCTGCGCGCGTTTCGCCCGCCGCCCGGGCGTGAGTGACCGCTGGACGGATCCAGCCGGGCCTCGCCCTCGGCCGCTCCTCCGCGACGATGAGCGGCGACCGCATCTCCCCTGACCTGCGGTCCGGTCTTCGCTATTACGAGAGCTCCGGGACGCCGGGCGTCAGGGTCGCCGCGCTCTCGGCCGACGCGCGGCTGCTCGAGCGCCTGGCGGGCGGGGCGTTCGAGGCCGAGGTGCACAGCGTGTTCCGGCGCGTGGTCAACCTCCGCTGCGCCGGGGACGGCAGGCTCAGCACCCTGGCCGGCGCCACCATCGACGACGCGCCCGACACCCTCAGGCTCGATGTCCGCCGCCTCGACCGGCTGGGGCTTGGTCCCGGCACGCGGGTCCTCTGCGACGGCCGGCGCCTCGCGGTGGGGTCGAGCCTGGAGGTGTCGCTCGACACGGCCCGGCCATGGTCGCCGGCGCTTCCGACCCTGAGCGGGTGGCCGCTGCCGCTGTCATGGCTCGAGCGCTTCCTGAGGGGTCGCGGGGTCGGCCGGCTGTTCATCGGGGAGCCGGCGGCCGCTGGTCCGCTGTCGGCGCACACCGCGCGCCTGCTCCGCGAGGCCGCCGGCGGCCTCGGCCGGGGGCTGGCGGCGGGCGATGTGAACACGGCCCTGGAGTACGGAGGCCGGCTCGTCGGGTTGGGCCCGGGGCTGACGCCCTCCGGCGACGACTACCTCGTGGGGATGGCGACGGCGTGCGCGATCCGCGGCGAGCCGGCGCTCGCCCAGCTTGAGGTCCTTCGCCGCGTCGTGCGCGACAACGCCGGTGCCACCAATGAGATCAGCCATGCCGCCATGGCCCACGCTGTGCGGGGGCGCGTGCGCGACCGCATCGTGCGCTTCGCGGAGGCGCTGGTCACGGGGGACCCGGGGCGCATGCGCGCGGCCGGGGAGCTGGTGATCGCGATCGGCGGCACCTCCGGCACCGACATGATGAGCGGGCTCCTCGCCGGGCTGCGGCTTGCGCCTGCAGTCGCGTGAGGGCGACGCGGTGGATGATCGGACGGCCGCCGGGGCGTGGTCGCACAGTCCGGGCGCCCGGGAGCGATCGGGGAACGCGGCCGATGCTCGGAGCGGAGGCTGCGGGCCGCGAGCCGGCCGGGCTCGCGGCCCGCTCGCCGTCATGGCCAGCCGCTAGGATCGACCGCGTGACCGCGCTCGCCGACCTCCCGCTGCTCGCCTCGGGCAAGGTCCGCGAGATCTACGAGCGTTCGGACGGCGAGCTCCTGATCGTCGCCTCCGACCGCATCTCGACCTACGACGCGGTCCATCCGACGGCGATCCCGGACAAGGGCGCGGTGCTCACCGGCCTCTCGGCCTTCTGGTTCGAGCGCACCGCCTCGATCCTTCCCAACCATGTCGTCTCGGTCTCCGACGGCGTTCCCGATGAGGTCCGGGGCCGCGCGATGGTCGTCCGCAGGCTGCGCATGCTGCCGGTCGAGTGCGTCGTGCGGGGATACATAACCGGCTCCGGCTGGAAGGACTATCAGGCGACCGGCTCGGTCTCGGGGATCGAGCTTGAGCCCGGCCTGCTTGAGTCCGACCGCCTGCCGCGGCCGCTGTTCACGCCTTCCACCAAGGCGGAAGTGGGCCACGACGAGGCGATCGACTTCGAGCGCACGGCCCAGCTGATCGGCGACCGTGAGATCGCCGAGCGCGTCCGCGACGTCTCGATCAAGCTGTACGAGTTCGCCGCCGAGCACGCTCGCGCCCGCGGGATCATCCTGGCCGACACGAAGTTCGAGCTCGGGCTCGACAAGTTCGGGGTGCTGACGATCGGCGACGAGATGTGCACGCCGGACTCGTCCAGGTTCTGGCCGGCCGACGAGTACGAGCCCGGTCGCGGCCAGCCGAGCTTCGACAAGCAGTATGTTCGAGATTGGGCCTCGTCCACCGGCTGGGACAGGCTGCCGCCGGCGCCGCCGATCCCCGATGACGTCGTGGCGCGCACGCGCGCGAAGTACGTCGAGGCCTACGAGCGCATCACGGGCGAGCCGTTCACCGCCTGGCTCGAGCGCACGGGGGCCGTGCAGCGCTGATGCGCGCCCGGGTCCTGGTCAAGCCCAAGGCCGGCATCCTCGATCCCCAGGGCCAGGCGGTCGAGCGAGCGCTGCCCGCGCTCGGCTTCACGGGTGTCGCCAACGTCCACGTGGGCCGCCTGATCGAGCTGGACGTCGAGGACCCGGATCAGCTGCCCGAGATGTGCCGCCGGCTGCTGACCAACCCCCTGATCGAGGACTTCGAGATCGTCGACGCCGGGAGCTCGTGAGCCGATGCGCTTCGGCGTGATCCGCTTCCCCGGCTCCTGCGACGACGTCGACGCGCTGCTGGCCTGCCGCCGCGTCGGCGAGGCAGAGCTGCTCTGGCATGCCGATCGCGATCTGCGGGGAGTCGATGCCGTCGTGGTCCCGGGAGGCTTCTCATACGGCGACTACCTGCGCGCGGGTGCGATCGCACGCTTCGCGCCGGTGATGGCTCAGGTCGCCGAGTTCGCTCGCGCCGGCGGTATCGTGCTCGGCATCTGCAACGGCTTTCAGGTCCTGTGCGAGGCCGGGCTGCTGCCGGGGGCGCTGCTGCCCAACACCTCGCTGAGGTTCGTCTTCCGCCAGGTTGCGCTTGAGGTCGCGTCGACCGACTCCCCGTTCACATGCGGCTGCGAGATCGGCCGGCGCCTGTCGATCCCGGTCAAGCACACCACCGGTCGCTTCTATGCCCCGGCGGACCAGCTGCGGGCGCTTCACGCCGAGGATCGGATCCTGCTGCGCTACGCGCCGGGGCACAACCCCAACGGGTCGCTGGACGACATCGCCGGCGTCTGCAACGAGGGCCGCAACGTCTTCGGCCTGATGCCGCATCCCGAGCACGCCGTCGACCCGCTGACCGGCTCGGTCGACGGGCTGGCGATCTTCGAATCGATCCGAGCGCATGTTGCCGGTCGTGCCCTCGTCTAGCGGTCGAGCCGCGGGCCGGCTCGACCGGAGTGCCGGAGCGCGGGGGGTTCCGGTGCCGCGTCGCTCGGTGCCGGCTCGCTCCGTGTCGGGCCACGGTGGCGTGCCGGCTCGCTCCGTGTCGAGTCACGGTGGGGCGGGCCGGTGACGGGCGCCACCGCGCGACACCGTGAGCTCGGACTCACCGACGGAGAGTACGAGCTGATCCTCTCCCTGCTCGGGCGCGAGCCGTCGGCGACCGAGCTGGCGATGCTGTCGTTGATGTGGTCCGAGCACTGCGCCTACAAGCACTCCCGGAAGGTCCTGCGACGCCTGCCCACCGACGGGCCCGCGGTCCTGATGGGCCCGGGCGAGAACGCCGGCGTGGTCGATGTGGGCGGCGGGCTGGCGGTCGCCTTCAAGGTCGAGTCACACAACCACCCGAGCGCCGTCGAGCCCTTCCAGGGCGCGGCGACCGGCGTCGGCGGGATCCTGCGCGACGTGTTCGCGGTCGGGGCGCGCCCGATCGCGGTGCTCGATTCGCTGCGCTTCGGCGAGCCGGCAGGCTCGCGCCGCTCCCGTTACCTGCTGGAGCGCGCGGTGGCGGGGATCGGCCACTACGGCAACTCGATCGGCGTGCCCACCGTTGGCGGCGAGATCTACTTCGAGCCCAGCTACGAGCAGAACTGCCTCGTCAACGCGATGTGCCTGGGACTGGCCCCCCATGAGCGGCTGATCCGCTCAGCGGCCGCGGGGCCCGGCAACGTGCTCGTGCTGCTCGGAGCGCTGACCGGTCGCGACGGGATCGGCGGCGCCTCGGTGCTCGCCTCGGCCGAGCTGGGTGAGGGCGACGAGGAGAAGCGACCCTCGGTCCAGATCGGCGATCCGTTCGCCGAGAAGAAGCTGATGGAGTGCTGCCTGGAGCTCCTCGAGCGCGAGCTGCTGACCTCGCTGCAGGACCTTGGCGCCGCCGGCCTGACGTCGTCCTCGTCGGAGATGGCCGCCAAGGGCGGGGTAGGCCTGGAGATCGTCGCCGATCGCGTGCCGGTGCGCGAGCCCGGCATGGAGCCCTTCGAGGTCATGGTCTCCGAGTCCCAGGAGCGGATGCTCTGCGTTGTCGAGCCCGAGCGTCTGGAGGAGGTGCTCGCCATCTGCGAGCGCTGGGAGACGCTGGCGACGCCGATCGGGCAGGTCACCGACTCCGGCCGCCTGCGCGTGCTGTGGCGCGGCGAGGTGGTCGCCGACCTGGCCGCCTCGGTGCTGGTCGACGAGTGCCCCCTCTACGACCTTGAGCCGGCCGAGCCCGGCGCGGGGATCGTGCTGTACGGGCCGGGCCCGGCGCTGCTGGACGGAGGTCAGTCCGCCGCCGAGACGCTGCTGACGCTGCTCGGCTCGCCGAACCTCGCCTCGCGCCTGCCCGTGTTCGAGCAGTACGACCCTGTGGTGCAGTCGCGCACGGTGCGCCGCCCGGACCAGGCCGACGCCGCGGTGCTGGCGCTGCCGACCGGGGAGGCGATCGCGGTCGCGATCGACGGAAACGGACGCAGGGTCGCGTGCGACCCGCGCCGGGGCGCGGCCGAGGCGGTGCTGGAGTGCGCCGCCAACCTCGCCTGCGTCGGGGCGACCCCGCTCGGGCTGACCAACTGCCTGAACTTCGGCAATCCGGAGAAGCCCCATGTCGCCTGGCAGCTGACCGAGGCGGTCGATGGGCTTGCGCAGGCATGCGACGCGCTCGGCGTGCCTGTCGTCGGCGGCAACGTGTCGCTCTACAACGAGGCCCCGTCGGGTCCGATCCTCCCGACGCCCGTGGTGGGGATGGTCGGCCGGCTCGCCGATCCGTCCCGCGCCGGACGGCTCGCGTTCTCGGCCGCCGGCGACGCGATCGCTCTGGTCGGCGCGTTCGAGCCCGTGAGCGGCGGCTCCGAGCTGGCCAAGCTTCGCGGCGAGCCCCCCGCCGGGCCGCTCCCGGAGCTGGACTTCGAGTCCGCGCGCGCCGCCCACGAGCGCGTTCGCGCGCTGGTCGCCGCGGGCGCCGTCCGCAGCGCTCACGACATCGCCGAGGGCGGGGTGGCGGTCGCGCTGGCCGAGTGCTGCGTCGCCGGCGGCGTCGGCGCGAGCGTCACGCTCCCGGCGGGGCTGGACCCGTTCGGCGAGGCTCCCGGCAGGGCGTTCATCGTCTCCGGTCCCGCGGAGGCGCTGGCGGGCCTGGACGTGATCGGACGGGTCGGCGGGGAGGCGCTGTCGATCGCGGACCTGCTGGAGGTCGCAGTTTCCGAGCTGCGCTCCGCGCGCGACCGGGGACTTGCGCGGTTTCTGTGAACGGCGCTGATAGCCTGACGGGGTAAGGCGCTACTGGATGGCTCAGCTTCTCGACCATCGTGACGGCCCCCGCGACGAATGCGGCGTCTTCGGGATATTCGCCCCCGGACACGATGTCGCTCGGCTCGCCTACTTCGCCCTGTTCGCGCTCCAGCATCGTGGCCAGGAGTCGGCCGGGATCGCGACCGCGACCCATCACGGCAACATCATCGCCCTGCGCGACCAGGGGCTGGTCTCGCAGGTGTTCGACGAGAACGCGCTGCGCTCCCTGGCGGGGGACATGGCGATCGGGCACGTCCGCTACTCGACCACCGGCGCATCGGATTGGGAGAACGCGCAGCCGATCGTCCGTGACGACAACCGGATGCTGGCGCTGGCGCACAACGGCAACCTGATCAACGCGGTGGAGCTTCACGGCGAGCTGCGAGAGGCCGGCGTGCCGTTCCGCTCCACGTCGGACTCGGAGATCATCGCCGCGCTGCTGGCGACCCACAGGGCCGAGTCGATCCAGGATGCGGTCGCTAACGTCCTGTCGCGCCTGCGGGGCGCGTTCTCGACCGTGGTGCTGACCGACGACGCGGTCGTCGCCTTCCGCGACCCGCACGGCCTGCGCCCGCTGTCGATCGGCAGGATCGACGGCCTCGACGGATCGCCGGCATGGTGCGTGGCCAGCGAGTCGTGCGCCTTCGACATGATCGGCGCGACGCTCGTGCGGGATGTGGCGCCGGGCGAGGTTGTCACGCTGTCGGCCTCCGGGATCGAATCCAGGGTCGTCGCCGGCGGCGAGCGCAGGGCGTTCTGTGTGTTCGAGTACATCTACTTCGCGCGGCCCGACTCCCGGATGGGCGGCACCGTGCTGCAGGCGGCGCGTGGGCGGATGGGTGAGATCCTGTGGCGAGAGGCGCCGGTGGAGGCGGACGTGGTCATCCCGGTGCCGGACTCGGGCAACGCCGCCGCTCGCGGGCTCGCGCGGGCGGCCGGTCTGCCCGCCGACGACGGCTTCATCAAGAACCGCTACGTGGCGCGGACCTTCATCCAGCCGGGACAGGAGCTGCGTCGACAGGGTGTGCGGATGAAGTTCAACCCGGTTCCGGAGGTGGTCGCGGGCAAGCGCCTGGTGGTGGTCGACGACTCGATCGTGCGCGGCACCACCGACCGCCAGATCGTCCAGATGCTGCGCGACGCGGGCGCCGCCGAGGTCCACCTGAGGATCTCCGCGCCGCCGATCAAGCACCCGTGCCACTACGGGATCGACATGTCCACGCGTGAGGAGATGATCGCCCACGGGCGCACGGTCCAGCAGGTGTGCGCCGAGCTCGGAGCCGACTCGCTGCACTACCTGTCGCTGGAGGGCCTCTACGAGGCGCTCTCGGCGGGCCGATCCGAGCACTGCGACGCATGCTTCAGCGGCGAGTACCCGCTTGCCGGAACCGACGGCGCGAACGGGAAGTTCGCGCTCGCTCGCGAGCTTCCACTGGTGCGTGCCTGAACGGACGCTGGCCGTCGGCGTGCTCGCGTCCGGCGCCGGCACCAACCTCCAGGCGCTGATCGACCGGGCGCAGGGCCGTGACGGAGTGCGGATCGTCGCCGTCGGATCGGACCGTCCGGACGCGCCGGCGCTCGAGCGAGCGCGCCGGGCGGGGATCGAGGTCCGCCCCTTCCCGGTGTCCGAGTTCGGCTCCCGCGCGGCGCGGGACGCCGAGATCGCCGCGTGGCTGCGCGGGCGCGGCGTCGACCTCGTCGTGCTTGCCGGCTACATGCAGCTGCTCTCCGAGTCCTTCCTCGATTCCTTTCCGGGTCGGGTGATCAACATCCATCCGGCTCTGCTGCCGGCGTTCCCGGGGCTGCGCGCCATCCAGCAGGCGATCGATCACGGTGTCCGGGTGATCGGGGCCAGCGTGTTCTTCGTCGACGCCGGCGTGGACACCGGCCCGCTGATCCTCCAGCGGGCGATCGAGCTGCCCGACGGGATCGACGCCGGTGGCGCGTGCGACCTGCTCGCGCCCATCGAGCACGACCTGCTGGTGGAGGCGGTGAGGCTGATCGCCGCCGGCGCGGTTTCGATCGACCCGCTGAACCCGCGGCGCGTGGTGATCTCACGGTAGAGTCGCGCCCATGGAGGCGAGTCTGCAGTCGAGCCCGGCGCCAGAGGCGGCGCCGGATGCCCCGCCGGTGCGCAGGGCGCTGATCTCCGTTTCCGACAAGACGGGGATCGTCGAGTTCGCCCGCGGGCTGGCGGACCTCGGGATCGAGATCGTCTCCACGGGCGGTACGGCTCGCGAGCTGGCTGCGGGCGGTGTGCCGGTGCGCTCCATCACCGACCTGACCGGCTTTCCCGAGATCATGGACGGCCGCGTCAAGACGCTGCACCCAAAGCTCTACGCGGGGCTGCTCGCCGTGCGTGACAACCCCGAGCACCTGCGCGCCGCGCAGGAGCACGCGGTCGAGTTCGTCGACCTGGTGTGCGTGAACCTCTACCCGTTCGAGCGTACGGCCGCCCGGAGGGGAGTGGCCGACGAGGAGGTGATCGAGAACATCGACATCGGCGGGCCGACCATGATCCGCGCGGCGGCGAAGAACCACGCGTATGCCGCGCCGGTGGTCAGCCCTGCCTCCTACGACGCGGTCCTTGCCGAGCTGCGCGAGTCCGGCTGCAGGCTCTCGCCGCCGACACGGGAGAGCCTCGCCGCCGAGGCGTTCTCCTACACGGCTCGCTACGACACCGCGATCGCGCGCTGGTTCCAGGAGAAGCGTGAGGACTTCCCGTCCCTGTTCGTGCGCGCGTTCGAGAAGGTGCTCGAGCTGCCCTATGGCGAGAACCCGCACCAGCGGGCCGCGTACTACGAGCAGGTTGGGGCCCGCACGCACGTCCTGTCGATGGTCTCTCAGCTGGGCGGCAAGCCGCTGTCTTTCAACAACCTCCTCGATCTCGACGCCGGGCGCCTGGCGCTGAGCGAGTTCAAGATCCCGGCGTGCGTGATCATCAAGCACGGCAACCCGTGCGGCGTGGCCTGCGGCTCGACGCCGATCGAGGCCTACCGCAAGGCGTTCGCGTGCGATCCGCAGTCCGCGTTCGGCGGCATCGTGTGCCTGAACCGCAGCGTCGACGCGGAGCTGGCGCGGGAGATCTCGGATCAGTTCGTGGAGGTCCTGTTCGCGCGCGGCTACAGCGAGGAGGCGCTGGAGGCGCTGGCCTCAAAGCCCAACACCAGGATCCTCGACGATCGTGAGCGCCGCACCCCGAACATGATCGAGCCGCACGTCCGACAGGTGGTCGGAGGCCTGCTCGTGCAGGATCGCGACTTCGATCTGGAGGAGCGCGGCGAGATGCACGTCGTCTCCCAGCGGCGGCCGACCGAGGCCGAGTGGCAGCAGCTGTCGTTCGCGTGGAAGGTCTGCAAGCACGTCAAGTCCAACGCGATCGTGATCGCGCGGGACCTTGAGACGATCGGGATCGGGGCGGGGCAGATGAGCCGTGTGGACTCGGTCCGGATAGCGCTTGAGAAGGCGCGTGACGGCGTTCGCGGCGCAGTTGTGGCCTCGGATGCCTATTTCCCGTTCGCGGACTCGGTTCAGCTCGCGCTCGAGGCCGGGGTGACCGCCGTGATCCAGCCCGGCGGGTCGATGAGGGATCATCTCTCGGTGGAGGCGATCGATCAGGCCGGCGCGGCGATGGTGTTCACGAGCCGCCGCCACTTCCTGCACTGATCGGATCGTGGTCCCGTGATCGAGCGCCACCCGGGGAACCCGCCGTCTCCCTACGAGGAGCTCTACGGCTTCAGCCGCGTGCTGCGCACCGGGAGCCTCGTCATGGTCGGTGGGACCACGTCGATCAGGCCGGACGGGGCGATCGTCGGCGAGACCCCGTATGACCAGGCGGTGGAGATCCTGGGCAAGATCGTGCAGGAGCTCGACCGGTTCGGCGCGGGCCCCGCCGACGTGATCCAGGTGCGGATCTACGTGACCGACATCTCTCGTTCGGCCGAGGTCGGACGGGCGCACGGCGAGGTGTTCGCGCAGCACCGGCCGCTGATGACCATGGTCGGCATCAGCGCCCTGGTCGACCCGCGCATGCTGGTCGAGATGGAGGCGGTCGCCCTGCTGCCGGCCTGACGATCGGCCCGTCGGACCGGCGACCGGAGCGTCGCGGTCCGGGCGGGCGAGGCCGTCCCCGGCGCGGCGTCTCGCGGTCAGTTCGGCGCGGCGCCCGCCGTCCTTCTGGGCCTGGGTTTCGTGAGGTGTCCGGCGCGCTCCGAGGCCCGCGCCCGTGCGCGATCATGGGAGTCGCGCCGCCGTAGCTCAGCTGGTAGAGCAGCGGACTTTTAATCCGAGGGTCGCAGGTTCGAGTCCTGCCGGCGGCACTGCCCGGTCTCGGCGGAATTTGGTACGGAGTTTCGCCGATCATGGTAAAAAGTTGCGATTTGCAGGGCTGACCGGATCGCCGTGCTGAGCAGTCAGGACTTATGTGGCGTCCGATCCGGTTAGGTCCCCCGACTGCTCGTCCGGAAGTCAGGAGTTTCGGACCTGGCGCGTGCCCGGCTGGGACCAAGATCGGCGGCTTAAAGCAGAGGGGCCCCCAAGTGGGGAGCCCTCTGCGGACAGGTTCGGCTGGTAGACGTCAGATGTCGTTAGCGGAACCTCGGGCGGTCTCCTCGTCCGTTGCGGAGGTCTGCTGAGCGCGTCGGGCCTCGCGTGCCGCGAATGCGGCGACCGGATTTGTCCATTCCTCGATCCAGGTCTCGCCCGATCCGGTGAGGCGGGGCACGACGCCTCCGTTGGCCTGCACCAGCGATGCGGGCGGTGCCGCAGGCTCAAGCCTCTGCGCGCGCTCGATCATGAGCGCGCGAAGCTGCTCCGAGCTCGGACCCGGCGATGGGTTCAGCAGGCCCGGCGATTCGCGCAACCCGAGTTGCTCATACTCGACGAGCGCTCGGTGGTATTGGCCCGTATCGAACACGTAGCGACGCAGGGTCAGGTAGAGGGAGCCGAGCTGAAGGAGCAGGGCGACTTCAACGTCGCTTGCCCACGCGGGGCGGTTGATGCCGCGCCCCTTCAGGCCGAGTTGCATCAGCGAGGCGTAGTAGGACTCGACGATGTTGCGCTGGCGCAGGAACACCCGGCGCATCGAGGCCTGCTTGCCCTCGCCGGTGTGCGGCAGGTACGTGAAGACGCGGGGGTCGTTGATCGGCTTCGTCGTCTTGTTCTTGCACCCGGGGTTGCCGAACGAGCACTCGAACTCGTAGCGGATCTGCCAGTCGCTGCGCGGTGCCCACTGGCCACGCGGCAGGTTGTGCTTCCGGCGTCGCTCATGCCCCCACCAGGCGCCCTTTCGCTGCTTGAAGCGCATCGGCGTCGGGTGCTCCAGTCCCGCGCAGTAGCAGACGGGTACGCCCTTCTTGTGATGCTCATGCGTGGGATAGTCCTGTCGCCACGGAAAGACGGGATCCAGGCCCCAGCGGAACATCAGCTCCTTGAGGAACTCAGTCGCGTGCCCGTAGAGGCCGTCGCCGACGATGAACTCCGCCGGGCACTCCGGCCAGATCGTGAAGAGCCGGTTGAGCAGATGCAGCGTCGCCTTCCGCTCATCCCAGCTGGCCGGCATGATCAGCGTGATGATCGGCCGCCCGGTCGTGCCGCACACCAACGCGACGAGCTTGTAGCCGAGCACGCCCTTGGTGAAGCGGCCATTGCGGGTGTAGGTGACGTACCGAATCATCTGCCGGTCCGCTCGGCCACGGATCAGGATCTGGCGATGGACCTCGTCCAGCGGCACCACCTGCTTGGCCTGCCCCTCCACGAAGGATCCGTCGACGATGACGACCTTGCCTGCGTTGGGGTGCTTCTTGACCCGGCGGCCTTTGGCATCGAGAACCGGTCGGCCTTCATCGTCCAGAGCGTCCAGGTCCGCGAGCCGACGAAACGCCGCCACTTGAAAATGCTCGACGTCCTCCGGGTGCACGTGGCCGGCCTGGAGCATCTCGTGAAACGCCTCGTAGAGCGCCTTCCCCTTTGGGGGCGTTTCAGGTCCCAGCGGATCATTCGGGTAGCCGAACGCGAACGCGAGTGCCGCTGCGGATTCGTCGAAAGCCTGTCGTGCGTCGCAGAGCGTGGGCCGTCCACGCTTGAAGGCCATCAGTGCGAGCATGGCGGCCAGGAGCCGCCGCGCAGGGCTGCGTCCCCGTTCGCCCGAGCGGCTGGCGAACATTCCCAGCAGGAAGCGCATCAGCGAGTCGGCCATCACCGCCGCGAACACAGGAGTCTCTGACGCGCGGGTCGGCTCATCCTCATACCGGGAGGTGGGCGCCCAACGCTGCCGCACACGCTCGTCGCGCATGCTCTGTTCCTGATCGGCTTGTAGCTCCTCGGCGGCCTGCTCTCTCAGCTCGGCATATCGCCTGTTGGGTAGCCCGCCCCTCTCCACCCGCGCTCGACGTTCGGCCTCGCGCGCGAGACCCTGATAGAGCCGGTAGAGCGCGTCGTCGACGCGAGCCGGTGATGGGTCCCGGCCGATCCCGTGATAACCGCGATCGTGGCCAGGTTCATAGGCGGCTTCGGCTAGCTCTTCCTCAAGCTCCGCCAGCTGCTGCGCCCGTTGGTCTACAAGGTTGACGGACTCTTCCGCTTCGGTGCCTGTGTCCTCATCGGGAGCGTTGACGAACTCACTGGTCTCGCGCGTTTCGCTCAGGTGCCTGCGGTCATCATCATGCTCCCGATTGCCGCTGATCGCAGGGGTCGAGGGATCCCCGGCGGGGGGATGGTCAGTGGTAGACATGGCGTCCTTCCAGTGAGAGGACCGCGCGCGTCCTCCGCGCGGCTGGTCCGTGGCTAGGTCAACGCCAAGCCCGATCCGGGCTTTGGCCTCTCATCGATAGGCGCCAGTACTTGTGGCTCGCCGGCTTTCACGTACCTGCTGTCAGCGCGTGCTGTTTTCACATGGACGGCTCATGCGGAACCTGGTCGCCTATCGCCGGCCTAACCACTCCCGTGGCCGGTTGCCGACCCCCAAGCGGCGTATCAGTCGCTCGGCCTCGGTCATCGCTTCACCGACCGAGGAAGGGGTTGGTCGTAGTGGAGTAGGAAGGCGCGGCTTCCGGTGAGCTCGATCACGCCGACGACCGTCTGCGTATCGCCGTCGTACAGGGAGGCGAGCACCGGGATGTCGCGGTTGACGTAGTGGGGCCGTTCGTCCTCATCCTGTTGTGGACCGAACGCGAGGAATTCGATTGAGAGCCCCATCTCCACCGCCTTCGGCAACAGCAGATCCCAGAAGTCGGGATGGGTGGTGATCATTTCGGCGGCGTTCGCCCATGCGACCAGGGCGCGGGCGCGTGTGATCGGTGTCGGCCCTGCGGTTATCACGGGCGTGTGCCCCGCCGGATGACCGCGCCGCTCTCCGAAGACGGCGCAGAATCCACCGTGGGCGGTGCTGGTGGTTTTCGCGGCGCTCATCGCGAGCTCCAGTGGCGCTCGTCTTGGAGGTAGAGCCGGCCGTCTGCGGGGTGTGAGGTCTCGATGATCCCGATCCGGTTGCCGGTCTCGGCGTCCAGCACGAAGGTGAGGGTGACCGGCTTGTTCTGATCGGGCTCGATCGTGTGTTTGGTCCACTGCCCGTGGTCCAGCACGAGGCCGAGACGCTCGGCGATCTGCTGCTCGTCGCGCAGGTGGTCGAGGCGTTGCTCTGGTGGGTGATCGGTGTTGAACCAGGCGAAGAACCCACGGGCCCGGTCGCGCGGGAGTGCGGGCACGGGGTCCTGATCGTGGTTACCAGTGCCGCGCCGGTTCCCGAGCGCGGTTGTGAACTGTGAGGGGTCGTGTGCGGACATCAGCGGAGCTCCTGGCCGTCTGGGTCAAGGAGCTCGAATTGCGGATCTCCTGCATGAACCGTGGGTTGTGTCACCGGCCTGTTAGGGGTGGGCAGAGTCCGCCGAGGGCGAGCATCGCGAGTGCGATCGCGGCGTGAGGGGAGTGGAACCCGAACGCGCGGCGGGTGATGAGTCGCAGCTGGGTGTTGACCTGCTCGACCCGAGCGTTGCTCAACCCGTTTTGGATCGCGGCTTCGATGCCGGCACGCTGATCGGTGATGGTGCGGGCGAGCTTGACGAATGGCGCCAGGCGGCATCGTCGGGCCCAGGTGATCCAGGCGTCGAGCAGCGCGATCGCTTCCTCGAAGGGGACCCGGTAGATCTCCCGCAGCTGCTGGGAGAGGAGGTAGGCACGGTAGAGTCGCTGGTTCAGTTGCTGGACGCGGGCGAGCTTGAGCTGCTGGCGCTCGGTCAGGTTGCCCGGGTTCTTCCACAGAGCGAACCGGGCGTCCTTGAGCTCCTTGGCGAGTTGCGCTTGGCCTTGGCGGCGGGCGTCGTTCCAGACCTCGCGGCGGATCTCGTCAAGCGCGTCGGTCGAAAGCTTGATCAAGTGAAACGGGTCGTAGCAGACGTTCGCGTTCGGGCACCGCTCGGCGATCGGGCCGGTGATCCAGGAGGCCATGTCGCAGGAGACGAGCTTGAGCTGGTGACAGCGGTCTTTGCCGAGCAGATCCAGGAACTTCTCGACCGTCTTGCGGTCCCGACCGGGACCGGCCCAGACGAGGCGGCCGGTGTCGTGGTCGACGACGACGGTGAGGTATCGCTGCCCCTTGCGGATCGAGATCTCATCCACCCCGATCCGCTTCAGGCCCGCGAACAGGTCGCGGGCCTGGACCGCCTCATCGCTCACGCGCTCGCAGATCCAACCGACCGTTCGCCACGCGATCCTCATCAGCTGCGAGACGGCGGTCTTCGAGGCCTGGACCGTGAGCCAGGCAACCTGATCCTCGAACTGGCGCGTGAACGCGGAGTCGTGGCGGGCCCACGGAACCGCGGCGACGACTACGCCGTGACGCTTGCAGCTGACTCGCGGAGCGTCGGCCTCGAGGTACGCGAACGTGGTGGCGACGTCCAGCGCCCGCCATCTGCGGCGCCCGTCGCCAAGGTCATAGCCAGGGCAGCGGCGCCGGCAGTGAGGGCAGCGATCGAGCTCCCGCGCTGCCGGGCGAACCGACACCACCAACGCTCCGCCGTCGGTCAACTCGACGTCTTCAACGACAGCTCGTTGAAGGCCGAGCAGCTTCTTCCATACGCTTCGTCGGCGCACGCCGTCACCGCCCTTTCCTGTGGTTCTGCGACTGTGAGAAGCCGGAACCGTAAGAGCACGGCGGCGTGCGCTCCCTCCTGCCCGGAGGTCGGGCGCTCCCAGCGCCCCGACCTCATCGCCAACCAGCGCGGCAGGCGGCGGCTGTCAAGCAGCGCCAACCCCGCCACGAGCAGCCAAAACGTCACGCGCGCCGCGCCAGCCCCCAGGCGCTGCTTGATCAGACGACGACGGCCGCGCTACGCCGCGACCGCGTTCACCTCACCCACGGAACATGCAGGGGAGCCCGTTTTGCTGAAGGTGGCTTGAGTGAGGCTCCAGTAGCACGGCGCAGCGTTCGCGACCGCGATGGTCGCGGTGATGGTGATCAGCGCGGCGGGACGTTGCGTGTGTGCTCTGCCTTCCCTTGGGGAAACGGGGCGAGCATCTCGCCGCTTTGGCTTGCGCCGCGAACGGGGATGCGATGTTCGGCGCCGACACTTCGGCTTGGTGGCGGCGATCGCGCTCCTCGAGCGGTTGACCCTCGAACGCCGGGCCGATACGCTTTCGCGCCGTAATGGGGCGTTACTGGGTTCGCGCCGTTGCGGTGTTCGCGGCGGTGCTCGTCATTACCGGACCTGCCTGGGCGTCTTCGGGGCCGCCGGACCAGGGGGACACTGGCCAGTTCGCCTGCTCGCTGATCTCGAGCTCGGACGTCACTCACGTCTATGGGTGGTCGGGTGTCGTCGTCGCGTACAACGGTGGCAACGTCCCGCAGGGCACGCAACCGGGCTACAGCGACTGCCTGGTGACGGCGACGGGCGGATACCAGATCACCGTCACGGTCGCGATCTATCCGACGGCGTCGGCCGCGAGCGCTGCGTACAGCCAGCAGAGCAGTGTGGACGTTCAGAGCGACGGGTTCGCGCAGGCGAACGTCGGCAACGGTGCGAGCTACGGTGCCGGAGGTTTCATCCTGCTTCAAGGTAGAGACTACGTGGACGTCGGTGCCAGCGACAGTCAGGGAAATCCGCCCGGCAGCGAGCAGCAGGCGCTCGCGCTCGCGCAGCTCGTGGACGGGCACTTCGCGCAGCCCGTCGCGCCGCCGTCGCCCCCGAAGCCGGGGCGCGGCGACCTCGATCCATGCGTCCCGCTTGTGACCTCGCTGCTGCACGCCGGGTTCGGAGTGAAGGTTACGGCGAGGCCCGCGTTCACGGAGATCCCCGACACCTTCCAATGCGACTATGAGATCGGCGGCTACGGTCCCTTCTACCTCAACACGGCAACCACGAGCGGCCTCGCTCGCGCTGGCAGCACGCAGGGCATCACCGGCCTGTACGGGAGCCTCGCCAGGCAGACAGGCCCGGATCCCAAGACCTTGAGATTCGGCGCGACCAAACTCAGGGTCGGCCTGTTCGGAACCGTGATCGAACTCAACCGGCACCAGACGAGCACGCGCCACGCCAGCACGCACGCCCTGCTCCCCCTGTACCTGTCCGCGCAAGAGCACGCGATCGTCTACGGATTGTTCGGCACGCTCAGCCAGAAGCCGGGTCCACATGTGTGGCAGCGGTTACAGGACTACCTGCGGCGGCTCCCGAGAGACAAGGTGCTCGACTACGAATACGACCGCCTCCGCACCGTTTACGAACCAGGCAACAAGAGCGACGAGGCTGAGATCGCGAGAACCATGGCGCTGATGTCGCTTGCCGCCGGGTCGGTTTTCGGTCAGGGTAGCTTGTACGTCCCACACTGGATGCCTCGACCGGTGTTCGAGGAAGTCGGTCCAGTGGCGGGGTTGCGAGTACTCAAGCTCTCCGGCGTCCTGTCCGGCCGTGTAGCAGCTCAAGAGAACACGGTCCCCAGAGTGCTCCATCCACGCAGCCTCAGTCGCGTCGGTGCGGAAGACCGCTACAGCTTCGCAACAA
>JAJZWB010000068.1 GCA_021846845.1 Actinomycetes bacterium | reverse complement strand
CGCTAGCCGGCTGGGTCTCGCTAGCCGGCTGGGTCTCGCTAGCCGGCTGGGTCTCGCTAGCCGGCTGGGTCTCGCTTGCCGGCTTGATCTCGTCGGCCGACCGGCTGCCGCCCACCGTCATGCGCCTCCTCGCCGTCCGGGTGGGGGTCGAAGTGCGGGTGCCGGTTGCCTTCCGTGTAGGAGTGCCCCTCCGTGGGGCTGCCAGTCCTCTCCCATCCGCCGGCGTCCTGATGTCCGGTACCGCCCAGGTCGCTTGGACTCACGTACGGCGCGGGTTGCGCGCGTCTGAGCCGAGACGGGGGCGGCTCGGCGATGTCCAGGTCCTGCACCTCCTGACGCGTGAGTGGGTGGGCGCGCCTGCGGGAGCGGTACGCCGGCGGCTCGCCGGAAGGTGCGCGTGCGGCGTCACGCTCGGGCGAGACTCGGTCCGGAGGTCCCTCCCGCCGTGCATCGTTCGACCGATCTCGGCCTACAGGGGTCTTATCGGCGCTTTCCGTGAGGTTGGGCTCCGCGACATCTGCGGCCGGCCGCGTCGGAGCCTCCCGGAACGGGTCAGAGCGAGTCGACGGCGTCCGGGTCGAGTCCGCATGGGTGACCACCTCCCAGTCGTCGCTGGTAGGTCGTTGCCGCGTCGGGTCGGTGGTCTGCCAGGCGGGGTCCGCGTGCGGCGGCTGCCGCGTCGGGTCGGTGGTCTGCCAGGCGGGGTCCGCGTGCGGCGGCTGCCGCGTCGGGTCGGTGGCCTCCCAGGCGCTTGGGGTGCGCTTCGTACGCGGGGCCTGCGCCGTGCCGCCCGCCGCCTCCCGCGTAGGCGCAAGCCGTGCCGTACCTGTTCCACGCCGACGTCGCGGAGCCCCCGCCGGCGTGCGGCTGCCGGGCTGTGGCGCGACCCTGCCCGGCCGATCCCGCCTCCGCTGCCGCTCGGGCGGCTCGCGCCGGCCGTCGCCGCGACGCGACCGCACCGGGTCGTCGTTCAGTTCGCCGGGAAGCGGCGGCTCGGGATCGGCCGCCCGCCGGATGCGGGATCCCGCGTAGGCGAGCATGCCCGCCACGCCGAGCGCGACGAAGATCCCCCAGTCGACTCCGGAGGTCGTCGCGAACTGGCCGTGCCCGGTCGTTCCCTGCTTGTCGAAGATCCGCCACACGACCAGCGCGCAGGTCCACAGACCGGCGGCGGTGATCACGCCACCGTCCCCCGCCGGGACATGGAACGCACGGCCCTCGGCGCGCACGAACAGCAGGACGAGCACGCCCACCGCAACGAGCAGCACGGCCGCCTCGACGAACGAGAACGCTTCCCAGCCGGTCAGCGAGACGCTCGCCGAGCGCAGCGCGTTGGTTCCGCGCGCCCCCGCGATCACGGTCTCCTGGTACCAGTTGAGGAACAGCGTGAAGAACAGGGCGATCGCCGCCACCGCGGCCAGCCGCCGCTCGGGAGGCAGGACGCGCCAGGCGCGTGTCACGCGGACGGCGAGCGAGCCCCGACCGGCGGTCGCCAGTGCCGGGGGGAGCCTTCGCTCCGCAGGCCCGGTCGGCTTCCAGGTGCGGGACACAGATCGATTGTAAGTGCGCCATCGGGCGGGTCCGTGGGGCACCGCCGGCCGGACTCGGCACGATCGCGCAAGCCGGGAGGGGCGGTCCCGGTCTCAGGCCGGCTCGGAGCGGCGCGGTCGTCGCCCCGCCCTCCGGTGCTTCGAACGATCTCGGCATCGGGCGCGTGCGATCGCTCGGCGCCGCCGTCAGAGGATCGGGATGTCGGGCACCGGGCTGGGGGAGCGCCGGTGGCTTGGACGCCTCCGGCGCGTCGATCCTCCGGGCGTGGCGTCAGAGGATCGGGATGTCGCGCACCGGACCGGGCTCGGCGGCCTGGTGCCGCGCGCCGCCGCGTCCGGGGCTTCGCTTCGAGCCGACGCGGCCCCCGGCCCGGGGCTCGCTGCGCTCCAGCTGCCAGTCGATCAGCGCTCGCAGCGCCAGCAGCAGGTCGCGGCTCGCCTCCGCCAGACGCTGCTGGATCTCGACCGGGACCCGTTCGCGGGCCGAGGCGAGCGGCTCGCGAACGGCCGCGAGCGGCTCCCGCAGCGAGCCGAGCAGCTCCAGCAGAAGCTCAAGGTCCACGGCCGCGCGTTCCTCACCCGGGCGTCTCCAGCCGGCCGGGGGCGGCCTGTCGCGAGCGTCGCCGGCTGCGCCGTCGTCGGCCGGGGGCGGCGTGCGGCGCGCGTCGCCGGCTGCGCCGTCGTCGACCGTCGAACCCTGCATGAAGCTGTCAGCCGTCGAACCTGACATGCAGTGCGCCATCCTCGAACCTGGCCTCGCCGGCTTGCATCGAAGCCATCGCGGTCGGCAGCGCGATCGTGCGCCGCTGGCCGTTGACCGAGACGATCAGATCGGAGCCGGACTGGCGCAGGGCGATCTCGCCCTTCTCGGCAAGCGGCAGCGACAGCCTCAGAGTCGCGCCGTCGTCGCGAACCTCGATCGTCTGCGCGGGCGCTGCGACGAGGACTGCGGCGGGGTCGAACCCGGCGAAGAGCTCGGCTCGCAGGCGGTCAAGCATCCCCGGTCCCACGACCTCCTGCTCGAAGTACGGTGCCCTCAGGATCGGAAGCGGGGCGAACGCCGACTCGACGAGCTCCATGTGCTCAGCCTGCACGCGCCGCCAGGCGGCGAAGTAGTCGCCGACCTGCGCGGGGAACATCCGGTTGACGATCACGGCGTCGGTCAGGTAGCCGTAGAGGTTCAGATAGGTGTAGGTCCGCATCGCCTCTCCGATCACAAGCCGGTCCGGGTTCATCACCAGGCGCACGGTGCAGCGCTCACCGTCGCGGAGGATCTCGTTCATCGCGATCAGCCGGTGAGAGAGCCGCTGGACGTCGGCGAACACGGTCTCGTCCGGAAGCGAGATGTCCAGCAGCGAGCGGGCGATCGGGCGCGCTGCCGCCAGCAGCTGGCGCTCGAGCGGGAACACCTTCTCGATCCACCAGCGTGCGACGTCGGGGAACGACAGCAGCCGGAGCGTCTCACCAGTCGGCGCGCAGTCGACCACCACCGCGTCCCATTCCCCGGACTCCGCGTGCGACTGCAGCGCCAGCAGCGCGAAGAGCTCATCCAACCCCGGGGGCACGGTCAGCTCCTGAGCCGAGATGCGGTCGACGCCACGCTGCACGAGGAGCTCGCCCAACCACTCCTGCACCCCGGACCAGTGACGCTCCAGCTCATCCTGGGCGCTGATCTCCTGGCCCCACAGCAGCTCGCCGGCCGGCGTCGGGTCGGGCCCCAGGTCGACCGTGAGCGACTCCGCGAGGCTGTGGGCGGGATCGGTCGAGACGATCAGCGTGCGCAGGCCGGCGGCGGCGCAGCCGCGGGCGGTGCAGGCCGCCACGGAGGTCTTCCCTACGCCCCCCTTCCCGGTGTAGAGGATCATTCGCGGGCGCATCGCCCCGGCGAGTCTACGGTCGACTCGCCGCGGTCAGCCGCTCGCAGGGGCTGCGCCGGCCCCGCCGGAGCCGCCCGTCGCCGTGCCGCTGCCCGTGGAGCCGGTTGGTGGCGTGCCGCTGCCCGTGGAGCCGGTTGGTGGCGTGCCGCTGCCCGTGGAGCCGGTTGGTGGCGCGCCGCTGCCCGTGGGCCCACCGGTCCCGCGGCGCCCGGGTCGCCTCCGGTGCGGGCGTGCGCGCGGCGCGACGACGAGAGTGCCCACGATCCGGGCGAAGTTGCCCGCCAGGTCCGTCGCCGCGAGCCGCACGCCATAGGCTCCGGGCCCGGGAAGGCCGGGGATCGCGAAGCCGTCGGAGCCGTAGGGGAAGGAGGCGCTTGTCTGGAAAACGGTCCGGGCGCCCTTCGTCAGCACGACGCCCACGTGCGAGTACTTCGACAGACTGAACCGCAGCTCGAACGGCGTCCGGGCCCGCGCTCTGAGCGTGTGCTGGAAGAGCCGAGGCGGCGTCGTGAGATCGTTGCGGAAGGCCTGGGCCGTGGTGCAGTAGACGGGCGCCCCGGTCAGCTGGCACAGCTGCTGCAGGAAGCCGGTGACCAGCTCGTGGTAGCCGAGCGTGTCCTCGATCCCGGGCTGGTAGAGCGACCAGGCGCCGGTGTTGTAGGCGGGGACCTCCGCCTGGGCCTCCGCGTTGCCGGCTGCGAAGAGTGCGGCCGCGGTCGGGTTGCCGCTCACGTGCGCGAAGTACTGCAGCCCGATCAGGGTCTGCAGGAAGGCGTTGATGATCGCCGTTCCCGGCGAGAACGTGTACTGCAGGAAGCGGACCCCCAGCGGCGTGCGGACCGCGACCCCGACCGGCGGCGGACGGGAGAAGATCGGCAGCGCCTGAGCCGCGATCGACAGGTACGACGGGTCGCCGGTCGCCTGGTAGCCGCGAGTGAGAGCCTCGAGCGCCGTCGCCTGGGACATCGCGCTCGTCCACGGTGGCGAGCCGCCGTCGAAGTGGAACCAGTACTCCCACGCCAGCCCGCCCCCTCGCTGCGAGGCGAGCGGGACAAGCTCGGAGAGCAGCTGCTCGAGCGCCGGATACTGGCTCGGACCGGCCGTGTAGAGCCCGTCCGCCTTGCCGAAGCTTCCGAGTATCTGCAGCTGGATCCCCTGGCCCGGGTAGTACTCCCAGACCAGCTGCGAGCCGGCGAACTCGACCCGCTGATCGGGGGCGAGCAGCGGTCCCGTGGTCCACCACTGCCGGTTGGCCGCCAGCGTGGCCTCGATCGCCGGCAGCCGCGATGGCGTCAGCTGATGGGAGGCGGCGATCATGTGCATCGTCTCGGTGACGGACGCGAGCTCGGCGCGGCGCGTGCCCCGCAGCCGCCGCTCCGCCGCGAGCGCCGCCCGGAAGCTCTCGGCGGCCGCGGCGTAGGCGGACGGACCGATGCTGCCTCGGTGGTAGAGCCGCTTCAGGGCGCCGTAGAACGTGGCCTGCGGCCGTGGCGGGCGGCCCGCGCGGCGGGCCTTGGCCGAATGTGCGAGCGGCCCTCGCGCCGCTCGAGCGTGGGCGCTCAGCCCCGCCTTCGAGGCGGGCGGCGGTGTCGCCGGGACTGTCTGCCAGGCTGGCGGCGGGGTCACCGGGACGGCGCTCAGGAACGGGTCGTCGCGGACGCTCACGTGGCCGTCGCGGCCAAGAACCAGCACCGGCGCGGCCCCCGCGCCCGCCGGCCGGATCACGGCCGTGGCGATCAGCGTGAGCAGGACTGGCAGAATCCTGCGCACCGAGCCGATGGTACATTCGCGCGACCGTCGTCGCGACGCCTGAGGAGGAACTTGCATGCAGCGCCGTGTCAGGACAGCGATCCTCCGCGGCCGCCCCGGGCTGCCGGTGACGGCCGCGCTGGTGGCGCTGGCGGTGGCCGGCTGCGGCGGCTCCGGGCAGAGCGCCCAAGGGCTGCTCGGCCAGACCTTCTCCAAGGGCCACTCGATCCGAAGCGGATTGCTGACGTTCTCGCTGTCGGCCGTCCCGTCGGGATCGAGGACGTTCACGATCCCGGTCAGCCTGACGATCAGCGGACCGTTCAGGAGCAGGGGCGCTGGTCAGGTGCCCGCGTCGGACTTCGCGATCACGCTCTCCGGACTCAGGCGGAGCGGCACGCTCGGCGTCGTCTCGACGGGCACGACCGGCTACCTGACCGTCGCGGGCACCGGCTACCGGCTCCCGCCCACCGAGTTCCAGCGACTTGCGTCCAGCTTCTCCTCGGCGGGCGGTCCGGCCGCAGCTTCGGGCGGGGCATCGGCGCTCGGGCTTGACCCGATGCGGTGGCTCGTCCGGCCGACGATCGTCGGCTCGGCCACGGTCGCAGGGGCCAGCACCACGCACATACATGCCGGCGTCGACCTTCCGGCTCTGCTGGGGAGCCTCGACCGCCTGCTCGCCAGGGCCGCCGGCACGGCAGGCTCGTCCAGGATCCCCAGCTCGATACCCCCGGCGACGGAGCGAAGCATCGAGGCATCCGTCACCAACTCGACCGTCGACGTCTGGACCGCCAACTCCGACCACACCCTGCGCCGGCTCGCGGTCTCGCTCGACCTGTCGGTCAGCGGTCGGGCCTCGGTCCTGCTCGGGGGGATGAAGTCGGCGGCCATCAGGGTCACGATCCAGTACGCGGACATCAACCAGCCGCAGACGATCTCCGCGCCGAGCCGGATCGCGCCCTACAGCCAGTTCACGGCCAGGCTTGGGAGGATCCTCACGACGGGTCTCGGCGTCCCCGGGACCGGGGCGCTCGGATCCGCGTCCGGCCCGGGCGGCTCGGCCGGCGGGAGCCGGTACGGCCTGTGCATGCAGAGGGCGGCCGGCGACGTGACGAAGATGCAGCGCTGTTCCTCGCTGCTCAACGCCGGATAGCGGCCGGTGCCCCCGGCCCGCGGGGCGGCTGGCGCCAGGGTGGCCGGTGCCGGGGCGTGCTGCGCGAGGGGTGGTCGGCGGTCGGCGCGCGTGCCGACGGCGCTACTCGCGCCCGGCTTCCTGATCGTCCTGGGAGAGCTCGTCCGATGAGTCGGAGCCCTCCTCGTCGGCCTCGGCGGATCCGGCGTGAAGATGGACCTGAACGGCCTCCAGCAGCTCGTCGCGACGCGGCTCGTCGAGCGGAACCTCATCGGAGATCTGGATCCAGTCCGCGCCCTCGAACTCCTCAAGGTTGAAGATCTCCGCATCCAGCTCAGGCGAGTCGTCCACGACGACCAGCACCTCGGTCTGGGGGTTGAAGTAGGTCCCCGGACGGTTGAGGAGGTCGTCCAGCTCGACGCGGCGCGCGTGGGCCATGGTGCGGGCAATCTACCCGATCGGTGCCCATGGGCGCGGCAGGCGTCCAGGCGCGGTCAAGCTCGGAGGCTATCCTGACGACCATGGGATTGACTGACCAGTCAATCGACTGCGCGGAGCGGACCGTGATGCCCGTGACGCGGACCAAAGGAGACGCAGACGGTGGTTGACTTCACGCTCACCGACGAGCAGCTCAGCATGCGTGAGATGGCGCACGACTTCGCTGCCAACGAGATCCGGCCGGTCGCCTGGGACTACGACCGCGACGCCACCTGGCCCGGCGAGATCCTCGAGAAGGCCTGGGAGCTGGGCCTGATGAACACTCACCTGCCCGTCGAGTACGGGGGAGCGGGCCTCGGCACGCTCGACAGCTGCATTCTCGAGGAGGAGATCGCCTGGGGCTGCAGCGGGATCGGCACGTCGCTGTCGTGCAACGGCCTCGCCAGCGCGCCGGTCCTGATCGCCGCGTCGGAGAAGCTGAAGAAGGAGTACCTCGGACGCCTCTCGGAGGCCCCGCTGCTGGCCTCGTTCTGCCTGACTGAGCCCGATGCGGGCTCGGACGTGTCGGGTATGAAGACGACAGCCACCCGCAAGGGCGATAAGTGGGTGATCAGCGGCTCCAAGTGCTTCATCACCAACGGCGAGTACGCGAACTGGTACACGGTCTACGCCAAGACCGACAAGGACGCCGGGCATCGCGGGATCTCGTGCTTCATCGTGCCCCGCGACGCCGGGGTGGTGGTCGACAAGCATGAGGACAAGATGGGCCAGCGCGCATCCAACACGGCCACGATCACCTTCCCCGAGGTCGAGATCCCGCTCGACCACCTGGTGGGCGAGGAGAACAAGGGGTTCAAGATCGCCATGACGACCCTCGACCGGACGCGTCCGGGCGTGGCGGCTATGGGGGTGGGAGTGGCCCGCGCCGCGATGGAGATGGCGGTCGAGTACTCCAAGCAGCGGGTGCAGTTCGGCGTCCCGATCGCGATGCACGAGGCGATCCAGTTCATGATCGCCGACATGGCCACCAAGGTCCATCTCTCCCGTCTGGCCACGTGGAACAGCGCCGTCCTGCTCGACCAGGGCAAGCGCAACACGATCGAGTCATCGCACGCCAAGCGGTTCGCGGCGGACACCGCGATGGAGGTCACGACCGACGCGGTCCAGGTGTTCGGCGGCTACGGGTTCATCAAGGAGTACAAGGTCGAGAAGCTGATGCGCGACGCGAAGATCCTGCAGCTCTACGAGGGCACCGCCCAGATCCAGCGCCTGGTGATCGCTCGCGAGACGCTGCTTCCGCGCCGGGTCGAGCAGCCGGCTGCGGCAGCGCACTGAGGGCCGGCCGCCCGGGGCCAGCCGGTCGCGCTCCAACGGCCGGCCGCCCGGGGCCCCGCGGGGCCGGGGCCGGCCTCGCTCAGACGGCCGGCCACCGGCGGTGGCCTCTCACTCGCCGGCTGCCGGCGCGGGCTTGCAGCCGAGCGGTGGCACATGGCGGGCGTGGTTGGTAGCGTTCCGGCGCACAAGGCGTCGGAAGGGGTGGAGAGATGCGGCTCAGAGTGCTGGTGGCGACCGGTGCGGCGATGCTGACGGCGGCCGGCTCGGCCGTTGCGGCGAGCGCCGGGGGCAATGCGCAGGGGGTGGCGTTCGCCCACTCGCAGATCGGGGCATACCGAAAGATCCACGCCGAGACGGTGTCCGAGACCGGCTTCGTTGAGATGAACGCGCTCCTCGGCCGCACCTCGGTCTTCGACTGGCAGTGGGGCAGCGGCCGGATCCCGCACGGCTGGGTGAGGGCCACGGAGCACGCGGTGGTGGCGCTGAAGAACGACCGGGTCGTGTGGTGGCTTGACGAGCTGACGCCGCCGGCATGCCGTGTGGGGCTCTGCGTGCAAGAGTCGGTGGAGGTCGTCGTGAGCCACAAGGGCGGCTTCTTCGCGTTCGGAACCCCCGCTCGGCACACCTGCTTCGGCAAGCTGCGCGGCTCCACTCCGGTACAGGCGGGCGCGCAGTGGAACGAGCCGCACGGCACCTACTCGGCGCCGGTCAACCATGGCTCCGACGTGCTGCTCACCTACACCTATCCGTGGGGCCATCAGACGGCGACCGAGACCGACAGGGTCTCACGCGCGACGCGCCTCGACCTCTCAGGCGTGATCCGCATCTCCGGTGGGGGCCTGCCCGCGTTCACGGTCCACTTCGCCAACGGCCATCCGGCCAAGGCGCCGGCGGCGCCGCTGGTCAACCTCTGCCGCGGCTGATCGGTCGGCGCGGGTGCGGCCGGGCATCCGGCGGCAGCCCGATCGCGGGGAAGCTGCGAGGGCCGGAGCCTGCCGCTGCAACGCTCCCCCTCGCGGGGCTCGACGGCGCCGCCGCGCGCACCGCCTGACCGCCACAGAACCGGCATGCTCACGGTTCGAGAGCTCGTCACCCGCCCGCATCTTCGGCTGGAGCTGATCGTCGCCGGAGACCTCGACCGGGAGATCCGGTGGGTCCACTCCAGCGACATGCCGGATCCGGCGCCCTACCTGCGTGGCGGCGAGGTGGTGCTCACGGCGGGCATCTGGCACTGGCACGGCGTTCCCGCCGCGGAGTTCGCCGCCCGGCTGGCAGATGGCGACGCGGCCGCGCTGGGCTTCGGCGTCAACCCGCTCGTCGGCACCGTCCCCGACGAGCTTGCGAGCGCGTGCCGGGAGATCGGGCTGACGCTCTTCCGGGTGCCCGAGGACGTGTCGTTCATCGAGATCGCCGAGGAGTTCGTCGAGGTCCAGCACCGCCTCCGGGAGCGGCCGCTGCTGGATTCGATCGATCGGGGTGGCCAGTTCCTTTACAGCCTCCAGGCGGGCGGCGGGCTCACGGGCCTGCTGCGAGTGCTCTCGAGCCTGCTCGGGGGGCGCGCGGCCGCGATCTCGGTCAGGGGCCGCGGCATTGTGGCGCGGACCGGCGCCGCGGCCCTGGCGTCCGCGCTCGCGCAGGCGGCCGAGCGGCTGCTGGGATCGGGCGCGCCGATGCTGGAGACCGCGGACGTCGCGGCGTTCGCGGTCCCCACCGGCTTCGGCGAGGCGGCGCTGGCCGTCTCCGTAGCGGGAGCGGACCTGAGCGTGCCCGACCGCGCGACCGTCGACCAGGCGCTGGCGTTCGCCGCGATCGAGCTCCAGCGTGCCCGGGCGGTCGCCGAGACCGAGCGGCGCTTCGTCGGGGAGTTGTTCGACCTGATCGCCGCGGGCGAGTCGCAGCATGCCGCGGTGCAGGCGCGCCTGCGCAGCCTCGGGCTGGACCCGCCGCGACAGCTTGCGGCGGTCTGCTGCGAGTCAGCCGACCCGGAGCGCTCGCTGACCGCCGCGCACGATCATCTTCAGGAGCTCGGCCTGCGCGGCGCGCT
Source organism: Actinomycetes bacterium (assembly GCA_021846845.1). Classification (GTDB taxonomy): domain Bacteria; phylum Actinomycetota; class Thermoleophilia; order Solirubrobacterales; family Solirubrobacteraceae; genus Palsa-465. The sequence continues at coordinate 9,297 of JAJZWB010000068.1, read as the reverse complement.
GGCGATCAAGGGGCAGCGGATCGTCGGCCTGGTGGAGCTGGACGCGTCCGGCGAGCTTGAGTCGCTCGCCGAGCGGCTGCACGCCGCGGTCGGCGCCGGCGCGCGGGTCGGAGTCGGCGGCGTGGCCCGCGATGCCCGCGGGCTGGCGCGCTCGACGGTGCAGGCGGTCCACGCGTGTCGCATGGCCGGGCGCCGGAGGGATCGCCCGTGGGCCACCTACGACACGCTCGCCTCGCACGCGATGCTGCTGGAGATGCAGGAGGACGGTCTGCTGGACGTGTTCGAGCACACCCTTCTCGATCCGCTGCGCGAGCACGATCATCGTTGGAGCACGCAGCTCGTGCGGACCCTTGACCTGTTCCTGAGCTCGGGAGGACGCCATCGCGAGACCGCCGAGCAGCTGCACGTCCACGTCAACACGCTCCGTCTGAGACTGGAGCGGATCGAGGCGCTGACAGGGCGCGATCTCAGCGCGATGGACGACCGGGTGGACCTCTGGATCGCACTGCGCTCGGCGGCCGCGAGCCGGAGGTGACCCCGGCGTCACGCCGACGCCGCGCGCGACGTCGGCGAGCCCGCGACTTCGGCACGGGACCTCCGGCCGGGAGGCTCTGGATGATCCGACAGCCTCAGGATCACAGGCCTGTAGGTTCACACACTTCCGGGCACGGTTGAGACGGTCGGATACTCGGCGCAGGACCAAACGAGCAGCCCGAGGAGAATGATGAGCTCGACCGCGTTGGATCGCCCGCAGGTGATCACCCTGCCCAATGGCGAGAGGGTGAAGCCGATGTTCTCGGCCCAGGAGATGGAGCGGCGCCTGTCCGGCCTGAGGGCGCTCATGTCGGAGCTGGACGTGGAGGCCACGCTCTTCACCAGCTACCACAACATCAACTACTTCGCCGACTTCCTGTACTGCTCGTTCGGCCGTCTGTACGGGCTGGTGGTGACCCACGACGCCCAGACCTCGATCTCGGCCAACATCGACTACGGCCAGCCCTCCCGCCGGACCTACGGCGACAACATCGTCTACACCGACTGGCAGCGTGACAACTACTTCCGCGCCGTCGAGCGGCTGCTGCCGGGCGTGCGCAGGCTCGGGGTCGAGTTCGATCACCTCACCGTTCAATCCCGTGAGAAGCTCGAGCGCTTCCTGCCCGGCGTGGAGCTGGTCGACGTGAGCGCCGGCTGCATGCGCGGCCGGATGGTGAAGTCGCCTGAGGAGATCGCCGTCATCCGCAACGGCGCGCGGGTCGCGGACATCGGCGGCGCGGCGGTCGTCGCCGCGATCACGGAGGGGGTCCCCGAGTACGAGGTGGCTCTGGAGGGCACCCGGGCCATGGTCCGCGAGATCGCCGCCACCTATCCGCACTCCGAGCTGATGGACACGTGGGTGTGGTTCCAGTCGGGGATCAACACGGACGGCGCCCACAACCCGGTCACCACCCGCCGGGTCGCGCCGGGAGACATTCTCAGTCTCAACTGCTTCCCGATGATCCAGGGCTACTACACGGCGCTGGAGCGGACGCTGTTCTTCGATCACTGCGATGACGCCTCGCTGCGGTACTGGAAGATCAACGTCGAGGTGCACGAGCGTGGCCTCGAGCTGATCCGGCCCGGGGTGCGCTGCGGCGACATCGCGGTCGAGCTCAACGAGATCTTCCGTGGACACGGCGTGCTCGATCGGCGCACGTTCGGCTACGGCCACAGCTTCGGGGTTCTCAGCCACTACTACGGACGCGAGGCGGGACTCGAGCTCAGGGAGGACATCGACACGGTGCTCGAGCCCGGAATGGTGGTCTCGATGGAGCCGATGATCACCATCCCCGATGGTGAGCCCGGCGCCGGCGGCTACCGCGAGCACGACATCCTCGTGGTCACCGAGTCGGGCGCCGAGAACATCACCGGCTTCCCGTACGGGCCTGAGCACAACATCGTGCGCCGCTGATCGGACTTCGGGACCCACGAGGAGAGGGAGAAGATGGAATCGACTGAGAAGACGGCGGTCAAGCGCAGCCTGCGCGAGCAGATGGCACATGACTACTCGTCCAGCCACGACGGGATAGTGCCGCTGTCGGAGCGGCGTGGCACCTGGAGCCACCATGTGCCGCTGTGGTTGACGTTCTACCCCGGCTTCGCATACATGGCGCTGGGCTTCACCCTGTACGGGGAGGGGTTCACGCTCGGCCGGATGCTGCTGTGCGTGGCGATCAGCTCCACGTGCTACCTGCTGTACGCGATCCCGGCGGCCTACCTGGGAGCCAGCCGCGGCCAGACCCACTCGCTGATGAGCCGCTCGATCTTCGGCCTCACCGGATCGGGGCTCATCTCGCTGCTGGTGATGGTGATCCCGCTCGGCTGGGTGGGCTACCAGGCGAACCTGCTGGCCTCGATGTGGAACGGCCTCTACGGCTGGGGGCCGGTCCTGACCGTCGGGATCCTGATCGCCGTGGTCGGGATCGTCAACAACGTGCTCGGCTTCAGCGGCATCTCGCTGTTCGCTCGCTACGTGGCCGCGCCGATCACCCTGCTTTGGGTGCTCTACACGCTGATCAAGGCGCTGATCGTGACGCCGTCGCACGTGATCAACTCCCACCCCGCGGGGTCCCCCACCACGCTCGTGGCTGGGATCATCCTCGCGATCAGCTTCGCCACCTACGGCAACGAGCCCGACCTGTTCCGCTATGCGCGCCCGCGGGTACGCGACTGCGTGCCGCCGCTGGCGATCGGGCTGTTCGTCGGACAGATCCTGCTGCCGACCGCCGGCTGGATCATGGCCGCTCGCGTCAAGAGCGCCGATTTCGGCACCGTGTTCGACGCCTCGGTGGGCTTCTCGCTGTTCGGCGCCTCGATCCTGGGCTTCATCCTGGCGACGGCCACCCAGGTGGCGGTGGACGACGCCAACTACTACGAGTCGCTCAACGCCGGGCAGAACGTGCTCGGCGGATGGGCACGCTGGCGCCGGCTGTACACATGCCTGATCCTTGCCGCGATCGGGGGCTTCATGGCCTGGTGGGTGCCCCAGAGCCTGAACAACTTCTTCAGGATCACCGCCCTGCTGGCGGTCACCGTGCCCACCGCGACCGTGATCATGTACACCGACCAGCTGGCGCTGCCGCGGCTGCTCGGCATCAGGCGGCCGTTGAACCGGGTCCCGGCCTGGAGCGAGGCGGCGCGGGGCAACTGGCCCGCGATCACGGCCCTGGTGGTGGCGATCCTGTTCGGCAGCTACACCAACGGGATCATGCCCGGGCAGGACGGCAACCCGCTCCCCGGCTGGGGGATCGGGACCATCGAGGCCTGGGCGCTCGGCGGTGCGCTGTACATCGCGCTCGCGGCGGTGGCGAAGCTCTCGCCCGCGGGCGAGCGGATCCTCGGCTTCCCGCGCTTCAAGACCGCGCTTGAGGTGGCCGAGGAGACGCAGCCGGCAGCCGTCCCGGTCACGGAGCTCGCATGAGCGGCTCCGGGGTCCCTGCCGGCTCCGAGCCCTCCGGCGGCGTCCGCCGGGGGGCCGGAGTCCCGGGCCCGATGCTTGCGGACCTCACCTGGCATGAGGTCCGCGACGCGGCCGCCCGCGGCGCGGGCGTGGTCGTGCCGGTCGGTGCGACGGAGCAGCACGGGCCGCACCTGCCGCTGAGCACCGACGCGGTGCTTGCGAGCGAGCTGGCGAGGGCCGTCGCGGCACGGCTCGACCTGCTGGTCGCACCGCCGATCGCCTACGGATACAGGTCCAGGCCGCTGTCGGGAGGCGGAGAGGGCTTCCCCGGGACCGTGAGCTTGTCGGCACGGACCCTGATGTCGCTGGCCGAGGACGTGCTCGTGGCGCTGGCGGCGAGCGGCTTCCGGAGGCTGGCGCTCCTGAACTGGCACTTCGAGAACTCCAACTTCGTCTACGAGGCGGCCTGGCTTGCGCACGAGCGCCGCCGGGACGACGGGACCAGGATCATGGTCGTCGAGGCCGCCTTCTCGGAGCTCTCGCCGGAGGTGATGAGCGCCCTGTTCGGCAGCGAGTTCCCCGGCTGGGACGTCGAGCACGCCGCGGTGCTTGAGACCTCCCTGATGCTGCACCTCGCGCCCGAGCTGGTTCGCTTCGATCGCGCGGTGGACGACGCGGCAGCCCGTCACCCCTCCTACGACATGGTGCCGCCACCGGCGGATTTCGTGCCCGAGAGCGGTGTGCTCTGGAAGGCCACCCGGGCGAGCGCCGCCAAGGGCGCGGCCGCGTGGCCGGAGATCGTCGCCCGCGTGAGCGCGGCGATGTCCACCGAGCTGGAGCTGGGCGAGGCTAGTCCCCGCGGGTGAAGCGCCCGTCGGCGTAGATAACCATCTCCCCGCCGCCGATCAGCGTCGCGGTGACCGTCCGGTCGGTGGTCGAGACGATGTCGGTGTGGATCGCCGACTCGTTGAAGCCCAGCCGCTCCCACTCCTGCGGGGAGACGCCCATCGGGTCTCCGTCATAGCACTGGCGCAGAGAGAGGCCGACCGCGAGGTGCGTGTTCCCGAACGGCCCGCCGATGTTCTCGTCGAACAGCGTGCTCGCCATGAAGCGCGTGATCGGGGACAGGCGCGTGTCCGTGAGCGAGAACTCGCCGATGCGGTCGGCACCGTCGGCCGCCAGCATCTCCTTCAGCAGCGGCTCGTTCTCGTCGGCTCGGCTGGCCACGACGCGGCCGTCGGCGAACTCCAGCTCGATTCCCGTGATCAGCGATCCGTGCGCGTACAGCGGCTCCGAGAAGCGGATCCGGCCCTCGGTGCCGCGCCAGTCGGGACTGGTGAAGATCTCGAAGCTGGGGATGTTGCGCCCCCCGCCGCCGATCCAGCGGCGCCTCGAGCCGAGCGTCAGCCAGAGGTCGACGTCCTCGCCCTCGACGTGCAGGCGGTCGATCGGCAGCGAGTTGAGCCATGCGCAGCCGGCGGCGATCTGAGCGTTGACCTCACGCCATCGAGCGGCGGGGTCCTCCCGGTCCAGGAAGCAGGCCGCGATGATCTGCTCCCAGTACTCCTGGATCCCCATCCGAGCCTCGGCCGCCATCGCATCGGTCCCGTAGAGGCCGACGGTCCAGGTGTAGGCGCCGGCGCTCTCCTTGGCGACCTCCCACTCGATCAGCTGCCGATGGGACTGCTGGCGGCGGATGATCCGTCCCGCATCGACACCCCTGAGGGCGTGCGGATCGGAGGTTGCGTCGATGTAGAGCATGTGATCCATCTGATCGACCAGGCCGCGGCAGTAGCGCTCGGGGAAGAAGTCGAGCTGCTCGGTCCCGGCGAGCTCGTAGAAGTCGCGCTCGAGGCTTGCGCCGGGCTCATCCGCCGGCCGGTAGTCGCCGATCACGTGGCCGCCGGCGCGCCACACCGCCCGGCAGCACTCGACGTACAGTGGCCGGGCGGTCTCCGGCCCGCGAACGAGCACCACCTCGCCGGGCTTGACGCCGTCGCCGTTCCCCAGCGCGTAGTCGACCAGCAGCCGGGCATATCGCTCCAGATGCTCCGGAGAGGGGGCGTAGCTCACGGCCGCCAGCCTATCCATCCGGCGCTGGGGCTGAGCGACGCGCGGCTCGGCGCAGCGAGTGCGCCGGCGAGCTCTGCGAGCGCCGAGTCTGCGTGAGTCGCCTGCCGGCGATCCCGATTTCAGCTGGCGACCTTCAGCAGCGCCGTGAAGCGTGACTTGCGGGCCAGCTAACTGGGGTTGGCGCCGATCCTCACCGGCTGACCGGTGCGGAGTTGCGGACCGCGATGTCAATCAAATTGCCGGGGCGGACGCCGTCAAGCTGCATGTGAGACCGGTCCGGGGCCCAGCGATGCCGGGCAGCGGATGATTTGTGAGTGCGACAGCCTGCGCGCCGCCGTCAGGTGCGCCTGGAGGCGCGTGGTCTGGACACGGAGGCGGACCTGATGGTCCCGTCCCTGGCGCGGCTCGCGTTCGATGACGGCCGCGATCCCGAGGAGTTGCTCGCGACGATCACGCGGCTGAGGGTCGCGCAGCCCGCCACCGACCGGACGGCGGCTCAGGGTCGACCAGCCCGCCCGGCGCAGGGAGCGAGCGGCTAATCCGTGGTGCTGAACTCGACGATCGCGATCGCGAGCATGATCAGCCCGAGCACTACCACCGCCGCCGCCTCGACCAGCGTCGGCACCCGCCAGCCGAACCACGTGATGCCGCTGTCCAGAGAGGCGCGCGCCAGAGGCGACAGCGACAGGTGGCTGAACACGATACGGCGCATCGGGTCGACGGCGTACGCGAGCGGGTCGAAGCGGTTGAGCACGCCCAGCCAGGTGGGGAGGCCCGACACCGGGAACAGCGCGCCGGAGATGAAGAACATCGGCGTGATGATCATCTGCATCACGCCCATGAACGACTGCATCTGCTTGATCCGCACCGCGACCATGACCCCGAAGGCGGTGATCGAGAACGCCAGCAGCAGCTGCAGCGCGAAGACCTCGATGATCATCACCGGGTTGTAGGGGACGTTCACCGCGCCCGCCAGGCAGATCACGATCACGCCCTGGATCGAGGCTACGGTGGCGCCGCCGAGGCACTTCCCGATCACGATCGAGCTGCGCCGGACGGGCGCGACCATCATCTCGCGCAGGAACCCGAACTCGCGGTCCCAGACGATCGATGCGGCCGAGAACATCGCGGTGAACAGGACCGATATGGCCAGGATCCCTGGGTAGATGAACGTCGTGAGATCGACGCCGTGCGTGCCCGCGCGCGACAGCCGGTTCAGGCCCGCGCCGAGCACGAACAGGAACAGGAGCGGCTGCACGAGCGTGGTGATCATCCGCATCCGGTCGGTGCGATAGCGGATCAGCTCGCGCCGCCAGACGATCCTTACGGCCCGCAGCTCGGAGGCTAGGCTGCGCTGCGGAACGGCGACGCGGACGACCGGGTGCTCCGCGGTCGCGGCGCTCACCGACGACCACCGCCCATCATCTGCATCATGACCCGGTTGCGGTGCCTGGACTGGTCCTCCTCCGCGTCGCGGATCGTGGTGCCCGTGTAGGACATGAACACGTCGTCGAGCGTCGGTCGGCTGACGCTCACCCCTCGGATCGGCGGGTGCGATGGATCCCACTCGTCGAACAGGTGCGGGACGAACTGGGCGCCGCCGGCGACCGCGATCGTCACGGCCCCCTCCGAGAGCTTTGCATCGAGCCCGAACTGGCTCCGGAGCGCCGCGATCGCGGCCTCGTTGTCGTCGGTCTGGATCGTCACGCGGTCGGTCCCGACGCTGGCCTTTAGCGCCTCGGGGGAGTCGAGCGCGACGATCTCCCCATGGTCCATGATCGCGATCCGGTCACACCACTCCGCCTCGTCCATGTAGTGGGTGGTCATGAAGATCGTGATCTCCTCCTGCTCCTTGAGCTCCCGGATATAGCTCCAGATCGACCGCCGCGTCTGCGGGTCCAGCCCGATCGTCGGCTCGTCGAGGAACAGCACCCGCGGGGAGTGCATCAGCCCGCGAGCGATCTCAAGCCGCCTGCGCATCCCGCCGGAGAATGTCGACACGGCCGTCCCGCGCCGCTCCCAGAGGCCGACCATCTCGAGCACCTGGCGCATCCGCGGCCTGACCAGGTCGGAGCGGACGCCGTAGAGCTCCGCGTGCAGCTGCAGGTTCTGGGCCGCGGTCAGGTAGCCGTCGACCGTCGGGTCCTGGAACACCAGACCGATGTTGCGCCGCACGTCGTCGCGCTCGCGGACCACGTCGTGGCCGGCGACCAGCGCCTCGCCCGCGCTCGGGCGGGTGAGCGTGCAGAGCATGTTGATCGTGGTCGTCTTGCCGGCTCCGTTGGGCCCGAGGAAGCCGAACACCTCGCCGATCGCGACCTCGAAGCTGACCCCGCGGACCGCCCGCACCTCGCCGAAGCTCTTGACCAGCTCTCGCACCTCGATCGCCGGGGCGGCGCCGCCACCGGCGCGGCTCGACGGCGGGGCCGCCCCGGACGTGTCCGTGGGCGTAGCAGTGCCGGTGGGAGTGGCCGTGCCGGTGGGAGTGGCCATGCCGGTGGGAGTGGCCGTGCCGGTGGGAGTGGCCGTGCCGGTGGGAGTGGCCGTGCCGGTGGGCGTCGCCGTGCCGGTGGGCGTCGCCGGCCCATCGGGCGCCGCCGTGGCGCCGCCGGGCGTCGCCGGGCCGGCGGGTGTCGCCGGCCCGTCGTGCGTCTCCTCGACAGCCATCGCAGCTGAGGTTACCGGCCTATTCGGCCGGGTCGGTCCGGGCGTCCGGCCCGGCGCCGGCGTCCGCGGACCCGTGTCCAACGTCGGTCTCGGGCTCGTCGGCGAGGATCCGGTACAGCGCCCGGCGCGTCTCGGTCAGAAGCTCGATCGCCCTGGCTCGCTGCGTCTCGTCGCCGACCGAGGCGACCTGCCAGACCGCCTTGGCGAACGCGAAGAACGACGGCCCGAGCTCGCCTGCCGCGTCGTCGGCCTCTTCGCCGGTATCCCACGGATCGGGCTCGTCGGCCCGCGCCTGGAGGTGCTCCCGGCCCGCGTCGGTCAGCTGCCAGACGCGCGAGCCGCCCTGCTCCTCGGCGTGGATCAGGCCCTCGTCCTCAAGCTGCGCGAGGGTGGGGTAGACCGAGCCGGGGCTCGGGCTCCAGCGACCGCCGCTGCGCTCGTCGATCCTCTGCATCAGCTGGTAGCCGTTGCCGGGCTCCTCGGCGAGCAGTCGCAGCAGGGCCAGGCGCACGTCGCCGCGTCGTGCCCGGCCGCGGCCGCGACCGCGCGGTCCGCGCCCGAACGGGCCTCCCGGTCCGCCCGGTCCGCCGAAGAACGGGCCGCCTCGCATCCGGCGCCAGCCGATCATGTCCGCGATCTCCTCCGGGGTGGGGGCCCGGCCGCCGGCGTGGGCGAACCGCCACCCGGGGCCGTGGCCACACCCCTCCTGCGCGAATCGCTCCGCCCTTGCGGCGATCCGCTCCGCCTTGCGGGCCCAGTGCCCACCCGGCCAATCGTGTGCATATGAACCGGTCATGCGGTCCTCCGTCGTGAGTGTTGTATTGCGATGCCTCAACGATATATCGCAAAATATCTTTTGTCAATCAAGTCGGGCGCGGCCGGGTTCTCCGGAGCGCCGGTCGCGGGGGGCACCAGGAAGATGGGGGCAAACGGGCGGCTTGCCGCCCGGGCGGAGCGGACCCTGCGGGGAGCGGACCCTGCGGGGAGCCGGCCTGCGGGGAGCGGGGCCTGCCTGCGGGGAGCGGGGCCTGCCTGCGGGGAGCGGCCCTGCGGGGAGCCGGCCTGCGGGGAGCGGGGCCGGCCTGCGGGGAGCGGGGCCTGCCTGCGGGGAGCCGGCCTGC
>JAJZWB010000203.1 GCA_021846845.1 Actinomycetes bacterium | reverse complement strand
TGGGAACGGCTGACGCCGGATTCCGCCCGCCAGCCCGTCCGCGTCGAACCCCGGCCGGCGCGCCTGGGAACGGCTGACGCCGGATTCCGCCCGCCAGCCCGTCCGCGTCGAACCCCGGCCGGCGCGCCTGGGAACGGCTGACGCCGGATTCCGCCCGCCAGCCCGTCCGCGTCGAACCCCGGCCGGCGCGCCTGGGAACGGCTGACGCCGGATTCCGCCCGCCAGCCCGTCCGCGTCGAACCCCGGCCGGCGCGCTTCAGAACGGCTGACCCGGATCCGCCGCTCGGACGGCGTGGGCCCCCGCTCGGACCGCCCGCGGCTCGCCGCTAAGCCTGCGCGAGCGCCGGCTCCGGGCCGGCTCCGTGCTCGCCGGGGTCGTCGTCGGGCAGCTGCGCGAGCATCGTCGGGTCACGCTCCGTGCCCGCGATAAGGTCGTCGCGCGCCTGCGAGTCGCTGCGCGGCAGCGTCCCGGAGCGCATTCCGAAGTAGACCGCCTGCGGGTGGTGGGCGACGATCGCGAGCGTCGACTGCTCGGGCTCGACCGCGAACCCTCCGGACAGGCGCAGCCCGATGGAGGGCGCGCCCAGGAGCCGGAAGACCTTCTCCAGCTCGGACTGCTCGGGGCAGGCCGGGTAGCCCCAGGACCAGCGCCTCCCCTGGGCTGCCGGGATGCCGAGCTGCTCGCGGACCTTCGCGTGCAGCCACTCGGCCATCCCCTCGGCGGTCTGAACGCCGAGCCCGTGCACGAACAGCTGCTCGGCGAACTCGCCGTCTGCCTCCAGCTCCCCGATCAGCTCGGTGACGCGATCGCCGGCGGTCACCGCCTGGAACGCGACCACGTCGAAGGAGGCGTGGGACGGAGCTCCGGATCGATCGAGCGGCCGGTAGAAGTCCGCCAGGCAGATCCGGTCGTGGCGGGGCTGGCGCGGGAAAACGAACCGCTCCAGCTCACGCGGGTGGTCGGGGTCGAAATCCTCCGGATCCCACACGATCAGCTCGTTGCCCTCCGAGTTGCACGGGAAGTAGCCGAGCAGCGCGCGCGGGCGGAGGTAGTCCTGCTCGGCCCACATGCGCTCCAGCCGCGGCTGGAAGTCATCGCGCACGAGCTGCTGCCAGGCTTCCCCCTTGACGCCGCGCCCGCCCCAGTGCAGCTTGAACAGCACGTGGGTGTCGAGATGGCGGTAGACCTCGTCCAGGGGCACCTCCAGCTCGCGCACCCCCCACCATGGCGGCGCCGGGATCGGGTTGTCGGTCGCGGCCGGGCTTCGCACGGACGCGTCGGTGAGCGCAGGCGTGTCCTCATCGGCGTCCACCGGGCGTTCGCGCAGCGCCCGGGCGGCCCCGCGAACCTTCTCGACGAGGGCGGCGCGGGCCTCGGGATCGATCAGCTGGTCCATCCGCGCGAGACCCTCGAACGCGTCCTTGCAGTAGAAGACGCCCGGCTCGTAGACCTCGTCGGACGATGAGCCGTGCGGATACAGGGCCCGCAGCCCGAAGTCGCGGTTGATCGCCGCCCCGCCGATCAGCACCGGGAAGGGCAGGCGGCGCTCATGCAGCTCCTGGATCGCGGCCGGCATCTGCTTGGAGGTCGACACGAGCAGCGCCGAGAGCCCGATCGCGGTCGCCCTGTGCTCCACCGCGGCGTCGAGGATCGTCGAGATCGGCACCTGCTTGCCGAGATCCACGACGGTGTAGCCGTTGTTTGTCAGGATCGTGTTGACGAGCGACTTGCCGATGTCGTGCACGTCGCCGAACACGGTCGCGAGGACGACCGTCCCCTTCGTGTAGCCCTCCAGCCGGTCCAGGTAGAGCTCCAGCCGCGCCACCGCGCGCTTCATCACCTCGGCCGACTGAAGGACGAACGGCAGGATCAGCTCGCCGGCGCCGAACTTGTCGCCGACCTCCTTCATCGCCGGCAGCAGGACGTCGTTGAGGGTCGGGACCGCGCCGATCTTCTCGACGCTTCGATCGATCCAGCTCTCGACCCCCTCCTTGCGGCGGCGAAGGATGTGGAAGTGCAGCGCCTCCTCGGGCTCCATCCCGGCGGTCGGATCGGCGGTCGGGGCCGCCACGTCGACGTCGCCGCCGGCGGCGGACTTGGACTCGAAGTGGGCGATGAAACGCTCCAGCGCGTCTTCGCGGCGGTCGAGCACGAGGTCGTCGGCGAGATCGCGCTCGGTCTGGTCGATCTCCGCATACGGCGTGATGTGGTTGGGATTGACCATCGCCAGGTCCAGGCCGGCCTCGACGCAGTGATGCAGGAACACGCTGTTGAGCACCGCCCTGGCGGTCATCCCGACGCCGAAGCTGACGTTGGACACGCCGAGCGACGTCCGCACCCCAGGCAGCTGCGCCTTGACCGCGCGGATCCCCTCGATCGTCTCGACGGCGCTGTGACGCCACTCCGGGTCACCGGTCGTCAGGGTGAACGTGAGGCAGTCGAAGATCAGCGCATCGCGGTCCAGACCGTGCTCGTCGCAGCAGATCTGCGCGATCCGCTGCGCCACCTCCACCTTGCGCTGCACCGTCTTGGCCATCCCCGCCTCGTCGATCGTCAGCGCGATCACGGCCGCGCCGTGCTCGACGGCCAGCGGGACGACCCGGTCCAGCTTCTCTCGTCCGGCCTCCAGGTTGACTGAGTTGACGATCGCGCGACCAGGGATCTGCTCCAGGGCGGCGCGGATCACCTCAGGCTCGGTCGAGTCGACCTGGATGGGGGCCGGCTGCGTGAGCGAGATCCGCTTGACCAGCGTCCGCATCTGCTCGGCCTCGTCCTGGCGCTCAGTCAGCGCCACGCACACGTCGAGCACGTGTGCACCGCCCGTGACCTGGTCCTCGGCGACCGACAGCAGGCCGTCATAGTCGTCGGCGAGCAGCATCTCCTTGGCCCTGCGCGAGCCCTGCGCGTTCACGCGCTCGCCGACCAGGGTCGGGCTTGGATCCTGCGCCAGGGGTGTCGCGGCGATCATCGAGCTGACGTGCGCCGGCCGGCGCGCGGGCCTCGCCGCCGGAGTCCTTCCCTTCACACGCTGGGCGATCGCCTCGATGTGGGTCGGGGTGGTGCCGCAGCAGCCGCCGACGATCGAGACGCCGTAGCGGTCGACGAAGGAGCCGAGCGCGCCGGCGAGCGACTCCGGGGTCTCCGGGAAGACGGTCTCGCCGTTGGGTCCCTGGAGCGGGATCCCGGCGTTAGGTATGCAGTGGACCGGGACGGGGCTGTTCTCGCCGAGGAAGCGGATCGCGTCGCGCATGTCCTCCGGCCCGGTCGAGCAGTTGAGCCCGATGCCGTCGACGCGCAGCGACTCAAGCGTCGCCAGCACGGCGCTGATGTCGGTCCCCAGCAGCATCTTGCCGCCCTGGGGCAGGAGTGACACGCTGCACTGGATCGGGACCGCGCGGGTCAGGCGCGCGGCCGCGCGCCGAACGCCGAACACCGCTGCCTTCACCTCAAGGATGTCCTGAGCGGTCTCGATGATCACCAGGTCCACGCCGCCGTCGATCAGTCCCGTGGCCTGCTGCTCGAACACGTCGACGAGCTCGGCGAAGCCGATCGCTCCCAGCGACGGGTCGTCCGACGCCGGCAGGAACCCGGTCGGTCCGATGGAGCCGGCCACAAGCCGATGCTCGCCC
>JAJZWB010000202.1 GCA_021846845.1 Actinomycetes bacterium | reverse complement strand
TGCGTGCGCGGTTGAGCTAGCGCTCGCCGCTGGTGCGGGCTAGTGTCCTGATCCGCAACTTCGGTGGCAGTCTCACGGCGTCTGGACGCGGCTGGCGGATGGGGATGATCCCGCCGTAGCACCCGGCAGCGGACCGCCCTCACTCTGCGTGCTCCAAGCCTGACCGCAACCCACACGGCTTGTGACTCATCAACCAGGGCGCCTCGCGCCCTCGACGGTTGCCCGCAACGGTTGCCCGAGCATCACCGACCCAGTCATCCCTTGCGGGAAGGTACGCCGCCTTCTTTTTCAAGGCCGCCGTCCACAACATTCGGTTAGCCCTACCCGGCCCCTAAAGATGTCGGTCTGCAGGCACTTCTCGAAACGAAACGCCCCCGGCAGGACTCGAACCTGCGACCCACGGCTTAGAAGGCCGTCGCTCTATCCAGCTGAGCTACGGGGGCCTGGGATGAGGTTAACGGCAGGGTCCTGGTCCCCGTCACCGCGGCGCCGATCGACCGGACGGCGATCAGCCGGGCGGCGCCGTGGATCGGGACCGCGCGCGGAACGGCCGCTCCGGCCCCCGCCCATCCGCGGCCTGCTCCGGCTCCGGCAGCACAACGGTGTAGAGCATCCGCCGCCGGCGCCCGTCGCCTGGGTGGTTGGCCAGCCGCGCCCGGAGAACGGCGGCCATGTCCGAGGCCAGCTCCTCGAGCTCCGCGTCGGTCAGCCACAGCGCGCCCACCTGGTAGCTGGCACCGTCGTTAGCCCGGTCCTCGGGAACGCTGGCGAGATAGCGGTCGGCGTTGGCGAGCATCCCGGCAACGTATGCCAGGAACGCGTGGCCGTCGTCGTCGGCGCTCATCTCCTGCGGCTGTCCCGAGACCGCCCGGGCCGCCGCGAGGCGCATCGCGTAGGTGCGCTCGATCGCACCGCGGACGCGGCGCTCGGCCACCACCTCCAGCACCCCCGCCCGGTTCAGCAGCGCGACGTGGCGGTACAGGGTTCCGGCGGGAACGTCTGGCAGCTCCGCTCCGAGCTGGCCCGTCGTCAGGGTGCGGTCGCCGAGGAACGCCTTGACGATCCGAAGGCGAACCGGGTGCAGCAGGAGGTCGGCGCTTGCCATCTGGCGCGTCGACTCTCAGGCCGGACCGGCGTCGATCGGGGGGTCCCGGCGGCGGCCGCAGGCAGAGGCGCATCCGACATGGGAGCACTTCGCGCCGCCGAGGCACCTGGGTCGCAAGAGCATGCCGCCTCCTCCGTGAACGAGTGTCGATGCCGCTTCAGGCAGAAAGCCTGCCCGTCGTCGGACCGGGATGCCATCCGTTGAAGCTACGGACCCGATCTGCGGAATTCCCGCAATTCGAGGCTGAGCATCATCGGGCTCCCGGCGGGCCGCTCGGGCTGCGGACCGCGGGCGCGAAGCGGACCCCGTCGCTGGCGTGCTCGCAGCCATCGGGGTCGATCACGTAGGCGTCGTAGCCGGAGATCCCGGTCACCAGCCCGATCGCGTCCGCGCCGGCGACCGCCAGCGCGGTCGCAAGCGCGTCGGCCAGCGCGAGGCTCGGCCCGATCACCGTGGCCGACGCGACGCGGGTCCGCGGCCGGCCGCTGACGGGATCTATCAGGTGGGCCCCGCGCTCGTAGGCGCCCGAGGTGGCCACGGCCGCATCGGCCTCGATGATGCATGCCAGCGCGTCGCCTCGCCAGGGATGACGGATGCCGATCCTCCAGCTCGCCTCGCCCGCCGGCCGGCCGTGCACGACCAGGTCACCGGCCGCGTTGACCATCGCGTCACGCACCCCGGCACGCAGCAGCTCCGCAAGCGCGCGCTCGCCCGCCCAGCCCTTGACCAGTCCGCTCGGGTCGACGCCGCCGGGCATCGCCCACGGGTCGAACCAGCCGTTTGTGGCACCCCGGGCCAGCTCGCACAGGTCGAGCACGGCCTTGACCTCCGGACCGAGCTCGGAGAGCTCCACCTCTCCGCGACGCAGCCTGCTGATGGGACTCTCGCTCCGGTATGTGCTGAACGTCGCATCCGCGTCATGCAGAACCCGGCAGGCGGCGGCGACCGCCGCTCTGACCGTCTCCCGCCGCAGCTCGCCCGGATAGACGGAGAACGAGACGACCGTCCCCATGACCCGCTCGGCGTGGGCGATCGGCCCGTCGCCGGCGGAGCCGCCACTCACGCGTGCAGCTTGTCAAGCGCGGACTGGACCGAAAGGGCGTAGGCCTCGCTCGTGTAGCTCGCCCCGGAGATGCCGTTGATCCGCGCGCTCTGGGCCGAGAGCACCTCGGAGCGCAGCATCGGGATCACCTGAGTCGCCAGCTGCTGGGAGTACTGCTCGGCCGTCTGAAGCTGGCTGACCGAGACGTTGGTGATCCGCGTGCCGTTCACGGTCACGCTCACCGACAGCACCCCGTACCCGTACTGCTCGCTGGCCCCCACCGCCGTGCGCTGGATCGCCAGGGCCGGCGGGACCGAGCCGCCCGCCGTCGAGCCGCTCTTGTTCGCAGAGGCGGAGGCGGTGCTGCTCGCACCGGAGGATCCCGCCGGCGGATTGGAGCCGCCCGCGGCGCCAGCCGCCTGCTGGCCGGCCGATGAGCCACCGGTGCTCGCGACCGAGAGGATCGACGCGGGCGCTCCGACGTGCAGTCCGAGCACGCCCGCAAGGCCGGCCGCACTCGCAACGACGACTATGGGAGAGCGTCTGTTCACGGCTTCGTCACCCCTGCTCCTAGATGGCGTAGGCCTCGTAGTGGATGGCGTCCTCGGGGACGCCGATGTTCTCGACCAGCTCGACCACGTGCTGAACGAACGCCTCGCGCCCGCACACGTACACGTCGCGCTCGCGGATCCCCGGAATCAGCCGCTTCAGCGTCGTGGAGTCGAATCGAACCTGGCGGCGTGGCCCGGCGATCACGTGAAGCTTGCCGCCCCGCTGCTGGGCGAGCTCGGCCACCTCGCCGGCCAGCGCGGCCTCCTCCGCCCGCGAGACGCGCAGGATGACGACCGGCCTCGCCGACCTGGGGAGATCCTCCAGCAGGGCGCGCATCGCGGTCACCCCGATCCCACCCGCGATCAGCGCGGCGCGCTCACGGCGCCCGGCGTCGGCGGTGAATGCCCCGTAGGGCCCCTCGATCGCGACCCGCGTGCCAGGCTTGAGCAGCGCCAGGCCGCCCGAGTGATCGCCGAGGTCCTTGACCGTGATCCTCACCCGCCTCGCCGTCGGCCTTGCCGAGAGGGAGTACGGGTGCGCCTGCCACCAGATCCCGCGCTGCAGGAACCGCCAGCACATGAACTGGCCGCCGGCTGCCGGCAGGCGGTCCAGCGCCCGCCCCGCGCAGATGATCGAGACCACGCCCTCGGCCTCCGGGCGAACCTCGACCACCCGAAGCCCGTGGCGCACCGTGCGCAGCGCCGGCAGGCCGAACCGGAAGAGCAGGACGACCCCTGCCGTCGCGATCCACACCGCCGTCCAGACCGCCTGGATCGCCGGGTGCTCGACGAACGAGGGCCCGAGCGCTATCACGTGCGAGAAGGACAGGGCCAGCGCCACGTACATCGCCAGATGGATCGTCCACCAGGTCTCCCGCCGCAGGCGCATGCGCAGGGCCCGGATCGAGACGATGCCGGCGGCCGCCATCAGGCCCAGCGCCAGAGTCGCGGTC
>JAJZWB010000201.1 GCA_021846845.1 Actinomycetes bacterium | reverse complement strand
GCGGCCTGGGCGTCGTGGTGCTCGTCCTCTGGCTCGCCTTCGTGCACAACCGACCCCAGGAGAGCCGCTTCGTCCCCGCGCAGCAGGCTTCCTACATGCCGAAGCCGACGCAGGCCGAGCGCATCCCGCTGCGCACGATCATCCGGTCGTCGACCATCACCGGCACAGGCCTCGCCTGGGGTCTCTCGGGCTGGTCGTTCATCTTTCTCGTGGCCTGGCTGCCGGCGTATTTCGTCGTGGCCAAGCACCTGAACCTGGAGCAGGCCGCCGCCGCGACGGTCGGACCGTGGATCGGCGGCGCGCTGATGGGCCTCCTGGCCGGCTTCATCACCGACGCGGTCTACCACCGTACCCGGGACCTGCGCAAGGCGCGCAGCTACCTTGCGGCGGCGGGCCAGTTCATCTTCGGTCTCGCCATCCTGGCAACCCTCTTCGCGCAGAGCATCGCGGCGGTCGCTGTGCTGCTCTTCATCGCCGAAGGCTGCAACGAGCTCTCCGCCTCGATCTTCCAGGTGATCCCCGTCGACACGCTCGCCGACCGGGCGGGCTCCGCGACCGGCTGGATCTTCCTGATCGCCAACCTCTTCGTCACGCTATCGCCTGTGATCACGGGCGCCTTCCTGATCCACGGCGCGGACTTCCTGCCGGCCTTCCTGGTCGCGGGCATCCTGCCGCTGATCGGCGGCATCGTGCTGCTGACCGCCGTATACCCGGGACACATGCAAAGGCCGACAGCGCAGGCGGTCGACACGCCGGCGTCCTCCGCCTGAGAGCCAACCGGAAGGTGCGTCAACCACCCCACGGCCAAAGCCGGGGGCATCCGGGGCTAAGGAACGGTGAAGGTGGGGGGCACAACGTGGAACCGGTAGATCTGGTGATCATCGGAGGCGGACCGGTCGGACTGTTCGGAGCGGCGCTCGCGGGTCTGCACGGGATGCGCGTGAAGATCCTCGAGAGCTTGCCTGAGCTCGGTGGGCAGCTCGCCGCGGTCTATCCCGAAAAGCTGGTGTACGACGTCGGCGGATTCAAGGCCGTGCGGGCGAGGGACCTCGCCGCGGCGCTCGTCGAGCAGGCGATGGCGCAGGAGCCCGACGTGTGCCTGGGCGAGCGGGTCGAAAGGATCGAGGAGGACCTGGATGGGCTGCTGCATGTCATCACAGCGGGCGGCGACCACCCGACGCGCCTTGCCCTGGTGACGGCGGGCATCGGCGCCTTCGCGCCCAGACGGATGCCTGCCGAAGGGGCGGACGCCTTCGAGGGCAGAGGCGTGCACTACTTCGTGCCGTCCTTCGCCGACTTCGCGGGCAAGGGGGTGGCCGTGGTCGGCGGGGGCGACACCGCGGTCGACTGGGCGCTCGCCATCTCGGACTACGCCGACAAGGTTGTCCTGATCCACCGGCGCACCGGCTTCCGCGCCCAGGAGGCGAGCCTGCGCCAGCTCCTCGGGCTGCCGCACGTGCGGCTCCTGGCGCCAGCCGAGCTGCGCGCGGTGTTGGGGACGGAGCGGGTCGAGGCGATCCGCGTCGAATGGACGGCGGAGAAGCGCCTTGAGGAGATCGCGCTCGACGATGTCGTGAGCGGGCTCGGCTTCGTGCCGAATCTGGGGCCGATGAAGGACTGGGGTTTCAGTTGGGAGGGACCGCGCATCGTGGTGCGGCCGGAGAGCATGGAAACGGGCCGCCGGCACGTCTTCGCGGCGGGCGACATCGCCACCTATCCGGGGAAGGTCGTGCTGATCGCCACAGGATTCGGCGAGATCGCCATCGCCGTCGCCCGCATGCGCCACATCCTGCACCCGGAGGCGAGTCCCCACCTGCCGCACAGCTCGAACATCGAGCACGCAAGGGTGGTTGAGTGAAGCCGCACGGTCCCGAAAAGCAGGGCGGAGGAGCCAAGGAACCGGGAGGTGAGCAGACGATGCCAGAGGCAACCGGCGCCGAGCAGAGGACGCTGAACGTGACGAGCGCCATCTTCGATCCCTGGGATACCCCGGATGCGGAACAGCAACCCGCGATCCACTATAGGGGCACGGTCTGGTCGTACCGCCGGTTGATATCGGAGATCAACCGGGCGGGCAACGCCCTCAAGGCGCTCGGCGTGCGACGCGAGGAGCGCATCCTGCTGATTGCCTACGACTCGCCGCACTTCGTCGCGCTGATGTACGGGGCGATGAAGATCGGCGCGGTGCCGATCCCGGTCAACCCGTACCTGCCGCTCGACGACTACGCCTACTTCCTCGAGGACAGCCGCGCGAAGCTGCTGGCGGTGGAACCGGAGATCTGGCACGACCTCGCGCCGCGCCTCGCGGGCCGCGCGCCCGACGTCTCGCTGGTGATGATCCTGCCCGGGCTCTCGACGGCGCAGCTCGCGCCGTCCGGACACCCCGGCCCTTTCGTGTTCTACGAGGACTTCGTGCCGCGCATGGCGCCCGAGCTCGAGGCGGCTGCGACGTCGCCCGACGAGGCGGCCTTTTGGCTGTACAGCTCCGGCAGCACCGGCAAGCCCAAAGGGGCGGTGCACTGCCACAAGGACATGATCTTCTGCAACGACACCTACGGCCGAGAGGTGCTCGCCATCGCGCGCGACGACGTGCTGTTCAGCGCCTCCAAGCTCTACTTTGCCTACGGGCTGGGCAACGGCTCGTACTTCGCCTTCGCGAACGGCGCGTCGGTTGTCCTCATGCCCGAGAAGGTCGAGCCGGTCCTCGTCCTCGACACCATCGAGCGGACTTCGCCCACGCTCTTCTTCGGCGTGCCGACCCTCTACAATGCGATGCTTCGGGTGCAGACGCGCGAGTACAGCTTCCCGTCGCTGCGCGCGTGCGTCTCGGCGGGCGAACCCCTGCCGGCGGAGATCTTCCTGCGCTGGCAGGAGCGCTATGGTGTCGAGATCGTGGACGGCATCGGCTCCACAGAGGTTCTCCACATCTACATCAGCAACCGGCTGGGCTCCTGTCGGCCAGGCGCGAGCGGGCTCGTCGTGCCGGGCTACGAGGTGAAGATCGTCGATGAGGGCGGCGTGCCCGTGCCGCAGGGCGAGATTGGCGACCTCTACGTGAAGGGTGGCAGCGTTGCGGCCTTCTACTGGAACCAGACTGCGAAGACCCAGTCCGCGATGGTGGGGGAGTGGTACCGCACAGGCGACAAGTACTACATGGACCCCGATGGCTACTATTGCTACGCGGGACGCTCGGACGACATGATGAAGGTGGGCGGCATGTGGGTGTCGCCCAGCGAGGTCGAGAACGCGCTTCTGCGCCACGACGCCGTGGCGGAGGCGGCGGTCGTGGCTGTGCCGGACGCGGCGGGACTCGACAAGCCGGTCGCGCACGTCATCCTCAACGTGGGCCACGTACCCAGCAAGGAGCTGGAGGATTCCCTGAGATCCTTCGCGCGGGACCAGCTGGCGCACTTCAAGGTGCCGCGCGCCTTCTACTTCGTCGACGAGCTGCCGAAGACCGCGACGGGGAAGATCCAGCGCTACAAGCTGAGGACGGGACTCGCCGCGCAGCGCTAGCGGGTCGCTCCCGCGGGGTCCAAGCGGCCCCGTGGCGATGCGGAGGATGACAGGAGATGTGGCGCTGCCCCCGCTCGCGGGCCGCGCCGAGCTGTGACGTCGAGATCGGGCCCGATGCGTCCGCCTCGTGCTCGCTTTGGTCGGGTCGGCCGCACAGTG
>JAJZWB010000200.1 GCA_021846845.1 Actinomycetes bacterium | reverse complement strand
GCCCGGCCCGCCCCCGGCGACGGCCTCCGCGGCCGTCCACGTCCTGCGGTCAATCGATCAGCCGTCCGCGCAGCCGCCAGATCGCCAGCCGCCATGTCAGCAGCGCGAACGCCAGCAGCACCGCGGCGTGGACGAGGTCGGCGCCGGCCAGCGACCCCAGCGACACGTCGCGCACGAGCGCGACGCAGTGATACAGCGGGTTGAACTGGGCGATCGTCCGCAGACCCGACGGGAGGTTCGAGATCGGGAAGAACGTGCCGGCGACCAGGAACATCGGCGTCAGCACGGCGCTGGTGATGTAGTTGAAGTTGTCGATCGTCTTGGCGATCGCGGCGATCAGCACGCCGAAGCCGGCGAACCCGAAGCCGGTCAGAAATCCGATCGGCGCCACTAGCAGCATCCCCGGTGTCGCATGAAGGCCGAACGCGAGCCCGACCGCGAGCGGCGCCAGGCCGTAGACGCCGGCTCGGATCGAGATCCAGAGCATCTCCGCGGTCACCAGCTCCTCGACGTCCACGGGCGCGGCGAGCAGCGCGTCGTAGGTGCGCTGGAATCGCCAGCGGACGAACGTGTTGAACATCCCGGGGAAGGCCGAGGAGAACAGAACCGCGGTCGCCACCACGCCGGTGGCCAGGTACTGCACGTACCTCTGATGGTCGACCGAGGGCAGCAGCGTCCCGAAGCCGAGGCCGAACGCAAGCAGGTAGATGACCGGCTGGACGATCGACGAGAACGTGGTCGCCTTCCAGTAGCGCCGGAACAGGACCACATCCCGCGTCATCACGCCCGCCAGCGCGGCCGGCTCCAGCCGGCGAACCCGCGGCGGCCCGCTCTCGGCCACCGGTGCGGAGACGGTCGTGACAGGTGTGTCGGTCACTCGATGCTCTGCCCGGTGAGTGCCACGAACGCGTCCTCCAGGTTTGCGGGGCGGCGCACGCCCTCCGGGGCCTCGCCGTTCAGGTCCTCGGCGCCGAGCACGGCGACGGCGGGACCGCTGCGGCGGTGCCGCCAGCCGTTGGCCGTCGCGTCTGCCTCGATCTGCGCCAGCCGCGCAGGCGGGCCGTAGACCTCGACAACCTCGCGGCCCGCGTGGGCGGCGACCAGCTGGGCCGGGGTTCCCTGCGCCACGATCCGCCCGGCGGACATCACCGCGACGGTGTCCGCGAGCCGCTCGGCCTCCTCTATGTAGTGCGTCGACATCAGCACCGTCACGCCCTCGGCGCGCAGGCCGTCGATCAGCGTCCAGAGCTCCTGGCGAACCTGCGGGTCCAGCCCCACGGTCGGCTCGTCAAGCAGCACCAGCCGCGGACGGTGGATCAGGCCACGGGCGATCAGCAGCCGCCGCCGCATCCCGCCGGACAGGTCGCGCACGATCGTGTCGGCGCGCGCGGTCAGGTTCGCGATCTCCAGGGCGCGCTGCACCGCGGACGGCCGCTGCGCCCGAGGCACCCTGTAGAGGCGCGCGAACACGCCGAGGATCTGCCTGCAGGTCAGGTCCACATCGAGGTTGTCGAGTTGGGGGACCACGCCCATCGCCATCCGTGCCTGCTTGGACTCCCGGGGCAGCCTGTGCCCGAGCACCTCGATCTCGCCCTCGTCCGCGATCGACTGTGCGGTCAGCATCCGCATGGTCGTGGACTTGCCGGCGCCATTGGGGCCCAGCAGCCCGAAGCAGACGCCGGGTTTCACCGACAGGTCCAGACCCGCGACCGCGACGAGCTCGCCGTAGCGCTTGACCACCCCGCGCAGCTCGATCGCCTGACTCCCCTCGGGCACGGTCCCAGCATAGAGGCGTCTCAGGCGTGCTCCCAGAGCTCGCCGCGGTGCCCCGACGCCTGATTGGACCGCCCGCGGTGCCCCCGGGGGTGCCGCGGCGGGCGCTCAGTGCGGCTCGTTCAGCTCGCCGCCGCCGTTGGCGGTGCTCGGACCGTCGCCGGAGCCGCCCGGCATGCGGAAGATCTGGGAGAGCTTCGCGGCGACCATGATGTCCCCCTCGAGCTTGATCCGTCCCTGCAGGTAGGCGGTCATCGGGTCGAGGTTGCCGCTCACCAGCCGCAGCAGCTCGACGCCGTCCATCGTGATCGTGAGGTTCGCGTCGGGGGTCGATGCCCCCACGCGCTGCGTCCGCGCGGAACCGCCGACCACGCTCAGCATCCAGCTGTCGGCGCCGCCGTCGGGGCGGCCGGTGATCGTCCACAGCACGGCCGTCTCCACGCCCCGCGCCTGCTCGTGGTCCAGCCGCTTGGGCATCTGCCAGAAGATCCCCTCGAGCAGCGCCCATCTTGCGGGCGAGCGCATGATCTGCTCCAGGCGCTCGGGCGAGGCCTCCCGCACCAGACGCCCCACGCCGTCGGTGAGCTGCGCGGGCGCGTCGGCCGCGAGCCGACGCAGCTGCTCCATCGCTCGTTGTGGGTCGAATTCGAAAGGCATCTCCGCTCACGGTACAACGTGCGCCGGTTCGGGCCTCGAAGCGCCGGTGGCGCGATGCCGTCCGTCGCTAGCATCGCCCGCGCGCGGGCGGTTAGCTCAGCTGGTAGAGCACGTGCCTTACAAGCACGGGGTCGGCGGTTCGAGCCCGTCACCGCCCATCAGCATCATCGCGGGCCTCGGCGGCATCGTCGCGTCACGACGCCTCGGTGCGTGGGCGTCCGCGCACCGGAGCGATTCGAGCCCCTTTTTTGGGCTCCCCTGCACGTTCCGTGGGTGAGGTGAACGCGGTCGCGGGGTAGCGCGGCCGTCGTCGTCTGATCAAGCAGCGACGTGCGGCTCACGCCGTGCGCGAGACGTTTCGGCTGCTCAGGTCGGGGTTTGCGCTGCTTGACAGCCGCCGCCGCCCGCGCTTTGGGCTGGGGAGGTCGGGCGCTGGGAGCGCACGACCTCCGGGCAGGAGGAGGCGCACGCCGCCGTGCTCCTACGGTTCCGGCTTCTCACAGCTGTGGAACCTCGACGAAGGGCGGTGGCGGCGTGCGCAGACCAAGCGTATGGAAGACGGCGTTCGGGTTGAAGCGAGCCGTTGTCGAGGACGTCTGCGTCGAGAACGACGAGCGGCTTGTGGTGTCGGTCCGTCCCCACTCTCGGGAGCTGGATCGCTGCCCGTACTGCCGGCGGCGCTGCCCCGGCTATGACCTCGGTGAGGGCCGCCGCAGATGGCGGACGCTGGATGTCGGGACCATGCTCGCCTACCTCGAGGCCGACGCGCCCAGGGTCAGCTGCAAGCGTCACGGCGTGGTCGTCGCGGCTGTTCCGTGGGCGCGGCACGATTCCGCGTTCACTCGCCAGTTCGAGGACCAGGTCGCGTGGCTGACGGTGCAGGCTTCCAAGACCGCAGTCTCTGAGCTGATGCGGATCGCCTGGCGGACGGTCGGCTGGATTTGCCGGCGGGTCAGCGACGAGGCGCTCGCCACGCGCGACCTGTGCTCGGGGCTTACCCGAATCGGGGTGGACGAGATCTCGATCCGCAAAGGCCAGCGATACCTGACCGTCGTAGTGGACCACGACACCGGCCGGCTCGTGTGGGCCGCGCCCGGCCGGGACCGCAGGACGGTCGAGAAGTTCCTGGATCTGCTCGGAAAGCAGTAAGCGTTCAGTGGGTCGGGGCGGCTGCGCCGCCACGGACTCAAGCCAGGAGGGGGACTGGTGCGCCGCGGGCGTGGTGGGTGAGCACGTCGGCGAGATAGTCAAACAGGCTGCGCCCTTGCAGGC
>JAJZWB010000199.1 GCA_021846845.1 Actinomycetes bacterium | reverse complement strand
GCCGCAGCGCTTCGCGCTCGTGGAACGGGTCCGGCCTGGGGCTGGCGATCGTCAAGGGCTTCGTGGAGGCCAACGGCGGCGATATCTCTGTCCGCTCGCGGCCGGGAGAGGGGACGACCTTCGCGGTGTCGCTGCCGCTCGTCGCGAGCGAGGGAGCCTGGCACGCGGGTCCCGCGCAGGTCCGTGGACAGGCCGGCGCCTGGCAGGCCGGCGCCGCTGTAGCGGACGGCGCTTCAGCGGGCGCGGTCCCCGAGCCGGAAGCCGCGTCAGCGGGCGCGGTCCCCGAGCCGGACGCCGCGTCAGCGGGCGCGGTCCCCGAGCCGGACGCCGCGTCAGCGGGCGCGGTCCCCGAGCCGGAAGCGGCATCGGGTCGCGCCGCGCGCGACGCAGCGGGCTCTCCCGAGGCCGCTTCCCGCACCGGCGATCCGAGGCGCCCGAGATGAGCACCGCCACCCGGCCACGGGTGCTCGTCTGCGACGACGAGCCCCAGATCCTCCGCGCGCTGCGCGTGATCCTCCGCGACGCGGGCTACGAGGCGCTGCCGGCAAGCACCGGCGAGGAGGCGCTCGACGTGGCGGCGGTGTCGAGACCGAGCGCTGCGATCATCGATCTGGTCCTGCCCGACATCGACGGGATCGCGCTGTGCCAGCGCCTGCGGGAGTGGTCCGAGATGCCGCTGATCGTCCTATCCGCGGTCGGGGACGAGGACGCCAAGGTGAGAGCGCTCGCGGCCGGCGCCGACGACTACGTGACCAAGCCCTTCGGTCCTCGGGAGCTGATCGCGAGGCTGGAGGCGAGCCTTCGCCGGGTCGGTCCCGAGCGGGACGAGCCGGTGATCGTGGCCGGCGAGCTGACCGTCGACCTCGGTTCGCGGACCGTCACGCTGGGCGGAGAGCCGGTCCATCTCACCCCGATCGAGTTCGACCTGCTGCGGCTCCTGGTGCGCAACCGAGGCCGGTTGATGACCCATCGGGAGCTGCTGGTCTCCGTGTGGGGCTCCGGCTATGCGCAGGACACGCAGGTGCTGAGAACGCACATCGCCAACCTGCGCCGCAAGATCGAGCCGCCCGACGCCGACGGCACCGCGGACGGTGGCGGCGGGCACAGGTTGATCCGCACCGATCCCGGGGTCGGCTACCGGTTCGCCGGTTGAAGCGCACCCAGCCGTCACACCCGACCGCGCACCCAGCCGGCACGCCCGACCGCGCACCCAGCCGGCACGCCCGACCGCGCCCCGAACGGGCGGGCCGGAGGCATGAGGCGCGCCGGGCTCGCGAAGGGCCTCCGCCGGCGGCTCGCGCCCAAATCCGGCCCGCCTGCCGCCCGCGCTACCGGTAAGCTGCCGTCCAGGAGGCATGCCGTGGACAGCGAGCGACTCCGGCACCGGACCGGGAATCACACCACAGACAGTGGCTCATGCATCCCTGCGGGCAGCGGGGCGGCGATGACCCGCGCCACGGAGCCCTCACGATGAGCCCCGCATCCGGTCACCCGATCGCCCCCGGTGAGGCGCCCCCGTCGAGCGAGCCGCGCCGGACCGGGATGCGCCGGAACTTCAACGAGGCCGCTCACAAGCTCGGCAACTGGCCGGTCAAGCCCGTCCCGCGCAGGCAGACCGGGCCCTCGGACAAGATCAGGGCAGCGGCCGATGAGGATCGAGACGTCGTCGCCCATGCCGGGAGGGTGGTGCTCGGGCTCGGTGCGCTCGGGGTCGTGTTCGGCGACCTGGGGACCAGCCCGCTGTACACCGAGCAGACGATCTTCAGCCAGCACGCCAACGCCGCGCATCCGAACGTCGCCGGCGTCTACGGCATCGCATCGCTGATCTTCTGGGCGCTGATCCTGGAGGTCTCGGCCAAGTACGCCTTCCTGATCATGCGCGCCCACAACCGGGGCGACGGCGGCGTGATGGCGCTCGGGGCGCTGCTGCAGCGCCACAAGGTCCCACGTGCGGCGATGCTGCTGACCATCGGCCTGATCGGAGCAGGGCTGTTCCTGGGCGACGGGATGGTGACGCCGGCGATCTCCGTGACCTCGGCCGTGAGCGGGCTGGAGGTCGCGACGCCGAGCCTCGCGCACCTAGTGGTCCCGATCTCACTGGTGATCCTGGTCAGCCTGTTCGCGGTCCAGCGGTTCGGCACCGGCGCGGTCGGATGGATGTTCGGGCCGGTGATCCTGATCTTCTTCGCCACGATCGCCGTGCTCGGCGCCAAGGAGGTCGTCCAGCATCCAGGCGTGATCCAGGGCCTCTCCCCGGTGTGGGGCGCCAGGTTCATGATCGATCACGGCGTCGACGCGTGGCTCACGCTGGGGGCGGTCGTGCTGTGCGTGACCGGCGGCGAGGCGCTGTACGCGGACCGCGGCCACTTCGGCGCCGGCCCGATCCGGCTGACGTGGTTCTCGATCGTGCTCCCCGCGGTGCTGCTCTCCTACCTTGGCCAGAGCGCGCTGATCCTCGGCCACCCGGCGAGCGTGCGCTCCTCGAACTTCAACCCGTTCTTCCAGCTGGTGCCGAGCTGGGGACAGCTACCGATGGTGTTCCTCGCGACCGCCGCGACGATCATCGCCTCGCAGGCCGCTCTGACCGGCTCCTTCTCGGTCGCCAAGCAGGCCGTCCAGCTCGGCTTCCTGCCACGGCTGAAGATCCGCCACACGTCCGAGCTTGAGGGCCAGATCTACGTCCCGATCATCAACTGGCTGCTGTGCGCCGGCGTCGTGGCGCTCGTGCTGGTGTTCCGCAGCGCCGGGCACCTGGCCGACATCTACGGGGTCGCGGTCACCGGCACCTTCCTGTGCGACACCACGCTGTTCATCGCCGTCGCCCGCTCGCTCTGGCACCTCTCGTGGCCGAAGACGGTCGTGCTGGGCGGGATCTTCTACACCGTCGAGCTGGCGTTCTTCACCTCCAACCTCACGAAGGTGACCCACGGCGCCTGGCTGCCGCTGCTCGTCGGCCTGACCACGGCCACGGTGATGGTCACCTGGCGCCGCGGACGAGACCTCCTGACTCGCAACCGGACCGAGACGGAGGGCTCGCTGACCGAGTTCCTCGACGGCGTCAGGGAGATCGACCCGCCGATCGTGCGGCTCCCCGGAACGGCGATCTTCCTCAACCCTGGCAAGACGACCACGCCCCTGGCGATGCGCGCGGAGGTGGAGCACAGCCACGCGCTGCACCAGAAGGTTCTGATCGTGTCGCTGGATCCGGTGTCGATCCCCCACGTGGACCCTCCCGACCGGTTCGTCGCCGAGACGCTCGGCTCGGGCCTCTTCAAGATCGTGCACCTGACCGTGCACGTCGGCTACCACGACACCCAGAACGTGCCGGCGGCACTCGTCGCGGCGCGCAAGCAGGGCTACCTGGATCGCAACTTCGACCTCGAGCACGCTCACTACTTCATCTCACGGATGACGATCATGCTCAGCGACAGCCCCGGAATGGTCAGCTGGCGCAAGCGGATGTTCATCGCGATGGCTCGCAACTCCGCCAGCCCGGTGGATCAGTTCAGGCTGCCGCCTGAGCGCACCGTGGTGACGGGCTCCCAGGTCGGGCTCTAAGCGGTCCCGGACGTATCGCCGGGCCGGCCGCTCACACTGACCAGGGGGCCGGCTCCCCGTCCCAGCGCTCATCGGAGCGCGCCCTTCACAACATCTTGATGCCCGACCGGCGTTCCTGAACGGGTCCTTGACGCGTGGCCGTCCACCATCGGTCGTGCCATGCGCCGC
>JAJZWB010000198.1 GCA_021846845.1 Actinomycetes bacterium | reverse complement strand
TCCAGATCGGGTTCAGCACCCGCGTGAACAGCACCGGCTGCCGCGCGCGACCGTCGTGCAGGAAGTGCGGGTACAGGAAGCTCATCTCGTTGTGGGCCAGCGGGTACTCGAGCGGCCAGGACATCTCGTTCCACTGACCGTGGGCCGGCGGCTTGCGCCACGGCGCGGGGATGAACTTGTTCCATGCATTGGGCGACACGCCCCCGCGCGTGCCGATCGAGCCCGTCAGGACGTTGAGCAGCCACATCGAGCGCGTGATCTGCCAGCCGTGGAGGTTCCCGGCCGCGGCCGCGCGCCAGATGTGCGTGCAGACGGCCGGCGCCGCGGCGGCGATCTCGCGCGCCACCTGGACGATGGTCGACGCCGGAACGCCGGATTCCCGCTCGGCGAACTGGGGGGTGTAGCGGGCGTATTCCGCCTTGAGCGCGGCGATGAAGTTGTCGAACGTCGGCTCGTCGTCCGGGGCGCGGTGGGCAAGATAGGTGCGCCAGTTGACCCAGTCGCGCACGAAGCGCCGGTCGAAGAGATCCTCGTCGAGCAGGACCTTGGCGATCGCCAGGAGCACCGCCGCCTCCGTCCCGGGCCACGTCGGCAGCCAGTAGTCGGCGCGCGATGCCGTGTTGGACAGGCGCGGGTCGATGACCGCGATCTTCGCACCCTTCTGCTGGGCCTCGACCAGTCGCTGCGCGTGGGGGTTGAAGTAGTGCCCGGACTCCAGATGGGCCGAGCACAGCAGCATGAACCTGGCGTTCTCGTAGTCCGGCGACGGACGATCGGTGCCCTGCCAGAAGCTGTAGCCCGCCCGCCCGCCGGCGGAGCACACGTTGGTGTGGGAGTTGTGGCCGTCCGCGCCCCAGGTCTCCAGGAAGCGATCGGCGAACCCGTCCTCGCCGGGGCGCCCCACGAAGTAGCAGACGTCGTTGGGACGACCCTGGGAGAAGGACGCGTGCATGCGCTCGGCGAAGGTGTCGAGCACGTGGTCCCAGCTCACCCGCTCCCAGCCGCCTCCGCCGCGGGCGCCCTTTCGACGCATCGGGTGGAGGATCCGCTCGGGGTCGTTGACCTGGTTGATCGTCGCCGGGCCCTTGGCGCAGTTTCGCCCGCGGCTGCCCGGATGGTTGGGGTGCCCGGTGAGCTTTTGGATCTCGAACGTCTCGCGGTCCACGTAGGCGAGCAGTCCGCACGCCGACTCGCAGTTGAAGCAGACGGTCGGCACCAGCATGTAGGACCGCTTCACCTTCCTGGGCCACGCTGCCGGGTCGGTCTCGGTCCAGTCGTCCCACCGCTCCACGGGTGGGTGTGCCAAGAGGGTTCGATCACGGTAACCGTAGTTCGGTCGCCGGGCTCCCTTGCGTTCGATGCCACCGCTCATATGGGAAAGCTCTCCTTCGGTTTCAGGGCCGCGACGTCGGCCGTCGCGCGTCAACTCAGGGGAACGCTCTGGCCGGCACGCACCCAGGCGTCCTCGTAGAACCAGAGTCCGATCAGGGCCAGCACCGACGAGGCGGCCAGAAACGCCGCGCCTCCGGCGGCCAGATAGGCGGCCGCGAGCCCGATCGGCGCCACCAGGCCTGTGAACACTCCGCCGAGCCAGTACCGGCGCGCAAACTGCCCCCTGTACAGGTTCTTGGCGGCGCGCTCGGCCTGCTGGGTCTGGTGACGGCCGAACAGGTCAAGCGCCATGATCGCCGCGCTGACCGCCAGGCCGCCCAGCAGCACGTACCCGATCGCGTGGCTCAGCTTCACCGGTGCAGCTGTGAACGGGGCGATCAGACCGAGCGCGCCGGCGCCGGCGATCAGCGCGTTCACCAGCGTGTGTGGGAGCAGGAGCGGGCTCTGCCACAGATCGCGCCCCTCGCACTGGTTGAACAGGAACGCCGTGTAGCCCGCGAGGAGGGCGCCGGCGGGAAGCAGAAGCCACCGCGTCACATCCCTCACCTCGGTCCAGCCCAGCACCGCCGCGACGGTGAAGACCGTCGCCACGAGCCCCGCGAGGTTGATGCACTGCGCCCCACGCGCCAGCCACGATCGCCACTGCGGACGGGTGAACAGGTAGTAGAAGCGCGCGGGCCGCTTGAGGTCCCACACCAGGAAGACCCCCGTGACGGCAATCCCGCCAAGCGCCAGCAGGCCCGGAATCACATCGGCCAGGCTCGAGCCGTGTGGGTGCAGGAGAAGGAGGAGAAGGGCGATCATCATCGCGCCGGCGGCCACTCCCTTTGAGAGGAAGTAGCTGGAGACCCGCCATCCCCAAGGGGCCGGATGGGGAATGTCGTACATCGCCGTGGCGGGCGCCGTCTCGGCCATCGGAAGCAGCTTCTGCCGCTGCGTCGGATGGACCTCCGCCGTCAGGTAGGCGCCGGCGTCCTTGACCAGCATCGGGTTGAGGCTGGCGTGGTCGGCTCCGATGTAGAAGACGTTGGGGCCGGTCCCCTGTTCGGGAGCCCGGACCGCCGATGCCAGCGAGCCGAGGATCCGGCTGACCTCCGAATCCGGGTCGTCCAGATCGCCTGAGATGATCGCCTCCGCGGGACAGACGACCTCGCACGCGGGCTTGAGCCCCTCGTCCACACGGTGCGCGCAGAAGTTGCACTTGGCGGCGGTGTGAGAATTGGGATCGATGTGCAGCGCGTCATATGGGCATGCGTTCAGGCACGCCTTGCATCCGATGCAGCGGCTCGGGTCGAAGTCCACGATGCCGTCCTCACGCTTGTACAGCGCCTGCACCGGGCATATCTCCACGCACGGCGCGTCGGTGCAGTGGTTGCAGCGCATCACCGAGAAGTGGCGCCGCACGTCGGGGAACTCACCTCGCTCGATGTACTTCACCCACGTCCTGAAGACCCCGAGCTCCATTCCGTGCTCGGTCTTGCATGCGACCGTGCATGCATGACAGCCGAAGCACCGACTCTGATCCAACACGAATCCCAGCTGTGTCATCCAGCCTCACTTGCAGGCATCGTTGCTGTCTGACACACCGTGTGTCAGACACAGACTTGTGGCCCGACGCTACAGGACCGGTTCACCGCCGAGTGACTGGATCACCGGTTGCAGAGGGGTTGCAACCGGCTGGGGCCGATGGATTTCGGCCCCAGCCGGGCGCCGTGCCAGGGGCTACCAGCGCCCTCGGCCGCGCACCTCGACCCAGCCGTCGCGCACGCGTGCGTCCAGCATCGGCTGCGGATGGCTGGCGGGGCCCTTGACCACCGCTCCGTCCCTGAGACGGAAGCAGGATCCGTGCCACGGGCACCTGACGACGCCGCCCTCGATCGTCCCCAGGGAGAGGGGCGCCCCCGCGTGGCTGCAGGCGTTCTCGATCACCGCCACGGTTCCGTCGATCATCGATACCAGCACCTCGCGCCCCTCCAGCGGAACGGCCTTGGCCTGACCCTCGCTCAGCTCCGCAACCTCTACGGTCCGGGTCCAGGTGCGCGGCCCCCGCGTCCATGCCGTGTGGTCGACCATCACTCCTCGTCCGAGGACGAGGTGGCCGCCCAGGTACGCCGACGCCGCGGAGATCCCAAGCCCGGCAGCGTTCAGAACCTGCCCCGGCAGGAGGGCGTCCAGGAGGCGCAGTGCCACGGAGGTGCTGACGGTCAGCAGGGCGACGGTCTGCAGCACCCCGTGCAGCAGGCCGACACGGCGGTCGCGCCCGTCGCTGACGGTCCAGTCCGCCACGCCGGTGGCGGCGGTGGCGACCCCGGCGACGATGCCCCCCGCGCTGAGGATCAGCGCGCCGGTCGTCTGACCGGCGACGTCGAGCACCACAGCGCCGCACCTTAAGCCG
>JAJZWB010000197.1 GCA_021846845.1 Actinomycetes bacterium | reverse complement strand
AACAGGTACGGATCGGCGTCGGGAAGCCTGAAGCGGATCAGGAGATGCGTCGCCAGGCACAGCCCCAGGAAGATCGCCCCGTACGTCAGCGAGACGTTCGAGAGCCTGTTCTGGCTCTGGATGAACACTCCGGCGAAGCCTGCGGTGACGAGCAGCGCGGACGGGACCAGCGCCAGCAGCTCCCGGTTGCGCGCGCTCATGGACTGATGCGGCCCAGCTCGGCGGCCTGGACGAGCGCGATCGCGCTCGCCTGGGAGCGAAGCTGATGGTCGAGCAGGCGCGCGCGCCGGTCGGCCGGGACCGCGGCGATCGGAACGCCCGACACGTAGACCTGCTCGTACATGTGGATCCCAAGCGGGAGGTCGTACGGGAAGCCGCGGTAGACCGTGACGATCCCGGCCGAGTTGGTGCCGACGAAGAAGTACTCGCGACTGGCGAGGTAGGCGCCGCCGCCCACCAGGAACAGCACGGCCGCAAGCGCCGCAAGCGCGGAGACGGTCTTGATGTAGCGCTGCGAGTGGCGCCCCGGCGGCGGGTGCTCGACCCGGCGGCCCTGGGTGCGCGCGAGCCGCGGTCGCTGGCGGGAGCCGGCGCTCTCCGGGTCGGCCGCGGTCAGGACGGCCGCCGACGAGGACGCAGGCTCGGCGGTCGCCCCGCGCCCCCCGTCCCGCCCCCGATCACCGGACCGTCCCGTTTCGCCGGCGCCATCGCGGGGCGGCCGGTCCTCGGCGATCGCTGGCTGGAACGCGGCCGCGCCGAGCGCCACCTCGGTCGGCTGCTCCACCGGCGCATCGCCCGCCTCCTGCAGCCGGAACAGGATCACGGTGATGTTGTCGCGCCCGCCCGCCTCGTTGGCGGCGGAGACCAGACCCTCCCCGGCGCCCTCCAGGTCGTGCTCCGATGCCAGGATCGCAGCGATCCGCTGCTCGTCGATCATCGACGTCAGCCCGTCTGAGCAGACGAGCACGACGTCGCCGTCGCGGGCGGGATAGGTCCAGGTGTCCACCTCCACCTCCGGCTCGATCCCGAGCGCCCGCGTGATGATCGAGCGCTGCGGGTGCTCGGCGGCCTGCGCCTCCGTGAGCTTGCCCTGCCGCACCAGCTCCTCCACCAGCGAGTGGTCCTCGGTCAGGCGCACGAGCTCCCCGTCGCGGTAGATGTAGGCGCGGCTGTCGCCGACGTGCGCGACCGCGATCCCGTCCTCCACGACGCAGACGGCGGTCAGGGTCGTACCCATCCCGGCATGCTCGTGCCCGGCGTGGGAGAGCTCGTAGATCCTGCGGTTGGCCGCCTGGATGAGCGCCACCAGCCGCTCCTCGGCGCTGCCCTCGGCGGGCAGGTCGCGCCGCTGCAGCTCCTGCACCGCGAGCGCCGAGGCGACCTCTCCGGACTGCGCGCCGCCCATCCCGTCCGCGACCGCGAACAGCGGCGCGCGCACGAATGCGCTGTCCTCGTTGTCCTTGCGCTGGCGACCGGTGTCGGTCCTCCAGATCATGTCGGCGGCGCGAAGCATGGCTGTCAGTGTCCAGGTCGGGTCCGGTGCTCGTCCAGGGTCACTGAAGGTAGGAGAACTCGCTCTCGCCGATGCGGATCCGGTCGCCGTCGTACAGCGGCTGGGGACCCGACAGCGGCTCCTCGTTGAGATACGTGCCGTTGGTCGAGCCGAGATCCTCGATCACCAGCACGCGGCCCTGCCGACTGATGCGCGCGTGCTGCGCCGACGCGAACGGATCGTCGAGCCGGATCTCGACATCGCCGCGGCCGAGCGTGGCCCCGTCCATAAGGTCATAGGCGATCCCCGGCTCGTGTCCTGCGGCGCGCTCCACCAGGAGCCGCGGCTCGAAATCGTCCACTTCCGGCGCGGCGAGCGCCTCCGACGCGTCGTACATGCCGGTGTCCCCGGGCGCCGGTCCGACGGCCGGCAGCGTCCGACCGCCGCGGCCGCGGCGCAGGTCCCGCGTCGTGCTCCACACGACCCACATGAGAAACAGGTAGAGCACGACGAGGAAGCCGTACTTGAGCGCGACCGAGACTGGCTGCAGCGCCACTTGCACTACTCCAGCTCGAACGTCAGCCGCGTGGCGCCGAGCTGAATCTCGTCGCCCCGCCGAAGCACCTCAGGACCGTCGAGGCGGCGCCCGTTGAGGCGCGACCCGTTGGTCGAGCCGAGATCGGCGAGCACCCAGGCCCCGCCGCGCGGACGGACCTCCGCGTGGCTGCGTGAGACGTTGGGGTCGTCGAGGACCACCTCGCACCGGCGGCTGCGGCCGATCGCGGCTCCCGACGGGCCGACGACGATCCGCCTGCCGCCCACGATCAACAGCGCGGTCGCGTTGCGGGCGCGGGCGGTCTCCCGCGGCGGCTCCGAGAGCCTCTCGGCGGCGGACTCGACCATCGTCCGCCCCGAGGCCGCCTGCTCCCAGCGCGGCAGCGGTGCCGCGGGCGGCTGCTCCCGACCGCCGTGGAGCTGATCGTCGGAGGAACGCGCCGCGCGCTCCGCTCGGCGGTCGTCATAGAGCTCCGCTCGGCGGTCGTCATAGAGCTCCGCTCGGCGGTCGTCATACGGATCCGCACGGCGGTCGTCGTGGGGATCCGGTTCGGCGTCATGCGGGCTCACCCGTGTCTCGATCCCGAACTCGCCCAGCCCGAGCCGCTCGTCGGTCTCGAACTCGATCACCGGCCGCGCGGGGAGCACGAGGCGCTCGTTGCGGGCGTGCTCCAGCAGATAGCCGGCGAGCTCTGAGATCAGCGCGTCCTCGTGGTCGGCGAACCGCTCCCGATCGCTCGGCGACAGATAGACGACGTACTCGTTGGGCACATAGGTCGCGCGCAGCGCGATCTTGCGGTGCTCGTCCATCTCCCGCGCGAGCTTGCGCGCGATCTCGACCGGGCGCACCTCGGAGCGGAAGGCACGGCTGAACGTGCCCTCTACGAGGCCGGCGATCTTGCTCTCAATGCTCCTGAGCACACTCATGGGACGCCCCCTGGGGGGGTTCCATGCTACGGAAGTCTCGCGGCGGTGCCTCCGGATTGCAACGCCTGACGCCAGCGACGAGCCCCGAGGGGGGCGAGCGCGACCGCTGCGGCGGCCACGCCGCCCACCGCCGCGCCGGGCGCCGGGCCGACGGGCGCGGATGCGTGCGCCGCCTGCAGCGCCACCCCGGTGGCCGAGACCAGAAGCGCCGCCCACACCACCGCCCGCACCACGTCGAGGGCCGGCCAGCGGCCGCGGACCAGCCACGGGAGGATCGCGGCCGCACCGGCCCAGACGAGCGCCGGGGCCAGCGACCCCGATCGCACGATCGCCGGAGCCAGGCGATCGACGAACTGAGCCAGCGACCCCGTCCAGATGTCGGCGGCGGGGGCGCCCGGCAGGCGGGGCAGGTAGAGCTGGCGCCCCGACATCAACCCGGCAAGCAGCAGCCACAGCCAGCCCGCGCAGCCGAGCACCGCCCGTCGCCACGCCGACCCTGCGCGCGCGGCGAGCGCCGGCCATACGCCGGCCAGGCCGGCGATCCCCAGCAGGCCGAGCGCCGGAGCTCCGGCCGCCAGGGGCCAGATGGCAGGCCGCGCGGGCGCCAGCGCGACCGCGACCAGAAGCGCCGCCGCGATCGCGGGCGCCGCGCCGGAGCGACCCTCCAGGACGGCGGCCAGGCACAGCGCCGCCGTCACGGCGCCCCAGCCCACCCGCGGCAGCAGCAGCGTCGCCACGGCCGCGAGCAGTCCCATCGCCGGCACCGGGACCGGAGGCGACGGAAGCAGCGCCGAGCCGACCCACGCGGCCGTCG
>JAJZWB010000067.1 GCA_021846845.1 Actinomycetes bacterium | reverse complement strand
CCGAGCAGGCGAGCGAGCTCGCCCGCTCCCGCCTGCTGCGCGTCGCCCGCTGCCACGTGCTGCGCGTCGCCCGCTGCCGCCTCCCGCGCATCGCCTGCTGCCGCCTGCTGCGCGTCGCCCGCTGCAGCCTGCTGCGCGTCGCCCGCTGCCGCCTCCCGCGCGTCGCAGAGCCCGACCAGCACGACCGACGGCGCCGCTGCCACGGCGTTCAGCCGGCGCCCATCCGCAGCACGGTTCCGCTCGCCACCGGCGCGCGCGCGGCGACCGCGGCGGCCGCCGTCGTGAGCACATCGGCCAGGATCGACGTGCTCGCGGCGATCAGCTCCGACAGGGTCGCGACCGGCGTGGGCTCGCCGGGCACGACCTCGTTGGCGTAGTCGGTGACGAACCCGACCAGCCCGTACGGGAGCGCGAGCTCGCCACACAGGACCGTCTCGGGACCCGCCGTCTGGCTGACCGCGACCACGCCGCAGGCGGCCAGCTGCGCGATCTCGCTGGGAGTGTTGAAACGGGGACCGTCCACGTGGCCGTAGGTCCCGCCGTCGCGCGCCGGGTGGCCCGCTCCGGCCGCCGCGCCGAGCAGCGCCGCCCGGACGCCGGGCGAGAACGGCCCTCCGTGCAGCACCCAGTGGCCGCGGTCGCCTCCCCCGGGCTCGATGAAGAAGGTGCACAGCGAACCGTCCGGCAGGCGGTTGGACGGGAAGTGCAGGTCGTCGAAGACGACCAGCGACCCGAGCTCCAGGTTCGGGTCCACCGCGCCGCACACCGTCGCGGCGAGCACGGCCTCGGCGCCGAGATCGGCCAGGGCGCGGATGTTGGCGCGGTGGGTCACGTGGTTGGAGAGGCGGGCGTGACCGGCGCCGTGGCGGGAGACGTGCAGGGCGTCGACCCCGGCGAGCCGACCGCGCGAGACCTGCGCGGCCCCGAACGCCGTCTGGACGGTCACCACCTCGGCCAGCTGGAATCCCGGCAGGGCGTGCGTTCCAGACCCCGTGATGATCCCGACGGGCATGGCGCGCGATCCTACCCGAGCACGATGAGCGGCTCCGAGCAGACCGACGCGCCGTCGCCCGCTCGCACGGGCGACGGCCCCACGGGCGCGGGCAGCCGCACGAGCCCGTCCGACGGCTCCACGGGCACCTGCGGGCGATGGTCGGTCGTCTACGACGGCGGCTGCGGCCTGTGCCGCTGGTCGGTGGCTCTGCTTCTGCGCCGTGATCGCGCCCGGCTGCTCGCGCCGGTCGCGCTCGGCACGCCACGAGCCGACGCCCTGCTCGCCGACCTCGCGCCGTATCGCAGAGAGGCCTCCTGGCACCTGGTCGGGCCGGACGGCACGAGGCTGTCGGCGGGAGCAGCGCTCCCCGCCGTGCTGGAGCTGCTGCCGCACGGCCGCCTGCCGGCGGCGCTGCTGCGGCTGATCCCGGGCCCGGCCGACCGCGGCTACCGGTGGGTCGTCGAGCACCGTTCGCTGGTGGGCCGCGCGATCCCGGCGTCGGCCCGGCGCCGCGCGGGGGTCCTGATCGCGCAGCGGTCCCGGCCGGGCGACCGCCTCGCCTCCTGACCGACGACGCAAGCGGCGACAGCCGGTCCCCGTGCAGCGGTCGCGGCCGGGCGACCGCCTCGGCTCCTGACCGGCCCCCGCACCCGCCCGGCTACCCCCGGACCCGCTCGGCTCCCGCGTAGATGTTCACGCGTCCGCGCCGCGCGAACCCGCCCAGCGTGAGCCCGCGGTCGGCCGCGAGCTCGATCGCGAGTGAGCTCGGCGCGCCGACTCCGACCAGGATCGGGGCGCCCGCCATGGCCGCCTTCTGGACCAGCTCGAACGACAGCCGGCCGCTCACGCAGAGGATCCGTCCATGCAGCGGCAGCAGCCCGTCGAGCAGCGCCCGCCCCACGACCTTGTCCATCGCGTTGTGGCGGCCGACGTCCTCGCGCACGACCAGCAGCTGGCCGGAGGCGTCGAACAGGCCCGTCGCGTGCACGCCGCCGGTCCGCTCGAAGCCGGGTTGAAGCAGGCGGCGGGGCAGGTCCGCGAGCAGTGCACGGTCGACGA
The DNA here is from genome assembly GCA_021846845.1 of Actinomycetes bacterium. GTDB lineage: Bacteria > Actinomycetota > Thermoleophilia > Solirubrobacterales > Solirubrobacteraceae > Palsa-465. Next base: position 18,402 of record JAJZWB010000067.1, on the reverse strand, counting down.
GCGGCCCGGGCCGGGACCGCGGCGCTCTCACCGCCACCTCCTCCAGCGCGCCCTTGCCGCAAACGCCGCACGACGACGTCGTGTAGAACGAGCGGCGGCCCGGATCGCGCACCAGCGGACCCTCCACCTCGACGATGTTGGCGGCGAGATCGGCGGTCGGACCGGCGCGGTGGGGCTCGCTGATCAGGCCCTCGGTGTAGAGGAATCCGAGCGCGAGCTCCTCATCGTGCCCCGGGGTGCGCATCGTGACCGTGAGCGCAGCCTTGTCGACGCGGATCTCAAGCGGCTCCTCGATCGCCACCTCATCGCGCCCGCCGTCACGCTCGACGACGGCCACCATCCGCGCCAGGGGCGCGTCAACGGCGGCGCCGCTCACGCCCGCCTCCATCCTCCGCCGTCCCGGCGGATCATTCGATCTGGCAACAAAGGATCGTGCTCCCGAGGCCGCTCGTGAGACCTGTCGGACCATTCTGACAGCCCCGGACCGGACATCCGAACGCCCCGATGGGATGCCCTCAGCGCCGAACCCGACCGGCGCCCGCGCCCGGCTCGGTCGCCGGTCCGCGCGGGGCGGCGATCCCCAGCACGCGCATCGCCTTGAGCCCCAGCGACAGCTTCTCGCGCCCATCGGTCGAGGACACGTCAAGCCCGGTCAGCTCGCGCACGCGCTCGAAGCGGTACCGGATCGTGTGGCGATGGGTGATGAGCCGGGCCGCCGTCGCGTTGACGTTCGCGTCGCAGTCCAGGAACGTCGCCAGCGTCCCGAGCAGATCGGTCTCGTACTGCTCGTCGTATGCGACCAGCGGGCGCACCGTCTCCTCGTAGAACCGGCGCAGCTCGGCCGGATCGCGCATGTGCGGAAGCAGCAGCTGGTAGGTGCCGGTCTCCTCATAGGCGAGCACCGAGCGCTCGGCATCGCCCTCGACCACGTTGAGCGCCAGCAGCGCCTCGTCCCGGGCTCGTGGCAGCTCAAGCGGATCCTGGGCGCGACGGCTGCGACCGAGCGCGAACGCGAACCCCGGCAGCGCCGCCTCCAGCTCACGCAGGACCGCCGCCGCGACGCGCCGGCCCGCCTCGCCGTCGGCATCGGGGACGAGCAGCACCACCTGGCCGCCCTCGCCCTGCACGGGCGCCGCGATCGCGCCCGGCGCGACCGCGCGCCCCCCCCGCCGGGCGACCGCCAGCAGCCGCCGCCGCCAGTCCATCTCGGTGGGTGCGCGGGGATGCGCGCGCACCGCGGCGACGCTGGCGCCGGCCGCGAGATCGCAGCCGACATCCCGGCCGCGCGCCACGATCTCCTCACGATCCGAGATCTCGCCGGCCAGCACCGCGCGCTGGAAGCCGGCCGCCGCCTCCTCCGAGGCCCGCTCCGGCGCACGGACCCGCTCGACCTCGGACGCGATCAGGGTCGTGACGAGCCGCAGCAGAGCGCCGTCCGGGGTCCGCTCGCGCGTGCGCATCCGCAGCTGGCCGACCGGCGACTCGGCGACCCTCAGCTCCAGGGTCGTCACGTCCTCGGCGCCGCGCAGCAGCGAGCGCTCGTCCGCCGGAGACCGAGCCGCGACGGCGAGCACGCTCGCCGAGCGATCGATCAGGACCAGGCTCGCGTCCAGCGCGCGCGCGGCGGCGCGGAGGATCTCCGGAAGGCCGGCTCCGGCCTCGACGGCGTCGGTGATCGCCGCAAGCGAGTCGAGGTCCGGCGTGACCCGTCCGCGCCCGATGCCATCGGGCGCCCCGGTCACGGCGCGGCCGCCGCCGCTGCGCAGCTCAGAACACGCGCGGCCACTCGAGGATCACGAGCGCGCCGACCAGGATCCCGACTCCGACCAGCGCCGCCAGCACGTAGACCGACAGCACCACGACGGCGATCCGCTCGAACGGCCGCCGGTAGGCCGTGAGCGCCGGCACCAGGATCAGCGTGCAGAAGGCGACCAGTCCGATCACGGCACAGCCGGCTCCGACGACGTAGGTGACGGTTGTGTTGCTCACTGTGCTCAGCGGTGATTGTGGCGCACCCGCAGGTCGCGATCACCCGATCCCGCGCGCCAGGACCGGCTCGGCGGCGACCGCGCCGGGATGGGACGGAGCCAGGCGCCAGGCGGCGGCGCGGGCCAGCTCGGGGCCGTCACGCCCGCCGAACACGCCGACGACCGTCGGGCCCGAGCCGCACAGCAGCGCGTGGTCGGCGCCCGCCTCCCGCGCGAGCCGCAGGGCCTCGGCGATCCCCGGCTCCAGCGACAGAGCGGCTCGCTCCAGGTCGTTGGTCACCATGCGCTCCGGCACGCTCGGGACGGGACCGGCAAGCGCCTGCTCCAGCTCGCCGCGCAGCGATTCGAGCTCGGCGGCCGACCGCGGCAGGCCGAGCCGATCGGCCTCGGCGTATACGTCGGCGGTCGAGAGTCCGTAGGGCTGGGGCAGCACCAGCACGCCGTAGGTCGCCAGCGGCGCCAGCGACCGCACCACCTCGCCCGCGCCGGTGCCCAGGCTGGCCCCGGGGCGCAGCTGGCTCGGCACGTCGGCGCCGAGCTGCGCCGCGATCGACTCCAGACGTGCCTCGTCGATCGGCGCCAGCCTGGGAGCCAGGCGCAGGACCGCGGCGGCGTCGGCCGAGCCGCCGCCCATCCCCGCCGCGACCGGGATCCGCTTCCGGATCCGCACGCTCACCGGCGGTGCGTCCCACCCGGCGGCGCGCAGCCCGGCGAGCGCCGCCTCAACCAGGTTGGGTCCCTCGACGCCGTCGCACACGACGCCGTCGGCGTCCGCCGAGACGACCTCCAGTCCGTCGAACAGCGTCAGCGAGTCGAACACGGTCACCAGCTCGTGCCGGCCGTCGGCGCGCACGGGACCGAGGAACAGGCACAGGTTGAGCTTGGCCGGGGCCAGCTCGGTCGTCAGCGAGCTCACGCCTGGGTCCTCGTCGGTTCGGTCACGCGCTGATTCTCGCCGCCAGCTCACGCAGCTGCTCTGGGGAAAGCCGCTCGGCGCGCACGTCCGCGGCCAGTCCGAGCTGCTCGAGCGCCGCGCGGGCACGCTCGCGCACGTCCCCGGCGGCTCGCGGGGCGAGCGCCAGCGAGCCTGCCAGCGCCTTGCGCCGGTGGGCGAAGGCCGCGTGGACGAACGCGGCCAGCTCGGGGTCTGCCGCGGGGTGCGCGGGCCCGCGCCTGCGCAGTCCGAGCAGGACGGAGTCGACGTTCGGCACCGGCCTGAAGACGCTGCGCGGGACCGCCCTCAGCACGCGCACCTCGCAGGACAGCTGGGCGAGCACCGACGGCACCCCGTAGGCGGGCGTCCCGGGCGCCGCGGCGAACCGCTCGCCGACCTCACGCTGGACCATCACGACCCACTCGCACACGTCCCCGAGCTCCGCGATCGTGCGCAGGATCACGGTCGCCGCGACCCCGTAGGGTAGATTCGCGACGACCTTGCACGGCGGCGGGTCGAGCGCGGCCAGCTCCAGCTCGAGCGCGTCCGCGAAGTGCAGGGTGACGTTTCCGAACCCCGCCACGGCGGCGGTCAGCCGGTCGGTCAGGCGCCGGTCCAGCTCGACCACGTGCACGTGACCGGCCAGGCGGGCCAGCCGCGCCGAGAGGATGCCGGGACCGCCCCCAACCTCCAGCACCACGTCGCGCGGGGTCAGCGCCGCGAAACGCTCGATCACGTCGAGGATGTTGTTGTCCACCAGGAAGTTCTGCCCCAGCCGTCGCTGGCGCGGCGAGCGCACGCTCACCAGCCGAACAGGGCGGCCGCGTTGGCGTCGACCGCCCGCTCCAGCTCCGCGTAGGAGACGCGCCGCTCGGTGGCCAGTGCCTGCGCGGTCAGGACCACGTTGGCGGGCTCGTTGGGCCGCCCCCGGAGGGGCTGAGGGGACAGGTAGGGGGCGTCGGTCTCGACGAGCAGGCGATCGGACGGGACCCGCAGCGCCGCTTCGCGCAGATCGCCCGCGCTCGGGTAGCTGCTGTTGCCGGCGAACGAGAGCCACCAGCTCTCGTGGGCGAGGCAGTCGCGCACGCGCGACGCCATCGAGAAGCAGGTCAGGATCACCCGCAGGCCGCCGGCGCGCTCGTCCAGCAGCGCCAGCGTGTCGTCGTCGGCGGCGCGGGTGTGGATCACGAGCGGCTTTCCGGTCGCGCGGGCGAGCTCGATCTGCGCCTCGAAAGCGCGCCGCTGGTCCTCACGCGGCGCGTGGTCGCGGTAGTAGTCCAGCCCGGTCTCGCCGATCGCGACGCAGCGGGGGTGCGCCGCGAATGCCTCAAGCTCGGCGAGGTCCGCGTCGTCGAAGCCGGCGGCGGAGCTCGGGTGCCTGCCGACCGCCGCGTAGACCTGCGGGAACCGCTCGGCCGCGGCCAGCGCCGACCGGCACGAGGCGGCGTCGGTGCCGACGGTGAGGATGCGCGTCACGCCCGCGCGCTCGGCGGCGGCCACCAGCTCCGCGTTGGGCGCCTCGCAGGAGTCAAGGTGGGTGTGGCTGTCGTTCAACGGTCTGGGTCGGGGGACGGGGGTCGGTTGCGCGGCGGCTCCCGGGCGCGCGCTCAGGCGGCCTGCGGCGCGGGCGGCGCGACCTTCGGGAACAGCGGCGCAAGCTCGGACACCGCCCAGCCGCCCGCGCGCCCGGCGAACTCTGCGCCCTCGAGGCCGAACGGGTTCGATCCCGGCTCCCGCTCGGGCGTCAGCGCGGTGAGCAGCGTGGCGGTGGAGGAGGGCATGTACGCGTGCAGGAGCACGGTCAGCACCCGCAGCCCCTCGGCCAGCGACGCGAGCGTCTGGTCGAGGGTCGCCGCCGCCGCCGGATCCTTCGCGAGCTTCCACGGCGCCCGCTCCTCCACGTAGCGGTTGCAGCGGCGCACGCGCTGCCAGATCTGATCGAGCGCGGCCGTGACGTCCGCGCGGTCGAGCAGCTCGCAGACGCGCTCGCGCAGCCCCTTGAACTCCGACGCCAGCTCCGGGTCTGTGCGGGCGTCGGGCACGAGCCCGCCGCGGTAGCGATGGATCATCGCGATCGTCCTGCTGGCGAGGTTGCCGTACTCGTTGGCGAGCTCGCCCTCGTAGCGGGCGGTGACGCCGTCCATCCCGACCGCGCCGTCGGCTCCGAACGGGACGTCCCGCATCAGGTAGAAGCGCAGCGCGTCGGAGCCGAACCGCTTCAGCACGTCGTCGGGGTCGAGCACGTTGCCCAGCGACTTGCTCATCTTGCGCCCGTCGGCGCCGAGCAGGAACCCGTGCACGAACACGTGCTCGGGGACCGGCAGCCCGGCGGCGAGCAGCACCGCCGGCCAGAACACCGTGTGGAACTTGAGGATGTCCTTGCCGATCACGTGGTAGGTGGCCGGCCAGTAGCGGTCGGTCAGGTCCTCGCCGTCGCGCGCGTACCCGAGCGCCGTGTAGTAGTTGAGCAGCGCGTCGAACCAGACGTAGAAGACGTGCTCCGGGTCCCACGGGACGGTCACGCCCCACTTCAGCCGCGCCCGGCTGAGCGAGACGTCCTGCAGGCCGGAGGCGACGAATGCGCGCGCCTCGTTGAAGCGGACCGCCGGCATCACGAAGTCGGGGCGCTCCGCGAACAGGCGCTCCAGCGGCTCCTGGAAGGACGAGAGCCTGAAGAACCAGTTCTCCTCCTGCTCGCGCACCAGCCGGATCTCGTGGATCGGACAGCGGTTGCCCTCCAGGATCTCGTTCTCGACCTTGAAGTCCGCGCAGCGCGGGCAGTACCAGCCCTCGTACAGGCCCCGGTAGGTGTGCCCGTTGTCGTGCACCCGCTGCAGGACCGCCTGCACGCGACGCACGTGCTGCTCGTCCGTCGTGCGGATGAAGAAGTCGTTGGAGACCTGCAGCCGCGGCAGCAGCGCCCTGAAGCGCGCCGCGTTCTCGTCCGCCAGCTCCTGGGGCGCGATCCCCCTCGCGTCGGCGGCGTCGGCGACCGGCTCGCCGTGCTCGTCGGTCCCGGTGAGAAAGAAGACGTCCGCGGCGCGCTGGCGCATGTGGCGCGCGATCACGTCGGTCGCGATCGCCTCGTAGGCGTGTCCGAGGTGGGGCGCGCCGTTGACGTACGAGATCGCAGTTGTGATGTAGAACCCCACCGACGCAAGGCTATCCGCGGCGCCGGGCATCGCGGGTCGTCGCCCGCCCGGCGCACGTGGCCGAGTCGATCGGGATCGGGTTCTGCGTCCATGCCCGCGTCGTGCATCGTCGCCCGGTCGGTCACCCGGCTGGACGTGCGCCCGCGCGATCGGGCGCCGTCGCGGCGCCTCGGAGCAGTCGCGGGCGCCTCCGGGCAGGTGGCGGGCGCCTCCGGGCAGGTGGCGGGGGTGCACTAACGTGGAATGCAAGGAGCCTCTCGCTCCGACCGTTACATGCCAGAAGAGAGGGGGCTTCGATGGTCCCAGCTTCCATTCGGCTCCGACGCAGCTCCGGCACGGCCCTCGCCGCCGCCGCGACCGCGCTGGCGCTCGCCGCCTGCGGCGGGAGCGCCGGCTCGCGCACGACGAGCTCGTCGTCCACGCCGACCACCTCCTCGGCGCCGTCGCCGACGACCACCGCCACGACGTCCTCGCCCGGCAGCTCCGCGCGCAGCGCCCGGATGCGCGCGCGGCTGGTGGGCGAGGACCATCGCCCGGTGGTGAACCGGCCGTGGCGCTACACGGTCACGGTGGCCGACACCGCCGGCCGGCCTCTGTCGGGCACGGTCGACATCGAGTTCACGTTCGCGGGCGCAGTCGTCGGCCACGACACGCCGCCGACGCACCCGGTCCACGACGGCCGCTGGAGCGACACGCTGGTGTTCCCCCCCGCGTCGGTGGGCAAGCCGCTTGATGTGCAGGCCGTCGTGCACACGGCGCTGGGCTCGCTCACGCTCGCCTGGCCGATCACCGTGCAGAGGTGAGCGAGCCCGCCACCGGGCCTCGGAGGTGTCCGCGCACCACCGGAACGCGGGCCGGTCCCGGATCGCCGAGCTAGTCGCCGGGTCGCGTCAGCGCCCGGTACAGGGCGTTGGCGCCGACGCCGGTCAGCTCCGCCACGACCGCCGCCGCCGGCCGCGGCTTGGCGCCGGCGTCGATCAGCCTCCGGAGCGCATCGAGCGCGGGAGCGATGTCCGCCCCAGGAGCCCGAGCCTCGGCGGGCCCGACGACCAGCACGACCTCCCCGCGCGGTTCCCGGGCGGCAAAGCGCTCAGCCAGCTCCGTCGCCGATCCGCGAACCACCTCCTCGTGGACTTTGGTCAGCTCGCGGCAGACAGCCGCCTGGCGATCGGGGTGAAGCTCGGCGAGCACGGCCAGCGTGGACGCGAGGCGGCGCGGCGATTCGAACGCGACCAGCGTGTCCGGCGCGGAGAGCACGCGCTCCAGGTCGGACCGCCGGCGCGGCAGAAACCCGACGAACCGCCAGCGGTCGGCCGGCAGCGCGCTGGCCACCAGGGCGCTCAGCACGGCCGATGGCCCGGGCAGCACCTCGACCGCCAGTCCAGCGGCGACGCACGCCTGCACGAGCACGAACCCCGGGTCCGACACCAGCGGCATGCCCGCGTCGGACACGAGCGCCACCACCCGTCCCTCGCGCATCCGCGTGACCAGCTCGGCCGCGCGCTCGCGCTCGTTGTGCTCGTGGTAGCTGACCAGCTTCGCGCCGACGCCGTAGCGGTCCAGCAGCACGCGGGTCCTGCGGGTGTCCTCGCAGGCGATCAGGTCGGCGTCGCGGAGCGCCGCCAGCACGCGCAGGGTGACGTCCTCCAGGTTTCCGATCGGCGTCGGGCAGACCACCAGCCGACCCGGGGCCGCGCGCGCGGCGGGCTCAGGGTCGCGGGCGGTGCCGGTCACCGCGACGCTCCCGTCGCTCCCGGGAGGTCACTGGCCGGCACGGCGGGGGCGGAGCCGGTCACTGCGACACTCCCGTCGCCCCCAGGCCGTCCCAGGCCAGCAGGGCGGCACCGATCATCCCGGCCTCGATCCCGAAGCGGGCCGGGACGATCCTCAGCCGCTCGTGCAGGAACGGGAACGTCCGGCTCGCGACGATCTCCCGCGCCGGCTCCAGCAGCAGCTCGCCGGCGGCGACCAGCCCGCCGCCGATGACCACCAGCTCCGGGTTGAGGACGTTCACGAGGCTGGTGAGCACGATCCCGAGCCGGCGGCCGACCAGGGCGACGGCCTCGACCGCGGCGGGGTCGCCGTCGTGGGCCAGCTCGGTCACGAGCGGGCCGGCGAGCCTGCCGCCGTCCCCCGCCGCGCGGGCCAGCGCCGACGAGGGGTGCAGGGCCGCCAGGCGCAGTGCCTCACGCTCCAGGGCGGGACCGGACACGAACAGCTCGGCGCAGCCGCGACCCGGGCAGTTGTCGACGTCGGGCTCGCCGTCGAGGTCGATCTCCATGTGGCCGATCTCGCCCGCGCCGCCCCGAGCGCCGTGATACAGCTCGCCGCCGAGGATCAGCCCCCCGCCGATCCCGGTGCCGAGGGTGAGCACCAGCGCGTGCGAGGCGCCGCGCGCGGCTCCGGCGCGATGCTCGGCCAGCGCGGTGGCGTTGCCGTCGTTGTCGACGAACACCGGCAGTCCGAGCCGCTCACCCATCGTGTCGGCGAACGCCAGGTCGGCGAGCGGCGTGTGGGCGCCGACGGCCACCCTCCCGGTGCCCCGGTCGATCAGCGCGGGCAGGCCGAAGCCGACGGCCGCCGCGTCCTGCGCCCCGTGGTCGAGCACCTCGGCAACCGCGCCCACGGCCGCTTCCAGCAGCGCCCGCTGGCTCAGTCCCGCGACGGCCCGCGCAGCACGGCTGTGGACACCCATGTCCGGATCCACCGCCCCCGCGAGGAGCTTTGTGCCCCCCAGGTCGACGCCGATCACACGTCGCGCCGGCATGCCGTCACTATATGTGGAGCCGATGTCCGACGACCAGCGCAATCGCGCGCGCGCCGGGGACCCACGGCGCCGTCGCCCCAGGGCGAGCGCACCCGACGAGCGCGAGCAGCCCGACTACCGGGTGTACAGGGCGGCCCCCAAGGGGCTGCGTGAGCGCCTGCTGGGCGAGGAGGAGCTCGATGAGGCGCTCGCCGGGCAGGGGAGCGCGCGGAGCGGCGGCCGGGCGGGCGGCAGCCGTGAAGGCGGCGGGCGGGCGAGCGGCGGCCGGGCGGGCGGCAGCCGTGAAGGCGGCGGGCGGGAGAGGACCGGCGCGGGCGGGATCAGGCTTGGCGGCGGCGGATGGAGAGGAGGTGACGGGCCGCCGGACTTCGGCCTGCGCCCTGGGGCCGGCTCGGGCTCCGGCGCGCTGGCCCGATGGCGTGGGCGGCGATCCCGCGGCGGCCTGGCGATCTCCCCGTCCGGCTCCGCGGCGGCCACCGCCGCGGCCTGGTGGCGGCGCCGCCTGACGCCGCGCCGACTGCTCAGGTACCTGGTCGTCGCGGTCCTGCTGTGGGTCGCCCTGTCGGTCGCCCTGTTCATGATCAGCGCCCAGTCGCAGAGCAGCGCGATCCCGCAGTCGGCGCTCAACGCGCTGACCCCCGGAGGCAACATGCTGACCTCGACCGACACGATCCTCGTGCTCGGAACCGATCAGCGGCCGAAGGGAACCCACGAGGCGGGCGCGAACACCAGCGACGCCGGCAGCCGCACGGACACGATCATGCTGTGGCGGGTCGGCGCGGGCACCTCACGACGGCTGTCGATCCCGCGGGACACGCTGATCACGCTCCCCGGCTACGGCCAGCAGAAGATCAACGCCGCCTACGCGTTCGGCGGTCCCACGCTTGCGATCCGGACGATCGAGCGCTTCACCGGAGTGAAGATCAACCACCTGATCATCGTCAACCTGGCCAACTTCCCCAAGTTCATCGACGCGATCGGCGGGATCACGGTCAGGACCGGGCGCATCTGCTCGAACATCTCGGGCGGCGTGCGAAACGGCGGCTTCTCGCTGTTCCTGCGTCCCGGACTGCACCATCTGACCGGTATCCAGGCGCTGACGCTGGCTCGCACGCGCGACAACAGCTGCAACCCGGCCAGCAACGACCTCACCCGTGAGGGCTACCAGCAGGCGATCCTCAACGCGATCAAGTCAAGGCTGCTGTCGCCCACGACCTTCCTGAGCCTGCCCTGGGCGTCCTGGTATGCCCCGCAGGCGGTTCGCACCGACATGGGCGGCCTCACGCTGCTGACGCTGTTCGCCGCGGCCGAGCTTGGCGGCTCGGCCCCGACCAGGATCCTGACGCCGACCAGCGCCGCCTACGTCCCGGGAGTCGGCGACTCGCTGATCGCCTCTCCATCGGACGTACGCCGCGCGGTGTCGACGCTCATGAACGGCTGAGCGCGCCCGGCGCGATCAGGCCGCGGAGGCCTTGGCGGCGGGCTTGCCGGAGCCGGCGTCGGAGGACTTGGAGGAGGAGCCGGCGTCCGAGGATCCCGAGCCGGAGGCGCCGGAGCCCGTGGAGCCGGAGTCCGAGGAGGAGTCGGACTTCTTGCCAGAGGCCCCGTCTCCCTTGGCCTCCTTCATCTCCCGGGCGCGCTTCCGGGTCCCGTAATCCGTGTTGTAGAAGCCCGAGCCCTTGAAGTGGACCGCGACCGGATGGAAGACGCGCTCCACCGGAGCTCCGCACACCTCGCACTCGACGACCGGGTCGTCGCTGATGCGCTGCATGACCTCGAACGTGTGGCCCTTGCGGCAACGGTACTCGTATATCGGCATCGTGGAGCAGACTATAGCGGGTCGTTGGCACTCTTAGGTCGAGAGTGCCAACGACCCCGCCGGGCGGCGCGCGCGCGGTGGCTGCGGCTACCATCGGCGACCCGGCCGACCCGCGCCGGACCGCCCGCAACCAAGAGCCCCGGATGCCCGCCGACGACGTCGTGACGATGGAAAAGATCGTGTCGCTGTGCAAGCGGCGCGGCTTCGTGTTCCAGAGCAGCGAGATCTACGGGGGGATCAGCTCAAGCTACGACTACGGCCACTACGGAGTCCTGCTCAAGAACAACGTCAAGGCCCAGTGGTGGCGGGCGATGCTGCAGGAGCGCGACGACGTGGTGGCGCTCGACTCGGCGATCATCCAGCACCCGTCCACCTGGATGGCCAGCGGCCACCTGGAGGGCTTCACCGACCCGCTGGTCGACTGTCGCGCGTGCAAGCTTCGCTTCCGCGCCGACCACCTCACGGTCTCCGCATGCGGCAGGCGGCCATCGAAGCATCCGGGCGAGACGCCGGAGTGCGATCTGACCGAGGCACGCGACTTCAACCTGATGTTCGAGACCACCGTCGGGCCGGTCAAGGAGGAGGGGTCGACCGTCTACCTGCGCCCCGAGACCGCACAGGGGATCTTCCTGAACTTCCGCAACTACCTCCAGTTCAGCCGCAAGCGGCCGCCGTTCGGGATCGCGCAGATCGGCAAGAGCTTCCGCAACGAGATCACCCCCGGGAACTTCATCTTCCGCACGCGAGAGTTCGAGCAGATGGAGATGGAGTTCTTCGTGCCGCCTGCCGAGGCAGGGCACTGGTTCGAGCATTGGACCGCGGAGCGCCGCGAGTGGTACCTGCGACTGGGCATCCGCGCGGACCACCTGCGCCTGCGCGCCCACGACGCCGATGAGCTGTCTCACTACTCAAGCGCGACCTCGGACCTCGAGTACCTGTTCCCGATCGGGTGGCAGGAGCTTGAGGGGATCGCCAACCGCGGCGACTTCGACCTCACGCAGCACTCGCGCCACTCGGGCCAGAAGCTGGAGTACGTCGACACCGCCACCGGCGAGCGCTACCTGCCGCACGTGATCGAGCCGGCGGCGGGTGCCGACCGGGCGCTGCTGGCCTTCCTGGTCGACGCCTACGACGAGGACGAGATCGAGGGCGAGCGGCGAACCGTGCTGCGACTGCATCCGCTGCTGGCGCCGGTCAAGGTCGCGATCCTGCCGCTGGTGCGCAAGGACGGACAGCCTGAGGTCGCCGAGCGGATCCACGCCCAGCTGCGCGAGCGCTTCCAGACCGAGCTTGACGCCAGCGGCGCGATCGGGAGGCGCTACCGCCGCCAGGACGAGATCGGCACGCCCTGGGCGGTGACCGTCGACCACCAGACGCTGCAGGACGGATCCGTCACCCTGCGCGATCGCGACAGCCTGGCCCAGGATCGCCTGCCGATCGCGGCGCTGGCCGAAGAGCTCGACCGCCGGCTGCGGTCGCCCTGGCGCTCGCCCAAGGGCGGCGGCTGAGCCGACCCCGCCCGGGACGGCTGAGCCGACCTCCTGCGCTCTCCAGGGCGGCGGCCGAGTCGACGCCGCCGGCGGCCCGAGCGGGCGCGACCGGCCGCACGGGCGCGACCTGCACCACGGGCGCGACCGACGGGCCTGATCAGAGCTCCACCGTCAGCGGCAGCGACTCCGAGGCCGCGGTTCTCACGTCGGCCGCCGTGCTGGCCACGAGGACGTAGCGGCCGCGGGCGCTATGACCGAACGGGAGCCGCGCGGAGAACTCGCCCCGCCGGACCCGGGCTCGCACCGTCGCGACGGGCCTGCGGCGGCGGCGATCGCCGGCCCGGTAGACCGAGATCGTCACGGTCGGCTTGGGGGGCGTGACCGTGCCGCTGACCCTCAGCGGCGAGGAAGTCGCGATCGTGAGCGTGATCGCCGGCGCCAGGCCGACGAGCACGAGGTCGGACACGGTGGCCGGCGGGCCCTGGTAAAGCGCCCTCACCACCTGCGACAGGCCAGGGACGAAGCCCGCGCTCCAGCTGCCGTCGGCCCCGGTGACCGCGGTCGCGAAGGTGGTCGCGACGCCCATCCCGGCAACCGTCTGCAGCTGCAGCGGGGCGCCCGCGACCGGGCTTCCGCCGAGCGTCGTCAGCCGTCCGGCGAGGGCCACCGGGGTCGCGGGCGCGACCGTCGCCGGCGAGGCCGAGAGCGTCAGCCGCGCGGGGGCGCCGGCGAGCTCGAGCGCCCGCGGCCGGACCGAGGGCAGGCGCGCGTAGAAGGCGTCTCCGGGACAGTCGGTCATGTCGCCGTCGCGGTGGCCGGCGATCCTCGGGAGCGACACGATCTGGCCGGGCGAGAACGGCGTGTAGAACGCGTCGGCGGGATTGACCTCGACGCGCACGTGGCCGACCGCCGGGACCCCGTGCAGCGACAGCTTCCAGGCGAGCAGGCGCGTGAGGGCGCCGAGCGCCGCCGGCGGCGGCACCGCGTACATGAAGCTGCCCAGCACCGCGATCCCGGTCGAGACCGCGTTGTAGCCGCCGGCCTGCGCTCCGATCACCGGCTCGTCGATCCCTCCCGCGCGGGCCTCCCAGATGCGGCCGAACGCGTCGACGACGAAGTTGTAGCCGATGTCGAACCAGCCGCGCGTGTAGCGGTGGTAGTCGTAGATCGAGAGGATCATCGCCGGCACCTGGTCGGCCGCGTAGCCGTTCGGGCTCTCGGTGTGATGCACGAAGGCGAGCTTGACCGCGCCGTAGTAGGGCCCGGCGCTCGGCCCGTTGCCGGCGCCAGCCCAGGCGCGCCGCGCGATGATCGGCGGCTGCCCCGGACCGGTGTCTAGGACGGGCGTCGCGAGCGGGTACGGGGTCGCGCCGCGGGGTGCGGCGCGACCGCGGGAGGCCGCGGTGGCGACCGGCGGCGCCCCGGCCACCATGTGCAGCACGACGCCGGCGATCGGGACGCTGGATCGCAGCTGCAGGACGTCCGCCGGGCCGAACCACAGCGGCTCGCCGAACTGCGGACCCGCGGTCGGCGCGGGCCGGCTCCTGTCGGGCCCGTGGCCGCGAACGGACGCGACCGCCCACGGGCTCCAGGGGCCGGTCCCGGCGCGCGCTCGCAGCTCGATCCGTGCGGTGGCGGGGCCCGCCCACTGCACGCCCGCCAGCACGAACTCCCGCCCTGCGGGGACGGGTGCCGAGACGCCGTCGACCGTCCCCACGGTCCGGCTCATGACGCGATCCGCGCCCGCCCCGGCCGCGCCGCGCCCGCCGCGGGCCCCGGACCCGACCGCGGCGTACCCGGCGCCCGGCTCGATCAGAAGGCCCGCGCCTGCGGCCGCGGCTCCCGCCAGCAGGGCACGCCGCGAGACTCTCGGCGCGGTGCTCACCGCTCGATTGTGCGCCTCCGGGCCGTGGTCGCGCGCCGGTCGGCCTGCCGCGGCCGGCGTCCGCCGCGCCGGGGCGGGCGCCGACCGCCCCGAGCGGACCGCCTCCGGACCGTCCGGCGGTCCCACAGGACCGTGAGCCCGACGATCAACAGCGCGAACAGCGCCACGACCACCGCCATCGCCGGTCCCGGCGTGACGATCACCACGAACAACCCGACGACGACGGCGATCAGCACGTCGGCACGACGCAGGCCGCGACTCACAGCGGAAGCCTCCGGAACACCGGACGCGGCAGGTGACGCAGGATCGAGAAGAGGAGACGGAGCACGCCTGGCACCCAGATCGTACCGCCGCGCCCCTCGGCCAGGGCTCTGGCGATCGCCTCGGCGACCGCGTCGGGGGCGACCGCGAACGGCGCCGCCGGGAGCCCCGCCGTCATGCGCGTCCTGACGAATCCGGGCCTGACCACGAGCACGCCGACCCCGGTTCCCGCGACCGCGTCGGCGAGGCCCTGAGCGAGCGAGTCAAGACCGGCCTTGGCGGCGCAGTAGACCGCGTTCGAGGCCCGCGAGCGCTCCGCCGCCACCGAGGACAGCACGACCATCGTCCCGCGGCCCTGGGCGCGCAGCTGGTGCAGGGCGCTGATCAGCAGCGAGCCCGCGCCCAGGAACGTCGTCTGCATCACCTCAACCGCCTCGGAGGGCTCGGCGTCCAGGCCAGCCTGCGCTCCCAGCCGGCCGACGGCGAGCAGCACCACGTCGAAGCCGCCTCCGGACGCGGCGAAGGCGTCCGCGAGCGCCTGCGCGTGCGTCCCGGGCTCGGCGGCGTCCACGAGCGCGACCTCCACCGGATCGATCCCGGAGCCGTGCAGCATCTGGGCGGCCCGCTCCAGGCCCGCCCTGTCACGGCCCATCAGCATCGCGCCGAGCGGACCGTCGGCTCCCAGCCGTCGCACCGTCGCGAGCGCGATCTCGGACGTTCCGCCGATCACGAGGATCCGCCGAACCGTCATCGAACCGGCTCCACCAGCCCGGTGCGCGCCGCGAGATCGGAGCACCAGCGCCGATCGGGGTCCAGGCGGTCACGGATCGCGCGCCACCGCTCGAGCCTCGGGTACATCGCTGCGAGCGCGTCGGCGCGCACGCGCCTGTCCTTGGCCAGGTAGACGCGGCCGCCCGCGGCCGCGACCAGCTCGTCGAAGGCATCCAGCAGCCGGTCCAGGCCCGGCGCGGCGCCGGGCACGTCGAGCGCCAGGGTCCACCCCTGGATGGGGAACGAGAGCGGTGCGTCGTTGGCGGCCCCGAAGTCCTTCAGGACGGCGAGGTAGCAGGGGACCTCGGACCGGCGCAGGCGCTCGATCACGTCCTCCAGCACCCGCTCGGCACCCCTGGGAACCACCAGCTGGTACTGCACCAGGCCATCCGGGCCGTAGAGCCGTGGCCACGCGTCGAGCGCGTCAAGCGGGAACATGTGGGCGCCGAACTGCTCAAGCCGGCCGCGGGCCCGCACCGGCGAGGTGCGAAAGCGAAGCTCGTTGTGCGCGGCGACGACGCCCGGGCTCAGCAGCCGATCCGGCCAGCGCGGCGGGATCCGCAGGCGCGAGGCGACGGTCGTGCGCCCTCCCCGCTCCCCCGCGGCGGCCGCGCCGCCGACCACCTGGTCGGCGCGCGTCACGACCCCGCGGACGAGGTCGCGCCCGAGCAGGTCGAGCCACGCGACGCGGTGGCTGGCACCGGGACAGTCGAGCACGGCCAGCGCGTCGTCGAGCCGCCGCACGCGATCGATGTCGACCGCCAGCCACGGGCTCGCGAGGCGCCGCAGCCGGATCGTGGCAGACACGATCACCCCGGTCAGGCCCATGCCGCCGATCGTCGCCGCCAGCGCCTCGCCGTCGCGCTCGCGCGTCAGCGTCAGCAGCTCGCCTGAGGCCGTCAGCAGCTCGAGCTCCTGCACGTTGGCGCCGAACGTCCCCGCGCTGCCGTGATTCTTGCCGTGGATGTCGCATGCGATCGCGCCGCCGACCGTCACGTGCTGGGTGCCCGGGACGACCGGCAGTACCCAGCCGGCGGGCGCGAGCGCCTCGAGCAGCTGCCCGAGGGTGACGCCGGCGCCGGCCCGCACGACGCCGCCCACGGGATCCGGCGCCACCCAGCGCATTCCCGTCGCGTCGAGCACCAGCCCCTCGGTCAGCAGCGCCGCGTCCCCGTAGGAACGGCCCATGCCGCGGGCGATCATCGTCATCCCGCCCGCGTCCGCGACGGCCGCCCGGAGCTGCTCGACGCTGGCCACCCGGGCAACCGTGACCGGGACGCGCGCGCCGCCGCCCCAGCCGGTGAGGGCCGCCCGGATACGCGGCGGCGAGAGCAGCGCGCCCGACGGCGAGACCGGATCCGCGCCGCGCGCGGCGCCGACCGCCCGCAGCGGAGCGCGTGCGGCGGGCGCCACGGCCGCCACCGGCTCCCGCTCATCCCGCGGCATTGACACCGAGCGCGAACACGAGCAGCCACAGCAGCGCCCCGATCACCATGGTCGGGTCGCCCACGACCGCATCCTCGGGCGCCTCCCCCTCGCCGGCGCGCACGAGCATCGTGTAGCGAGCCAGGCAGAAGGCGAACAGCGGCACGGTCATCAGCCGCCAGGGCACGCCGGCGACCGAAGGCAGCTCGAACGCCCACATGCAGTAGGTGAACAGCGCCCCCGCGCCGGCCCCGAAGTACGCGACTGCGAGGCCGCCGGGGCTGTAGCGGTGCAGGACCCGGCGCGGCACGCGACCCGCGGCGGTCGCGCGCTGCAGCTCGGCGAGCCGCTTGCCGGCGGCCACGAACACGGCCGCGCAGGTGATCACCGCGACGAACCAGACCGACAGGCCGACCGGGGCCGCGACGCCGCCGGCGACCGCGCGCAGGACGAAGCCGGCCGCGAGCGCCACCAGGTCCAGCACCGGGACGTGGCGCCAGTACCAGCTGTAGCTGACCGTGACCGCCAGGTAGCCGAGCCCCACCAGCGCGAGCGCCGGGGTGACGGCGGCGCACAGCAGCAGCCCGGAGGCGAGCGCCGCCACGCCGAACGCCACCGCCTCGGCCGGCTGGATCTCGCCCGAGGCGACGGGGCGACGGCGCTTGCGCGGGTGGCGCCGGTCCTCGTCCCGATCGCGCACGTCGTTGAGCGCGTAGATCCCGGCCGACAGCAGGCAGAAGGCGGCGCAGGCGAGGGCCAGCCTGAGCGGAACGTCCCGGTGGCCCAGCGCGCCCGCGGCGCCGGGGGCCGCGATCACGAGCGCGTTCTTGACCCACTGGCGCGGCCGCGCGAGCGCCAGGAACGCCCGTGGGCGGCTGCGACCGGCGACCGGCGCGGAACCGTCGCCGTCGGGAGCGGCCGTGCCCGCCACATGGCCGCCGGGCCGCCCGGCGTCCGCAACGGCGGGCCGGTCCGCCGAGGACACCGCGACGAGCGCGTCCGCGACGACCCTCACGCGGGCCGCGACGGCGGCCGCGACGAGCCGCGACCGGGGCATCCGCGCGGCTGCTGCGGAGGCCGGACCTCCGCGCACGGAGACGGGCCCTGGGTCGTCGGGCTGCATGGCGTGCGAATCTAGGCGCGACAATTCAGCGCAAGGTGATGGGTAGATGAGGAACTTCTCAGCCCCCGTTTAACCACAAATGCCCGGCCCGATGCCAACATCCACCCGTGACCGTACAGACTGAGCGCACGCCGCGGCCACGCCGCGACGCAGGTTCGCGCGGCCCGGCTCGGGCACCTCGCTCGATCAGGGTGCCGTACCGCATCCGCCGCCGGTGGCGCCGGATGGCGGTGCTCGCGTCCGTCATCGCGCTGCTGCCGGGCGTGTTCTCCTACGTGCAGATGCTGGGCCAGACCTCCAACTCCAGCCTCTCGATCCGGTCGATCGAGTGGCTGCGCTCCAACGGCGCCCGCGCGCTCGTCAACCGGATCGAGACGATCTACTACTCGCTGACCGCCCCGTCCACCGGCGGACCCGCGCTGCGGGCGCTGCCCCACCAGGCGGGGGTCGCCGTCGCCGCGGGCGGCGCCGCCGCGAAGCTGAAGGCGCTCAGGCAGGCGGTCGTCTACCTGCCCCCGCGGGTGCGGCCCGTGATCCACCCGGCGCTGCCGGGCGAGGGCGTCTGGCATCCGACGTTCGTCGGCGGCGGCTCGGCGAACCCGCCGGTGATGATCACCAGCTACCGTCCCGAGCCCCTGTACCCGCAGCTGGTCGCCGGACTTGCCTGGATCAACCAGTCCAGGACCGACATCTGGCTCTACCCCGGCATGCACCAGCCGTCCGTGGTCATGCCCTCACGCGGCCCGGAGGAGGTCCCACCCGCGCTCCGCGGCCGCCTGGTGGCGAC
>JAJZWB010000066.1 GCA_021846845.1 Actinomycetes bacterium | reverse complement strand
TAGGTGTGCTCGCGCTCGAACCAGTTCGCGCCCACGTCCCAGCTGGGCTGCGAGGCGGACTGGTAGACGACCCGCAGCTCAAGTCGCTGGGCGAGCGCGTGGAACAGGGGCTCGCGGTAGGGGGCCGGCGCGGGCGGCAGGACCACGCAGCGCAGCGGCAGGCGCCCGGCCAACGGTCAGCCGTTCACGGCAGCGGGGCGAGGCTGGACGCCTGCGGGCCGCCCGGCGCGGTCGTCGGCGCCGGTCCGGTGGTCGTCGGGCCGCCGGTGGCGGTGGTCGAGCCGGTGGTGGTGGCCGAGCCGGTGGTGGAGGAGCCGCCGGGGGTGGTGGTCTCCGTGGTGGAGGAGTCGCCCGTGGCGGTCGTCTCGCCCGTGGTGGCGGTCGTCGAGGTCCCGGCGGTGGTGGTGCCGCCGGCGGTGGACGCTGCGCCCGTGCCGCCGGTGGTGGAGGTAGAGCCGGTGGTGGAGGTCGAGCCGGTGGTGGTGGAGTCGCCGGTGGTGGTCCCGGTCGTGGAGGAGTCGCCGCTGGTGGTGCCGGTCGTGGAGGAGTCGCCGCTGGTGGTGCCGCCCGGGGTGGTGGTGGTCGCGCTCGTCGTGCCGGGGGTGGTGGTGCCGCCCGCCTGCGTCGGCGCGGGACTGGTGACGGTCGGCATCGCGGTGGCGGTCGTCGGGGCCGGGACGGGCGGCGCCTCCGCGAACGGGGTCGCGGCCGGCTCGCCGACCGGCGAGGTCGACGACGGCAGCACCGTCGGCAGGGTCTGCGTCTGGGTGCGCCCGGTGGGCGCGGTGGCGGTCGGCCGGGTCGGGGCGGTGGCGGCCGTGGAGGTCGTCGACACGGCGGTCGCGGTGCGCTTCACGGCGGGACGCTCGCGCGCGGGCCGCGCGCGGTGCGCGGGAAGCGAGGAGCGCGGCTCCGAATACGGCTCCGCAGCGGGCGAGAGCGACACGGGCGCCTCGGTCACGGAGTTGTGGGCGACCGGCGCGCCGGAGGGATGAGCGGCCTGCCGGTGACCTCCGTCGCCGGCGGCGACCGCTCCGGCCGTCGCCAGCGCGGCCGCGGCGAGGCCGGCCGCGGCCTTGCCGGCGATCGCCCCGATCCCGGCCGAGATCAGGCCGCTGGATCCGACCACGGCTCCGCCGCCGGCGAGCGCCGCGGTCCCGGAGCCGACCGCGCCCGCGGCTCCGGCGGCGCCCGCACCACCGGCCCCGGCTGCTCCGGCGGCGCCCGCACCGGCCCCGGCTGCTCCGGCTCCGGCTCCGGCCGCGCCCGCGGCTCCGGAGCCTGCCGCGGTCGAGCCGGCCCCTGCCGAATGACCCAGGTGGGCGATCAGCAGCTGGCGCAGCATCGCCGCCGGCCCGATCGGCAGCAGCGCGGCGAGCGCGCGATTGGTCTGCTTCAGCTGCGAGCGGAACGTGGCGCAGCGGGTGCATCCTCGAAGGTGACGCCTAGCCGGGGCGCTAAGGCGGCGGTGCAGCCCCTCGGCGACCTCGCCCAGCTCGGTCCGCACGTCCTCGCACGTGAGCATCCGCGCCTCCGAGGCCTCGCCCAGCGACACACGCGCGCGCACCAGCAGCGACTTGACCGAGGGGACCGTGGTCTCCATCGCCTCGGCGATCTGCTCGTAGGAGAGCGCATCCATCTCCCGCAGCACGAGCGCCGTCCGCTGCGTCTCGGGTAGCTCCTGGATGTCGGCGACCAGCAGCCTGAACTCCTCCCGGCTGTGGACCTTGTCGGCCGTGCTGGCGCCGTGCTCGGCGAAGTGGTGATCCATCGAGTCGACACCGATCGCCTGCGCGCGCCGAAGGTGGTTGAGGCTCCGGTTGCGCGCGATCCGGTACAGCCACGGGCGCACGTTGATCGGCCGCTCATCGGCCAGGATCGCGTTGAAGGCGGCCGTCATCACCTCCTGGAGCACGTCCTCGGCGTCCTCCCGGGAGCTCAGCAGGTGGCGGCAGAAGGCCAGCAGCCGCGAGTGGTATCGGGCCCAGAGCGTCTCGAACGCGGACATGTTGCCCCTCCGCAGCAGCGTGATCAGGCGCTCGTCGGACTGCATTCGCAGAAGAGGAGAGCGGCCGTGCAGACCTGCGGCCCCGGGATGTGTCAGCGCTGAGACTTCCATGTGGCTCTGATTTGAGGAGTCCCCCTCGGCCTCCACGACACCGTAGCAGCGGTGAAGTTGCGCTCCGCGCGGGCGGCCAGCGCCAGGGTCGCTTCCCCCCGGCGGCCGCGCCCGGGGCGACGCTCCGCCCGGCGTGCAGCGCCCGGGGCGACGCTGGCGGCGCCCCGGGGCGAGGAGAAGAAAGATACCCGGGGAGGGACTCGAACCCTCATGCCACGAAGGCAGTCGCTCTTAAGGCGACCGTGTCTGACCGATTCCACCACCCGGGCGCGCAGCGAGGACGCTACCGGCTCGACCGCGCCTGGGTGCTCCCCGGTCCCCGGCCCGAGCGCGCATGCCGGGGCCCGGACGTGCCGGACGCCCGAGCTGGCATGCCGGGCCCGGCCGTGGGTCAGCCCGCCTGCGCGGCCTCGTGCAGGGCCGACCGGTGCCCGAGCGCGACGAGATCCAGCAGCTTGGACGCCAGCTCACGGTCGCCGGAGATCGCCAGGCCGTGGCGGTCCCGCTCGGGGGCGAGCGCCCTGACCCAGTCCGCCGTCGTCCCGCTCATCTCCGCGTCAGCCGGGCCGTCGCCGTCCTCGGCGATCCGTGCCCGTCCCTCGCCGAGCATCGCCCTGTAGACCACCGGCCCGCCGGCGCGGCCGTCGAGCACCGTCAGCTTGACGGTGCCCGAGGCGCCGCCGCCGGAGCCGTTGACCAGCCCCGGGATCAGGCGGAAGATCGCGCCCACGTCCACCCGCTCCGACGACCGCGGTGGGCCCCAGGCCCACTCGTAGCCCCAGCGCGCGAGCTGGCCCAGGACGGGCGCGAGCTGGCGAGCACGCTCGGTCAGCTCGTAGTCGACGCGCGGCGGCACCTCCCGGTAGCGCTTGCGGGTCAGCATCTCGTCGGCGACCATCCGGTTCAGCCGCGAGCGCAGCTGCTCGGTGGAGATGCCCGGCAGGACGCGCTGCAGCTCCACGAACCTGCGCGGCCCCGACAGCAGGTCACGCACGATCAGCAGCGTCCACTTGTCGCCGACGAGATCGAGCGCTCGCGCGTCGGGGGACCACTGATCGTATGGATGTCGTTTCGTGGGTGGAACGTGTGACATTGAGGCCCCCGTGCCCGTCGACCGTTTGCACCTACTAACGGTCGAGCATAACCGAAACACTCGCTCGCTCCGGAGGCCCTGGCGCCGGCGACGGTGCCGCCTCGCGCGCTGGCAGACTTGGAGCGTGATCGAGCGGGTCAGCTACCGCAGCCCGCACTCAGGGTGCGGCTGATCCCAGGCCCGGTGCGCCGGTTCTGGCGCATCGCGTGGCGGGCGAACCTGACCGGAATGGCGTCCATGGTCGCCTACAACATGCTTCTCGCCGTGGTCCCCGTGGCGCTGCTGGCGCTCTTCGTGGCCGGCAACGTGCTCTCCAGCCAGGAGGTCCAGCGCAGCGTCCTGGGCGACCTGCGTGAGGTGTTCCCGGGGACGGCCAAGCACACCCTTGATGCGCTCCTGGACGAGATCCGCAGCTCCACCACCAGCACGGGGGTGCTGGGCCTGGTCGCCAGCCTCTGGCTCGGCTCCTCGTTCTGGGGCGCGCTCGACACCGCGTTCTCTCGCATCTACGGCGGGGCGCCGCGCAAATGGCTCGCCCAGAAGCGCTTCGCGATCGCGATGCTGCTCGTGGTGCTCCTGTTCATGGTCGCGACGGTCTCGGTTCCGACCGCGCAGAGCATCCTGCGGGCAGGGGTCGACCAGCTCCCCTTCGATCTCGCGCACGTGGCGAGCCTGGTATATGCGGGGTCGCTGGCGCTGGGGCTGGGGATCGTGTTCGGCTGCCTGTGCGTGA
Source organism: Actinomycetes bacterium (assembly GCA_021846845.1). GTDB lineage: Bacteria > Actinomycetota > Thermoleophilia > Solirubrobacterales > Solirubrobacteraceae > Palsa-465. The sequence goes on along the minus strand of JAJZWB010000066.1, from coordinate 16,523 downwards.
TCTATGCGCGCGTGCCGCATCGGCGGGTGCCGTGGCGCGCCGTCTGGCCCGGATCGCTGGGCGCGACGCTGGCGATCGGGGTCGTCGACTACGCGTTCCCGGCCTACCTCACGGACATCTCGACGATCGCGAGGTTCGGGACCACGATCGTGTTCGTCCTGATCCTGCTCGCCTGGTTCTACGTGCTGGCGCTGATCATCCTGGGCGGGGCCGTCGTCAACGCGATGCGCCTGGCGCGGCCATCCCACTCCCAGGGGGCGCAGACGCGGTAGCTTCCCGAGCGTGACCGTCCAGGCTCAGACCCTCCATGGCGGCCGGCTGGTGGCCCGCGCCCTGCGCGCACAGGGCGTGACCAAGCTGTTCACGCTCTCCGGCGGGCACCTGTTCTCGATCTACGACGGCTGCCGCGCCGAGGGGATCGACCTGGTCGATGTTCGCCATGAGCAGACGGCGGCGTTCGCCGCCGAGGGATGGGCGAAGGTCACGCGCACGCCGGGCGTGTGCGCGCTGACCGCGGGGCCGGGGGTCACCAACGGGATGAGCGCGATCGCGTCCGCGGCGCAGAACGCCTCTCCGATGGTGGTGCTGGGCGGTCGCGCGCCGGCCTGGAGATGGGGCCAGGGATCGCTGCAGGAGATCGACCACGTCCCGTTCGTCGCGCCGCTGGTCAAGCTCGCCGCGACCGCCGGGAGCGCCGGCGAGATCCCCGCGCTGATGCGGGAGGCGCTCGCCACCGCGGTCACGCCTCGGTCGGGCCCGACGTTCGTCGACTTCCCGCTTGACCACGTCTTCAGCGAGGCCGAGGAGGGCCCGGCCCCGGCGCCGCTTCCCGAGCCATGGCTCGGTCCGGCGGCCGACTCGCCGTCGATCGAGCTGGCATCCAGGCTGCTGGCGGGCGCAAGCCGCCCGGCGATCATGGCGGGCTCCGGCCTGTACTGGGGGCGCGGCGAGCAGCAGCTGCGATCGCTCGCGGAGCAGCTGCGGGTCCCGGTGTTCCTGAACGGGCTCGGTCGTGGCTGCCTGCCCGCCGACCACGAGCTGTTCTTCTCCCGTGCGCGCTCCACCGGTCTGGGGCAGGCCGACGTCGCGCTGGTGATCGGCGTGCCGATCGACTTCCGTCTCGGGTTCGGGGCGGCCTTCGCGCCCGACGCCGAGATCGTCGCGATCGACGTGGCGCCGCCGGAGCGCCCCCATCCCCGGGCGGTCGCCGCGGAGCTCTACGGAGCTCTCCCGGCGACGCTGGAAGCGCTGCTCGCCGCCGCCGGCCGTCCGGTCGGTGCCGGCGCCTCGGCGCGGGAGGAGTGGCTGCGGTCGCTGCGCCGCTCCGAGGACGAGCGGCGCGCGCAGGAGGCTCCGGAGCTGGCCGACGATCGCGCCCCGCTGCATCCGATGCGGATCTACGCCGAGCTGGGGCGAATGCTCGATCGTGACGCGATCGTGATCGGCGACGGCGGGGACTTCGTCTCCTACGCCGGCCGCGTGGTCGACACCTACGCGCCCGGTTGCTGGCTTGACCCGGGTCCCTACGGCTGCCTCGGCTCGGGGTTCGGGTACGCGCTCGCGGCCAAGCTCGCGCACCCGGAGCGCCAGGTCGTCCTGCTGCTCGGGGATGGGGCGCTCGGGTTCGCGGGGATGGAGCTGGACACGCTCGCGCGCCACGGCGTCGGCGTGGTTGCGGTGGTGGGCAACAACGGCATCTGGGGGCTCGAGAAGCACCCGATGGAGTTCGTCTACGGCTACTCGGTGATCGCCGAGCTGCGTCCCGAGACCCGGTACGACCAGGTGGCGGCAGCGCTCGGTTGCCACGGGGAGCTGGTGCGCTCCCCGTCGGAGCTGCGCCCGGCGCTGGAGCGCGCTTTCTCCGTCGACGGCCCGTCGCTGGTCAACGTGCTCACCGACCCGTCGATCGCGTACCCCCGCCGGGCGAACCTGGCCTGAGGCGACGAGCGCGCGGGCACGGGCGCGACGACGTGCGCGGACGCGACGACGTGCGCGGACGCGACGACGTGCGCGGACGCGGCGAAGGCGCGGGAGCGGCGACGGGCGCGAGCATGGCGACGGGCGCGGGCGCCGCTGGTTTGGCGGCGGCGACCGGCGCCGGCGACCGGCCTCTGCCTGGTCCTCGCACGAAAACCGCCCGCGTCATGCGGGCGGCTTCCGATCCAGGTTTGGCCCCGTCGGAACGGGCAGGGGTACGTACCGGAAGGGGCCAGTTAGGTTGGTCCGGGCGGCGGGAGGCGCCGATCGTGTTCGGCTTCGCCCGAACCTATGTATCGGTGAGGATCACCCTATGGGACCCACACCTCGGGCGAAAGAATCCTGCGCGCGGGATCGGACCGCAATCGAACATTCGTCCACATAAAGGCCCAAACTTAACCAAAACGAGGTCAGATATCTAACCGTGGCCCTTTACAAAGCGGCGATTATGATGTCTGAAAGAGCGCCGTAGAGGATGTCGTGCTCGGAGACCTCGACCTGGTCCAGCTGAAACAGGGACATGGCCTCGAGCAGGATCACGGCACCGGCGACGATCGTCGGCGCCCGGTCGGGGTGCAGGCCCGGGACCCCGCGCCGCTGCTCCAGCGGCATCCGCGCGAGCTCGTCGAGCATCCGCTCGGACTCGGCCCTTGACAGAACGTAGCCCTGGACGCGCGCCGCGTCGTAGGGCTCCAGCCGCTGAGCGATCGCCGCCAGCGAGGTAGCGGTCCCGGCGACCGCGATCGCGCGACCGACGCCCCCGCGCAGCTCTCCGGGGACCGACGCGGACAGGACCCCGCGCGCGTCCTCGGCCAGGCGCTCAAGCTCGGCCGGCGAAGGCGGGTCGTCGTGCAGGTGGCGCTCGGTCTGGCGCACCACGCCGGCCTGCGTCGAGACCCGGAACTCGATCTCGCCGCCGGTGCCGAGCACGAGCTCGGTCGAGCCGCCGCCGATGTCGATCACCAGCGTTCGCGTGCGGTCGGACCGGTCGATCCCGCCGGTCGCGCCGAGGAACGTGAGCCGCGCCTCTGTCTCGCCCGGCAGCACATGCGGCTCGAGCCCGTAGCGGTCGCCGACGACCGCCGCCAGCTCGCTGCCGTTGGCCGCGTCGCGCACCGCGCTGGTCATCACCGCGATGGCCCGCTCGCAGCCGTGAGCCTGGATCTCGGCGCGGTATGCGTCAAGCGTCTCCAGGACGCGCCCGATCGCGTCGTCGCGCAGGCGGCCGGCCGTGTCGACGCCGGCTCCGAGCCTCGTGACCCGGGTGCGGCGCACGAGCTCGGCGACCTGTGGACCGTCGATCGACGCGATCAGCAGCCTGGTGGTGTTCGAGCCGATGTCGACTACCGCGACGTTCATGGCGTCACGCCGACTCGACGGCGGCGATCGTCTCTGCCGCGGCTGCCGGGGCGGGTGCCGGCTCGGGACGCCGAGCCCGGCCGGGCAGTCCGAACGCCGCCACCAGCCCGCCGACGAACGCGATCCCGGCGGAGACCGCGAACGCGACCCGGAAGCCGCTGGTCAGCGCGGTCGCCAAGCCGGTGTGCGCGCGCAGCAGCGAATCGGTGTGGGAGGTCGCGATCGCGGCCAGTACCGCGAGCCCGAGCGCGCCGCCGAACAGCCTGGAGGTGTTGACCAGTCCCGACGCGAGCCCCGCCTCGTGCGGGGCCACGCCGGCGACGGCGGCGATCGTGGCCGGCACGAACGCCAGCCCGATTCCGAGCGCCGTCAGCAGCGACGGGCCGAGGACGTCGCCGAGGAACGTACCGTGCGGGGCCAGGCCGGTGAACCATGCCAGGCCGATCGTCAGCGACGTCATCCCGGCGACCAGCAGCGGCTTGGGGCCGATCCGGGTCACCCCTCGCGAGGCCACGGTCGACCCGAGCACCACGCAGAGCGTCATCGGCAGGAACGCCAGTCCGGCTCGGATCGGCGAGTAGCCGCGCACCTGCTGCAGGTAGAGCGAGAGGAAGAACCACATCCCGAAGGCCGCGGCGCCGACCATCAGCACCGACAGGTTCGCGGCGCTCAGCGTGCGCGACCTGAACAGCCGCAGCGGCATCAGCGGCGCGTGGGCGAACCATCCCTCGACCGCGACGAACACGCCGAGCAGGGCGACCCCTGCCGCGATCAGCGCCAGCGTTCCGACGCTGCCCCAGCCGGTCTGATCGGTTCGCACGATCCCCAGCACGAGCACCGACAGCCCGATGGTCGCAGACAGGGCGCCGCGCAGGTCGAAGTCCCTGGTTCCCCGGTCGCTCCGGCCCTCGGCGATCAGCCGCTGGGCGCCGATCACCGCCAGCAGGCCGATCGGCACATTTATGAACAGGATCCAGCGCCAGGAGAGCAGGTCGGTCAGGATGCCGCCGAGCAGGACGCCGGCGGCTCCGCCGGCCCCGCCCATCGCACCCCAGATCCCAACGGCGCGGTTGCGCTCTGCCCCCTCCGCGAACGTCGTCGTGAGGATCGACAGCGAGGCGGGCGCGATCACGGCCCCGCCCAGCCCCTGGAGCGCGCGGGCCCCGATCAGCAGGCCCTGGCTGTCGGCGAGTCCCCCCAGCAGCGAGCTGAGCGAGAACAGCGCCAGGCCGGCGACGAACACCCGCCGGCGGCCGAGCAGGTCGGCCGCGCGCCCGCCTAGCAGCAGGAAGCCGGCGAAGGTGACCGTGTAGGCGTTGACGACCCACTGCAGGTCGACCTCGGAGAAGCCGAGACCGCCACGGATCGCCGGCAGCGCGACGTTGACCACCGAGACATCGAGAACGACCATGAACTGCGCCAGGCACGACAGCAGAAGCGTCGCGCGGAGGTGTGATCTGGATGGTGCGATTTCCGGGTTCAAGGGAGAGCTCACTTTCGTACGACGATCATCGTACATCGTTGGAGCCGGAGATGGTCAGGATGAGCGGGCCGGCGGCGCCGTCCCGGGCTGCGGCGCCGGGGGCGCCACCTCACGGCGGCGGCGCTCGCCGGTGGTGATCGCCTCGCGCGCCTGCGCCGGACTGGGCGGCGTGCCGGGCAGGAGCGAGCCGTCCGGGCGCAGCCCTGCGAGCACGAGCGCCAGGTAGCGCCCGACGGTCGCGGTACGGTCGTCGGTGGCGATGTCGGTGACGCTGGCGAGCATCTGCAGGACCACCCCCAAATCGCCCGGCTCGATCCCCTCACGCAGCAGCCCGGCCTGCTGCGCGCGCTCGATCAGCCGCCGCATCCGCGGCTCGATCGGCTCGTCGAGGCGCTCGAGCCACTCGTCCGCGTAGCCGGGTGTGAGGATGTCGTGCAGGCCGCGGTTGGCGGTCATCAGCTCCAGCGTGCGCTCGAAGAACTCGGTCAGGCCGGCCCACGGGTCCTCGGCCGCGGCGGCGCGGTCGGCGATCCGCACCGCCTGGTCGATCTTCCGCGCCAGGAACGCGGCCGCCAGCTCCTGCTTGTTGGCGAAGTGCCGGTAGGCGGTCGCGACGTTGACGCCGGCCTCGCCGGCGATGTCGTCCAGCGTCACCGATAGGCCGCGCGTGGCGAACAGCCGCTCCGCCGCCTCGATCAGCGCCTGCCGGTTGCGGGCCGCATCGGCCCGCAACCGGCGCGGTGAGGAGGCGTCGCCGCTCACGCGTGGGCCAGCGCCGGCTCGATCCCCTCGTTGGCGGCCAGGTCCGGCACCCCCGGCCGCAGCAGCGGACCGACGATCGCGGCCGCGAGCACGAACACCGCCGCTCCGACCCAGAACGCGACCGTATAGCTGTGCACGGCCGCGCTCGCCGCCAGCAGGGGCCGCGGCGTCGTCGCCGCGCGCGTGGCGACATAGGTGGCGGCGGCGCTGGTGGCGATCGAGTTCAGCAGGGCGGTGCCGATCGAGCCACCGATCTGCTGGGCGACGTTGATCGTCGCCGAGGCGACTCCGGCATCGCCTCCCGCGACGCCGAGCGTGCCGAGGCTGAACGACGGCGCGAACACGAGCCCGAGCCCCGCGGCGAGCAGCAGCAGGGGCGGCAGGATCGTCGACGCGTAGCTGGAGTGCAGCCCGATGCGCGTCAGCAGCGCCATCCCGGCGGCGGCGGTCAGCAGACCGAGCGGGATCAGCACGCGAGGGCTGACGCGCGTGAGCAGCACTGTGTTGGCGAGCGCCGAGCTGACGAGCACCGCGCCTGTCAGCGGCAGGAACGCCAATCCCGTCCTGACCGGGCTGTAGCCGAGGACCGTCTCCAGGTAGTAGGTCAGGAACAGGAACACGCCGAACATCCCGACCGAGGCCAGGAACATCGCGCCGTACGCGCCGCCTCGGTTGCGGTCGGTGACGACCCGCATCGGCAGCAGCGGGTGCACGACGCGCAGCTCCGCGATCACGAAGGCGACCAGGAGGACCAGCCCCGCGACCAGGAATCCGAGCGTCTGCGGGTCCGTCCAGCCGGCGGAGCCTGACTTGGTCGCCGCGTGCGCGAATCCGTAGACGAGCGAGAACAGGCCGACGCCCGCGAGGACCGTGCCGAGCCGGTCGATCCGCTGGCGCACCTCGGCGGCGTGCGGGGCCAGCAGCGCCGCTCCGCCGGAGGTGACGATCACCGCGATCACGACGTTGACGTACATCGTCCAGCGCCAGTCCAGGTACTGGGTTAGGAAGCCGCCGAGCAGCAGCCCGACCGAGGCGCCCGCGGCGGCGATCCCGCCGTAGATGCCGAACGCCTTGCCTCGCTCGCTGGGATGCGTGAAGGTGGTGGTCAGGAGCGAGAGCGCGGTGGGCGCGAGCAGCGCGCCGAACGCGCCCTGCACGGCGCGCGCGGCGACGAGCATCCCGAAGCTCACGGCGGCGCCGCCGATGGCGGAGGCGCTCGCGAAGCCGATCACGCCCGTCAGGAAGACGCGCTTGCGACCGAACGTGTCGGCCAGGCGGCCGCCGAGCAGCAGCAGGCTTCCGAACGCGAGCGAGTAGGCGGTCACGATCCACTGCCGATCGCTGTTTGAGAAGTGCAGGTCGCTCTGGGCGTGGGGCAGGGCGATGCTGACGACCGTCGAGTCGAGCACAACCATCAGCTGCGCCAAGCCGAGCACCGCGAGGATCCACCAGCGTCTGGCGTGGTGGATGTCAGCCGGCCCGCCGCGGGCGGCGGCCGGCGCCTGGGAGCTGGTCAAGCGGGGTCCTTTCGTAAACGAAGTCTTGTACTGCGGTTACGCTAGCACAACCGCAGTCGTCGACTTCGTTTAGCGCGGGGACGCGGACCCCGCCTGGACGGGCCTCGGTCCAGGCGGGGTCGCGCCCCGGAGCCGTTGCGGCGCGTCCGGGCGCTCAGGCGCTGACGGTCACCAGCTTGACGACCACGAGCGCCACGGCAAGCAGCAGGTAGCCCCGCAGCGTCGCAAGCCCGAGCCGGCGCTGCAGCGACAGCACGGGCGCGCCGAGCTCCTCCAGCGGCGGCATGCGCCAGTACGCGCGCTGCGCGCGCAGGCGTGCCCGGGACCGCGTCCCGTCTTCGGGCGCGGCCTGGGCGCGGCCGCGGCGCGCGGCGCCCGCCAGCCACAGCCCGCCGGCGCACCCGACGGCCGCGCCACCGATCAGGATCGTGAGGATCGCCCCCCAGCCGATCCGCGGGAACAGGACGCCGGCGGTGAGGATCACCGACAGCAGCACGAGCACCCACACGACGGCGCCGGTCAGGACGTTGGTGGCGGTCGAGTTGGCCCACGGCCCGAGCACCTCCCGGTCGTTGCACAGCAGCAGCAGGAACACGGTCGCGGAGGGCAGCAGCACCCCGGCGAGCGTCTGCACCCCCTCGGTCAGGGTCCCGAGCGGGACCCCGGGGATCAGCACGAGCGCGGCGGCGAGCGAGATCAGCGCGGCGTAGCAGCCGTAGAACCCCTTGGCGCCGCGCACCGAGCGGTGCAGGGAGTGATCGACCCCGAGCGCGTCGCCGGCCGCGTAGGCCGTCGCGAGGCCGACCGCCGCGGCGCCGATCACGCTCGCGTCGATCAGCCCGATCGAGAACAGCACCCCGGCCGCATGCGAGCCGAAGCGGGCCAGCCCGGCGGCGACCCCGGCCGCGTCGGTGAAGTGCCCGAAGCCGGCCCGGCCGGCGAACGCGGCCGCGCTGAAGCCGATCATCGCGGCGGCGCCGATCACCACGAGCGCGATCCCGAGCACCAGATCGGCGCGCTCGTAGCGGATGAAGCGGGTCGTGATCCGCTTGTCGATCACGTAGGACTGCTGGAAGAACAGCTGCCACGGCGCGATCGTGGTGCCGACGATCGCGATGATCAGCAGCATCACGGTCGACAGCCCGTGGCCGCCAGGGAGCCCGGGGACGAACAGCCCCTGGGCCATCTGCGCGGTCGGGGGATGCACGAGCACGTACACGGGGACCAGCACCAGCGAGCCGGCGACGAGCGCCAGGCAGAGGCGCTCGAAGCGCTGGAAGCTGCCGGTGCTGGCCGCGCCGATCACGAGCACCCCGGCCAGCGCGATCGTCGGCGCCTTCGGGAGCCCGAGGTAACGGCACGCGAGCGCGATCCCGATGAACTCGGTCACGATCGTCAGCGCGTTCAGCATGAACAGGTCGATCACGCTGAACGCCCCCCAGAAGCGGCCGAAGCGGGCCATGATCAGCTTCGCGTGGCCGACGCCGGTCACCGCGCCGAGTCGCAGCACCATCTCCTGGTTGACGTAGAGGATCGGGATCAGCAGCAGCAGCGTCCAGAGCAGCCTGGTGCCGTAGTTCTGCCCTGCCTGCGTGTAGGTGGAGAACGCCCCGGCGTCGTTGTCGGCGACCATCACGATCAGGCCGGGCCCGAGGATCGCGAGCATCGTCCTGAGACGGCGCGAGGCGGGGCGCCGCGACTCGGCCTCGCCGAGCGCGATCGTTCCCAGCGCGCCCCGGATCTGGAGCGCGTGCTCGTCGCGGACGCGCAGGGCGTGAGCCCCGTGCGGATCGCCGTCCGGGCGGACGCGCGGCGTAGCGGGCGAGGGACGGCGCCGGCCGGTGCGGGTGTGCGGTGCGGTGTTCATCGGGTGACCTCCGGGAAGTTCGTGCGGGTTCGGGTGCGTGGCTCGCACCCGCCCGGAGGTCACCGCCCTTCTAGATCGGGCAGGGGCCGGGGAGGGTGCGCGCCCTGGGTCTCGGACTCGGTCCGTCTGCTGAGTCGGGCATCGCGTCCCCTCGGCCCTCGCGGGCGCGGTCGGCGTTGGTCTGTGATGTGTCGCCCCGGCCGGTCGCCGGCGTGCTGGCGATTGCTGCTCTAGCCCGGCCGATGGCCGGTGCGTGCGTGATGGCGCCCATCGCCACCTCCTTCGCGGGCCTTCTCCCGGCGGCCCGCGCTTGCGCGCCTCCGATCAGGAGGGGGCGCAGGGACGGGCCGCCGTGGAGATCTGACTACTTCGAGGTCTGTCTTCCATCGCTCTGTCGATCTGTCTCCTCGCACCCTCTTGCAGGGCGCGGCTGCCGTCGCCCCTGAACCTAGCATCGCCCGCGACGCGTGTCCACCGCCGCGGCTAGGCTCATCTGCTTGCTGACCCTGCTGCTGGTCGCCGTGTCGGTCGGGCTGGACAACTTCGCCGCCAGCATCGCGCTCGGCCTCGCCGGCGTGGATCGTGCGCTGCGCCTCCGTACCGCGCTCGTTTTCGGCCTGTTCGAGGCGGGGATGCCGGTGATCGGGCTGCTCGTCGGCCGCGGCCTGTCGGCGACGCTGGGCTCGAGCGCGCGCTACGTGGCCGGCGGGCTGCTGATCGCCGCGGGCGCGCAGGTGGCGATCGAGGCGGCGAGGGGAGAGGAGCGACCCACCGCTCGGGAGTCGGCGTCGATGGGCCGGATGGTCGTGCTGGGCGCGGGGCTGAGCGTCGACAACCTCGTGGTCGGGTTCGCGCTCGGCGCTCATGGCGGGTCGGTGCTGCGCGCGATCGTCGTGATCGGCGTGATCAGCGTGGGGCTCTCGCTCGCCGGCCTGGAGCTGGGCAGCAGGCTCGGCGCGCGGGTCGAGCGCGGCAGCGAGCTCCTCGCGGCGGCGGTCCTGGTGGGCGTGGGGCTCGCGATCCTGCTGGGCCTTCTGTAGACCGGCGCGGAGGAGGCCGGCGGCGCGACCAGGCGCCGCGGCGGCCTCGGCGGCGACCGTCGAACGGCGGCTCGCTACGAGGTCTGGCGGCGTTCCTGCGCGACGCGCATGGCGTAGTCGCGGAACTGGCGCTCGAAGCTCGGCCACCAGTCCTCACGCGGTTGCGGCAGTGGCTTGCGGCGCCTGTGCGTGCGCGCCACGTACACGCTGCACAGCGCCAGGTTCAGAGCTAGGGCGACTATCAGGGCGACGATCATCTCGGGATCTCCGGGGTCAAGGTGCGTCGATCGGGTATCTGCTCCGGGTGGTCGGCCGGTGCCGGGCAGTCTTGAAGCCCCGCGCCCGGTCGCCCGCGCGTGGCTGATCGCCTGGCCCTCGATGCTGCGGCGCGCTCAGGCCTGGATCCCGCCGCCGTCGATCACGATCGCCTGGCCGCCGATGCTGCGGCGCGCTCAGGCCTGGATCCCGCCGCCGTCGATCACGATCGCCTGGCCGCTGATCGCGGCCGCTGCGCTGGAGGCGAGGAACACGATCGCGTCGGCGACCTCCCCGGGCTCGAGCAGCCGCCCGAGCGGAGCGCTGGCCGCCAGTGCGTCAAGGGCCTCCTGCTCGGAGCGGCCGGTGCGCGCGACGATGTTGGCGACCGCGCGGTCGGTCATCTCGGTGCGCACGAACGTGGGGCAGACCGCGTTGACGCGCACGCCGGTGCCCGCGAGCTCGGCCGCAACCGCCCGCGTGAGCCCGACGACTGCGTGCTTGGAGGCGCTGTATGCGGCGGTGTAGGGGACCCCCGCCCGTCCCGCGGTCGACGCGACGGTGACGATCGCCCCGTGGCCGCGCTCCCGCATCCCGCCGACGACCGCGCGCATGCACAGGAACGCGCCGGTCGCGTTGACCTCCAGGTGGCGTCGCCACTGCTCGAGCGTGGTGCGCGCGAGCGGCGCCGACTCCCCGATCCCGGCGCTGTTGACCAGCACGTCGACGGGCCCGATCTCGTCGAAGGCCGCGTTCACGGCGCCCTCATCGGTCACGTCGCAGGCGCGCGCGGCGACGTGGGCGCCAGGCGATCCGATCAGCTCCTCGAGCGCTCGCGGGTCTCGCCCGAGCGCGATCACCCGCTCGCCGGCGGCCGCGAACCTCAGCACCGCCGCGCGCCCGATCCCGCGCGTGCCGCCGGTGACGACGACCGTGCGCGGCCGCCGCGGCTCGGCTGCCGCGCCACTCTCGGCGTGGCCCGCGCTCAAGCGAGCCGCCCCTCTTGCGCGGGCCTCCGGGTGGCGCGGCTCACGACGTGACTTCGCTCAGGTCGTCCTCCGCTGCCCGGAACATCGCGCGCGCGACGATCTCCCGCTGGATCTCGCTCGCGCCCTCGTATATCCGGGGCGCGCGCACCTCGCGGTACAGGTGCTCGAGCGGGTGGCCCCGCTCGAGCGCGATCGCGCCGTGGAACTGGACCGCGGCGTCCACCGCGGCCTGCGCGACCTCGGTCGCCAGCAGCTTCGACATCGCCGCGACGCTCGGATCGCCGGCGCCGGCGTCGTGCGCGATCGCGGCTCGGTGGACCATCAGCCGTGCCGCCTCGGTCTCGGCCCGCAGCTGCGCGAGCCGGTGGGCGACCGCCTGGTGGTCGCGCAGCGGCCTGCCGAACGTGCGGCGGCGCAGCGCGTGGCCGGTCGCCAGCTCCAGCGCCCTGCGCGCCATCCCGATCGCGAACGCGCCGACGCTGGGCCTGAACAGGTCAAGCGTGCGCATCGCGACGCGGAAGCCGGCGCCGGGCTCGCCGAGCACCTGGTCGCGGCCGACGCGCACGCGGTCGAAGGTCAGCGAGCCGATCGCGTGCGGTGCGAGCATCCTGCGCGGCTCGCCGCCGAGCCCCGGCGAGTCGCCCGGCACCGCGAACGCGGTCAGCCCGCGCGCGCCGGCCGCGCCGGGATCGGTGCGCGCGAACACCGTGTAGAGGTCCGCGTCGGGCGCGTTGGAGATCCAAAGCTTCTCGCCGCTCAGCAGCCAGCCGTCGCCGTCGCCGGTCGGCTGGGCGCTCAGCGTCAGGGCGGCCGGGTCCGAGCCGGCCTCCGGCTCGGACAGCGCGAACGCGGCGATCACGCTGCCGTCCGCGACGCGCGGGATCCACCGTGAGCGCAGAGCTTCCGAGCCGGATTGCAGGATCGGGTGGGCGCCCAGGCCCTGGAGCGCGAACGCGGTCTCGGCCTCCGTGCAGCCGCGCGCCAGCGCCTCGCGGATCAGGCAGAGCTCGATCGCCGTAGCGCTCGTGAACAGCCTCGTGAGCAGCCCGTGCTCGGCGAGCGCGCGCACCAGCGGGCGGTTGACCCGACCCGGCTCGCCGGACGCGGCGACCGGCGCCAGCCCGGAGGTCGCGAGCCGCAGCGTGTCCGCGTACAGCGCCCGTTGGGCGTCGGTGAGATGCAGATCGAGCGCGTCGCTCATCTTCGGCTCGCCCGCGCGGCGAGCTCCGGCGAGTCGATCGGCTCGCTCACCGTCCCTGCCACTCCGGCGCGCGCCCGTCGCTCCAGGCGGCGTAGAACTCCTCGAAGTCCTCGGAGTTCATCAGCAGCGCCTGTGTGACCGCCTCCATCTCTATCGCCGGCCCCAGCGCCATGTCCAGCTCCCGCGTCAGCAGCGACTTGGTCGTCGAGTAGGCGAGCGCGGGCCCCTCGGCGAGCCGCTGTGCGAGGCTACGGGCCCGGTCGGCCAGGTCCGCGTCGGGCACCACGTCGTGGGCGAGCCCGATCGCGAGGCAGCGCTGCGCGCCCACCTTGTCGCCGAGCATCAGCAGCTCCGTCGCCCGGCCCAGGCCGACGATCCGCGGCAGCAGGTACGCGGAGCCCATGTCGGCCCCGGCCAGCCCGACGCGTGTGAACAGGAAGGCGAACGACGCCGACTCGGCCATCAGCCTGAAGTCGCACGCGAGCGCCAGCACCGAGCCCGCGCCGGCCGCGACCCCGTTGATCGCCGCGATCGCCGGGACCGGCGACTCCCGCAGCGCCCTGACGACGCTGCCCGTCATGCGCGTGAACTCCAGCAGCTGCGAGACGCCCATCTGCCGCAGCGGGCCGATGATCTCCTCGACGTCGCCGCCGGAGCAGAAGCCGCGGCCCTCGCCGGTGATCACCAGCACGCGCACGTCCTCACGATCGGGCAGCTGCGCGATGAGGTCGCGCAGGTCGGCGTAGGCCGAGAACGTGAGCGCGTTGAGCTTCTCAGGCCGGTTGAGCCGCACGGTCGCGATCCCTCCCGCGATCGTCAGCTCGAAGTGCTCCCAATCGTCGTTCAGCGGCACGCTCGCGCGAAACGGGCTCACCCGGGCGACGATACCCGACCCCGTGCGGGCCCGGGCCCGCACGGCCTGGCCCGAGCCCGGCCGTAAGGCGGGTCCCGTCGCCACGCGCTCAGGTATGCTGCCGCCGCGAGGGACCCTTGCAATCCCAGAGCCCCTACTGGAACCCGAAGACGGAGACGCTCGAGCGCGGCGAGCTCCAGGCGCTCCAGCTGGCGAAGCTGCGACGGCAGGTGCGGTGGGCGAAGGCGCGCAGCCCCTGGTTTCGGCGCACGCTCTCCGACGTCGATCCCGACTCGCTGAGCTCGCTCGACGACCTGCGCCGACTGCCGATCGTCACGCGTGAGGACTGGATGAGCTCGCAGTTCGAGCTCCCGCCCTATGGGGAGCTGCCGACGATCGGCGGCGGCGGCGCGATCCGGATTCACACCACGTCGGGCACGACCGGCAAGGGCCCGCTGCGCGCGCTGGACTCACGCAAGGACTGGGCCTGGATCGCCGAGATGTGGGCCTACGGGATCTGGGGCTGCGGCGTGCGGCCCTCGGACACGGCCTACATCGCCTTCGGGTACGGATCTTTCATCGGCTTCTGGGGCCTGCACTACGCGATGGAGAAGATCGGGGTGCTGAACGTCCCCGGCGGCGCGCAGACGACCGAGGCGCGGATGCGGCAGATCATCGACTTCGGGGCCACGGTCGTCGCCTCGACGCCGACCTACGCGCTGCGCCTGGCCCAGGAGGCCGAGCGGCTCGGCATCGACCTGCCCGGCTCGGCCGTCTCACGCGTGATCCTGTCGGGCGAGCCGGCCGGCTCGATCCCGCAGACCAAGGCGCTGATCGAGCAGCAGTGGGGCGCGCGGGCATACGACACCGCCGGGATGACCGAGATCGGCACGATCATGGTCTTCGAGTGCGCGCACCAGCCCGGCGGCACGCACATCATCGAGGACCACGTGATCGAGGAGGTGGTCGATCCCGACACGCTTGAGCCGGTCGGCTACGGCGAGTCGGGCGAGCGGGTCGTCACCTCCTTCGGCCGCGGCTCGATCCCGCTCGTGCGCTACCGGACCGGTGACCTGGTCTGCAGGGTGCCGGCCTCCGCCTGCACCTGCGGCCGTGGCTTCGACATCTACGAGGGCGGGATCCTCGGCCGCGTCGACGACATGAAGATCATCCGCGGCACGAACGTCTACCCGCGGGCGATCGAGGCGATCGTGCGCGAGCACGACGAGGTGGACGAGTTCCAGACCGTGATCACGCGAGAGGGCGTCCGCGACGAGATCACGCTGCGCGTCGAGCTCAAGCAGGATGTCGGGGACGGCCGCTGGGACGGCCTGGCCGAGACGCTTCACAAGCGCCTCGCGCTCGCCCACGAGGGGCTCAACTTCCGCATCGAGCGCGCCGGGACCGGCGAGCTGCCCCGCTTCGAGCTGAAGGCCAAGCGCACGGTCGACCTGCGCGACGCCCCGATCGGGGCAGCCTCGTGACGCGCGCGTCCGCCGCGCGCGGGGGGTCCACGGCGTGAGCACCGACCTGCTGGGCCGCGAGCTGACCGGCCCCGAGGAGCGCCTGCTGGGCGTGTACGCCTCTCTCAAGGAGCTGTGCGGCGAGGATCTGCCGCCGGTCGCGCACGCCAACGTTCGTGCGGCCCTGGCGCTGATGCACAACGTCGTCAACAGCCTCGCGCTCGACTACGAGCACCTCACCGACTACGACTGTTGAGAAGTTGCGGATCGCGGTAGCCGGCGGTGGCCCGGGAGGGCTGTATCTCGCGATTCTGATGCGCCGCGTGGCGCCCGGCTGCGAGATCGTCGTGTTCGAGCGCAACCGCCCGCAGGATGCGTTCGGCTTCGGGGTCGTGTTCTCCGACGAGACGCTGACGGTGTTCGAGCACGCCGATCCGGTCAGCTACCGGGAGATCGTCGACGGCTTCGTCCACTGGACCGACATCGACATCCACCATCGCGGCCACAGGACCCGGTCGGGTGGGCATGGCTTCTCCGCGTTGGGCCGCCGCGAGCTGCTCGGGATCCTCCAGCGCCGCGCGCTCGGCCTCGGGGTGGAGGTGCGCTTCCAGACCGAGGCGCCCCCGGTCGACGAGCTGGAGCGTGAGTTCGACCTGGTGGTCGCCTCCGACGGGGCGTCGAGCGCGATCCGGGCGGCCCGCGCGCAGGACTTCAGGCCGACGCTCGACCGGCGCGACTGCCGCTACATGTGGATGGGCACCGACCTGGTGTTCGACGCGTTCAAGTTCTTCATCGCCGAGACCGGGCACGGGGTCTTCCAGGCGCACGCCTACCCGTACAGCCCTGAGATGAGCACGTTCATCGTCGAGGTGGCGCAGGAGACCTGGCGCCGGGCGGGGCTCGACGCGCTGGGCGGCCGGCCGGCCGACCCGCTTGCGCCCGGGGTGTCGGACGACGCGAGCGTGTCCTGGTGCAGGGAGCTGTTCGCCGACGCCCTCCAGGGCCACGCGCTCCAGTCCAACAACTCCAAGTGGATCAGCTTCGTGACGATCGCGAACGAGTCGTGGCGTAGCGGACGGGTGGTCCTGCTGGGGGACGCGGCGCACACGGCGCACTTCTCGATCGGCTCGGGCACCAAGCTCGCGATGGAGGACGCGGTCGCGCTCGCGTGGGCGTTCGCGGAGCGCGGCACCGACGATGTCGAGGGCGCGCTTGAGGCCTACGAGGCCGAGCGCCGGCCGCTGGTGCAGTCGACCCAGCGCGCCGCCCAGGGCTCGCTGGAGTGGTTCGAGGGGATCGCCCGCTACGTCGACCAGCCGCGGCTGCAGTTCGCGTTCAACCTGCTGACGCGCAGCCGGCGGATCACGCACGAGAACCTGCGGCTGCGCGACGAGGCTTTCGTGTCGGAGGTAGAGGGCCTGTTCGCCGACGCCGGCGGCTTCACCACCCGCCCGCCGATGTTCGCGCCGTTGCGCCTGCGCGAGCTGACGCTCCCCAACCGGGTCGTCGTCTCGCCGATGGACATGTACTCGGCGCTCGATGGCACCCCTTCGGACTTCCACCTGGTCCATCTCGGCGCGCGCGCTCTCGGCGGGGCGGCGCTGGTCTTCTCGGAGATGATCTGCGTGTCGGCGATCGGGCGGATAACGCCCGGCTGCGCGGGCATGTACCGGCCAGAGCACGTGCGGGCGTGGGCCCGCACCGTCCCCTTCGCCCCCCCCCCCGGCGGCCGCGCGATGGCCCCGCAGTCTGCCCAC
>JAJZWB010000065.1 GCA_021846845.1 Actinomycetes bacterium | reverse complement strand
GCGGCGCACCGGTCCGCCCGCCGCCGCTGGTGACCAGCACCTCGGGCGGCGTCCGCGGCGCAGCCCGTCGCAGCTCGCCGCCCGGGGCCACGAAGCCCGAGTAGAGGACCGGCGTGGCCGGCGGCCAGGATGGCCTGAAGGTCTCCTCCAGCCGCGCGAACCGCTCGTCCGCGTGCACGATCACCGCGTGAAACCAGCGGCGCAGACGGTCGGCCGCCAGGTCGTCGTGTCCCTGCTGATCGCGCTTGGCGGTGACCAGCAGGTCGCGGACGCTGGAGATCACGCGGGGCCGGCGCTCGTCGCGGCGCGCCGCCTCCAGCAGCGGCTCAAGCTCGCGAGCGAACTTCGCGCGCCCGAAGGGGAACAGCTCGACGACGATCGCGACCGGCCGCAGCTCCGCGTACAGGGATTCGAGCCGCGCGCGCCGCCGGTCCCACGCCTGCGCGAGCGTGAGCGCCGGGTCCATGCTCGCGAGCCGGCCGTCCGGGCCGGCGCCGATCGGCGCGAGCTGGATCAGCTCGACGCCCGGCGGCAGGCGCAACCCGGCGGGCACCTCGCCGCCGCTGCAGAGCACCACCCGGAAGCGCCCGCCCAGGCCCTCGGCGACCGACAGCGAACGCACCAGGTGGCCGAGCCCGACCGAGTGGTGGGAGTAGTGCAGGACGGCGGGCCGCTCCGCGCGGTCGCCGCCGGCCGAGGGCGAGAGGGCGCTCATGGGGCTCAGCGTGCGGCGGGGCGATGACGCGGGGATGAGATGGGCGTGAGGCTTCTCTCATCGCCGCAGGTCGCGACCGCGACGCCGCGGCCGTCCCGCATGCCGGCACGCAAGGAACGCAGGACGATCGCTTCGCCCCGGGCCCGTCGCGGCCGGACGGCTGCGGAGACGCGTGATGCCCGGACCGGCTATCGGACGCGGGCTGCCCCCGGACCGGCTATCGGACGCGGGCTGCCCGGACCGGCTATCGGACGCGGGCTGCAGCCCGCGGTGCGGTGTCAGCCCTGCGGGACGCTGCCGTTGTTGTGCAGGCAGAGCAGCGGATCGGCCGCGCGTACCCGCGTGATGCCCGCCGCATCGGAGGCGACCGCCGTGAACCTCACGCGATCGCCCATCCGAAGGCCGCGCGACACCGTGAAGGACGCCGAGTACCAGTCCAGGCGCGCGTTGTGTCCGCGCGCTCGCCTGCAGACGCCGTCGAGGCAGACCGTGACCCGGGCTCCGGCCCTCGGGCCGATGTTGGAGTAGACGAACACGCTGACGTGCCGGGTCACCGCCGCCGAGCCGAAGTACCCCGCCTCGGTCGTTCTGATCGCGGGCCTCGCGGCGGTGCGCGCCATGGCTGGAGCGCTGGACGCCCCGACCGCGAGCAGCGCGCCTGCGATGGCCAAAGCCTCTCTCCTCCCCATCGCTGCGCATTCTAGTACAAGCGGCCGGCGCGTCGCGGGCGCACGGGCGCGCAGCCGCTGCCGCGACGCCCGTCGCCCGGGCATGCCACGATGTGGGTCGGCTCGGTCGTCGACGCGCACATCCGGCGGCCGGCTTCGACACCAGCGCCCCGGCCACACGGGTCGGGGGCTGGGCTCGCCATGCAAGCCGCGCACCACCGACACAGAGTCCTCAGGCGGCCGACCCGCCACGGCTGGCGGGTCCTGGCCGGCTGCCTGATCGTGGTGCTCTGCGCCGCCGGGGCCGCCGCGACGTTCGTGCGGGAGCAGGTTCAGACGCTGCAGGATGCGCTGCACCAGACCGCCAGCCTCAACGTCGGCAGCGGCGTGCTGGCGCCGAGCGGCTTCGGCGGGCCCGAGACGCTGCTGCTGGTCGGCAACGATCAGCGCAAGCACACGACCACGGCCCCTGTGCTGCCGCACTCCAACGAGATGCTGCTGGTGCGGATCGATCCCGGCAGGCCCTACATCTCGATGATGTCGATCCCGCGCGAGCTGGAGGTCACGATCTACCCGCCCGGCCAGCCCGCGGTCACGACGCGGCTCAACTACGCCTACACGGCAGGCGGGATCCCGCTTCTGGTCTCGACGATCAAGCGGGTGACCGGGTTGTCGGTCAACCACGTCGTCGTGATCGACTTCAACCAGTTCAAGCGCGCGGTCGACGAGATCGGCTGCGTCTACTCGACGGTCGACCGGCGCTACTTCCACGTCAACACGCCGACGAGCCAGCAGTACCAGGAGATCAACCTCCAGCCGGGATACCAGAAGCTGTGCGGCTCGCAGGCGCTCCAGTTCGTCTCCTACCGGCACGGGGACACGTCGCTCGTGCGCGATGCCCGCGACCAGAGCTTCCTGCTGTCGGCCAAGCAGGAGTACGGGTCGTCGCTGATCAACAACATCGGGAAATTCGAGCGCATCTTCGGCCAGACGGTCCAGACCGACCCCGCCCTGAAGACCGCGAACGGGATCCTCAGCCTGGTCGGGACGCTGATCAACTCCGCCTCGCTGCGGGTGCGCCAGGTCCACTTCCAGGCCAACCTGGTTCCGATCGGCGCGACGCCTTGCGCATGCGTGACCGCCACGCAGCAGCAGATCCAGGCCAGCGTCGACTCGTTCCTGTACGGCAGGGCCCCGCACCTTGCGGCGGCCGCGGCCAGCGCCGTGAGCAGCGTCAGGAGCCCCCACGGGCTGCGGCGGCTGCCGCTGGTCGCGGTCGGCGCGGCGCAGCTTCAATCCGCGCGCGCCGCCGCGTCCAGGCTCCCCTTCACGTACGAGTACCCGCGCGTTCAGTACGCGGGCGGCGTCGGGATGCCTGTCGAGCACCGCGACTACCTGATCCGGGCTCCCGACGGCAGCGCCCACGCCACCTACGTCGACGTGTTCCCGACCGGGCTGCTGGGCCAGTACTACGACATCCAGGGCACGACCTGGAAGGGGGCGCCGCTGTTCCAGAGCCCGCAGCAGAGCGTGACGCTGAACCATCGCACCTACGAGCTGTTCTTCAGCGGCTCGCACCTGGACGTCGTGTCATGGGTGGATCGCGGTGTCGCCTACTGGATCCACAACTCGCTCACCGATGCGCTCACCAACGGCGAGATGCTGGCGATCGCCGAGCAGACCGCGCCCGTCAGCGGGGTGCATGCGCTCCCGGCCGACGTTCGCCTGCGGCTGCGCGCCGCGGCCGTCCCCAAGCGCGTCCCGGCCGCGGCCGGCAGCGGTGAGGCGCTCGGCCGGATCGGCGGTGTGCTGACGCTGATCTCGGTGCCGATCCTGGCGGTGGCGCTGGTCGTCAGGCGCCGCGGTCTGCGCCGGCTGGGCGCCCGGCTTGACCGCACGCTGAGCGACGGCGATCGGCTCGCCGCGGCGACGCGCCGAGCCAACGCCTCCCGCAGGCCCGACGAAGCGTCGCCCCCGCCTGGGGACGGCTACCGCGTCTACTCGAGGTCCCCCCGCCGCGGCCGTCGCGGCGCGGACATGCCAAGGGTCTGATCCGGTCGCCGGGCGCGGGCTTCGCGCGCGGCGCGGCCCTGCTCAGACGATCTTGCCGGGGTTCATGTTGCGGCCCGGATCGGCACCCTCGAACAGCCCGCGGAGCATCGCCACGCCTGGCGCGGTGATGTCCTGCTCCAGCCACGGAGCGTGCTCCGTGCCGACCGCGTGGTGGTGCGAGAGCGTCGCGTCGTTGTCGACGAAGGCCTGCTGGATCGCCGACTTCACCAGCTCGTAGGGGGCGAGCAGGTCGCCGCCCGGCGGGGGACGCAGGGCGAACGTGAAGTACAGGCAGGCACCTGCGTGGTAGCTGTGCGACAGGTGGCACATCAGGTAGCCGCGAACGCCGGCGGCCGCGAACGCCTCATGCCCGGCCGCCGTCACCGCATCGTAGAGGGGCATCAGACGGCTCCAGACGGTCGCGGTCTCGGACACATCGCCGGCGACGCCGCGGTCGAGCAGGAAGTCGCGGATGTAGGGCGTGTCGAACTTCTTCTGGTCGTAGAGCTCGCCCGGCCCGGCGCCGATGCAGAGGCCGCCGCGGCGCCTCACGATCGATCCGACGGCGCGGCGCTGCGCGGCGACGTGCGCGCGGCTGCCCTCGAAGCCGATGAACGAGAGCGCCATCCGCCCGGTGTCGAACGACATGCGACGCTCCAGGAAGACGCGCAGAGCCCGTGACTTGAGGCGGTCGACGAGGGTCGGATCGCGCCTCGTGGCGAACGAGAACCGGGTCTCCGGCGCGTCGGAGACCCGGGTGACCGAGACCGAGCACTCGGACTCGGCGATCTCGCGCACCGCCTCGATCCCGGCGGCGAACTCGGGGAACAGGTATCCGAGGATCAGTCGCTGCTCGGGAATCCGGCGCACCTGGAGCGTCGCCTCGGTGACGACTCCGAGACGGCCCTCGCTGCCGAGCACCATCTCGCGGATGCTGGGGCCGTTGGACGCCGCCGGCACGGGGCGCACCACAAGGGTGCCCGACGGGCCGATCACGCGCAGCCCGCGCGTCAGGTCGCAGATGTCGCCGTAGCGGTCGGACTGCATCCCGGACGAGCGTGTCGCGATCCAACCACCGAGCGTCGAGTGGTTGAAGGAGTCGGGGAAGTGCCCCAGCGTCCAGCCCCGGTCGCCGAGCTGGCGTTCAAGGCTGGGGCCGAAAACCCCGGCCTGCACCCGTGCCAGGCGCGACGCTTCGTCGATCGCCAGGACGCGGTCGAGCCTGGTGACGTCGAGCGAGATCACCGGCCGACGCTCGTCGCCGGCGGCCTCAAGCGATCCCGAGATCGACGACCCGCCGCCGAACGGGATCACGACCGCGTCCGCCTCGACGGCCGCCCGCACCACCGCGGCCACGGCCCGCTCGTCGGCCGGGCGAACGACGGCGTCCGGAAGGCGACCGAAGTCGCCGCGACGCTGGCGGATCAGGTCGCGCAGCGACTTGCCGCGGCCGTGCACCACGCGATCCAGCACCTCCAGCGAGACCGCCTCGGGGCCGGCCGCCCGCTCCAGCGCCTCGCGGAGGGAGGCCGGCAGCTCGGGCCCGGGCACCGTCAGGTCCTCCAGCCGGGGCGGCGCCGCGGCTGGGGGCCCGACACGGAGGCCGAGCACCCGCTCGATGAACGGCCCGAGGTCCGGCTTGTCCTCATGGGTGAACGAGATGCCCTCCTCGCCCCATCCCCACCACTTCATCGGCGGCATCTATCGAGACCTCCCTGCGGGTCGCACCGCTCGGACCATATAGAGGCGCCGGCTCCCGGGCGGAGGTGGCTGCCGCCCCGAGCCCCGCCACACCCCTATCGTGGCCCTCGGTGGCCGTCGCGGATCCGCATCGCCTGCAGCGCTTCGTCGTCGCCCAGGACGCCGATGGAACCTACGCGGCCGCCCTGGCGCAGCTTCGCCGGGGACGCAAGACCGGGCACTGGATGTGGTTCGTTCTCCCGCAGCTGGCGGGCCTGGGCCGCAGCGAGATGTCACGCCGATACTCGATCTCAGGGCTTGCGGAGGCACGCGCCTACCTCGACCATCCGGTGCTCGGCGCGCGACTGCGGGAGTGCGCCATGGCGCTCCTGCAGCTCGGCGTCGACCGCACCGCCGTCGAGGTGCTCGGCGCGGTCGACGCGCTGAAGCTTCGCTCGTCGATGACCCTGTTCGCGCGCGCCGCGCCGCAGGAGGATCTGTTCAAGCTGGTCCTGGAGCGCTTCTTCGACGGTGCGCCCGACCCTGCCACGGACGCCCGCCTGTGACGCGGGCCCCGGCCGGACGCTGATCGGCCGGCTCAGCGCTCCAGCGTAACCGGGTTGGTGAGGGTGCCCACCCCGCCGATGTGCACCTCCACGACGTCTCCCTCGCCCAGGTAGCGCGGCGGGGTGCGCGAGAGGCCGACCCCGCCGGGGGTCCCGGTCGCGATCACGTCCCCGGGTCGCAGCGTCACGCCGGCGGACAGGTAGACGATCAGATCGCGCACCGAGAAGATCAGGTCGCTGGTGCTGGCGTCCTGCATGACCTCGCCCGAGACCGTCGTGCGGACGTCGACGTCGGACAGGTCGACCCCGTCGACGGACGCGATGCAGGGGCCCATCGGCGCGAACGTGTCGAAGCTCTTGCCGAGCGTGTACTGGCGCAGCGGCGTCTCCAGCTGCGCGCGGCGGCCCGAGACGTCGTTGAAGGCGCTGATCCCGCCGACCGCGTCGAGCGCCTCCTCCGGCGTCGCGCGGTAGGTGGTGCGGCCGATCACGATCGCCAGCTCGCCCTCGAAGTCCGGACGCGTCTCCTCACGCGGGATCACGATCGGCTCGCCGTCGCCGATCAGGGCCGAGCTCCACTTCGCGAACACTACCGGGACGGACGGGATCTTCACGCCGGTCTCCTCGGCATGCGAGCGATAGTTGATCCCGATCGCGAGGATCTTCTCCGGCACCACCGGGTGGCGCATCCTGATCTGGTCTCGCCTGTAGCGGGGACCCGAGGCCGCGGCCACGGCGGCCCAGCCCTCGGCGTCGGGGACGAAGCCGAGCGCGCCGGCGGGACCGGCGTCGACCACCTCGTCGCCTTCGACCGCGCCGATCCGCACCGCTCCCGAGGGATCCTCGAACCTGACCGCCTTCACCTGCCACCTCCGCTTCCGAGCCTGGACCGTGATCGAGCCTGCCTCCTGCCGCTCGCCAGCGTAGGGCGTGCGCCCGAGGATCGCCTCCTGGAGCCCCGCCGCGGGCCGTGGATCCCGGTGCGCCGGGCCGTCGCCCGCCGCAGGCCGGCTCAGGCCGGCTCAGGCCGGCCGGATCCGGGCCGCGACGTCGCCGACCACATCGGGCACCGCCCGCACGTCCTCCTCGGTCGTTCGGTGGTTGACGAAGCAGGCGCGCAGGCACGTCGACCCGTCGACCTGGGCGCCCGCCAGCAGGATCCGCCCGTCGGCCGCCACGGCTTCCGCCAGCGCCGCGTTGTGTGCGTCCAGGTCGACGCGGCCGCCAGGCCGGTGGCGAAAGCACACGGCCGACAGCGCCGGCGGGTCGACCAGCAGCTCGAAGCGCGCGTCCCCGCGCAGCAGGTCGGCGAGCAGCGCGGCCTCCCCCAGGTTGCGCTCGATCGCGGCGCGAATCGCGTCGGCGCCGTGGACGGAGAAGGCGAGCCACAGCTTCAGCGCCCGCAGCGGGCGCGAGTACTCAAGCGTGCGGTCGACCGCGTGCAGGGGACGATCGCCGTGGAGCATGTAGCTCTCCTCGTGCGCGAAGGCCCGCTCCAGCGCGGCCACGTCGTGCATCAGCAGGACGCTGCACGGCTTTGGGACGTAGAGCCACTTGTGCGCGTCCACGGTTGCCGACTGGGCTCGCGCAAGTCCGCGGAACGCCGCTCCGGCGCGACCCGTGGCGGCCGCGGGCAGGCCGTAGGCGCCGTCGACGTGCAGCCACGTGGCGCGCCGGGCGCACACGTCGGCGAGCGCGTCGAGGTCGTCCACGGCGCCGGTGAGCGTGGTGCCCGCGGTGGCCACGACCGCCACCGGCGCCACGCCGGCGCGGAGGTCCTGGTCGATCGCCGCCGCGCACGCGGCCGGGTCCATCCTCCGGGCGGCGTCGATCGGGATCGCGCGGACGTTTGCGCCTCCGATCCCGAGCAGCTCCGCGGCACGGCGAACCGAGTAGTGCGCCTCGGCGGAGCAGTAGAGCGCCATCGCCCGCCCGGCGGTCCCTGTCCGGCGCACCCCGGGCAGCGCCGCCTCCCGCGCGGCCGTCAGCGCCGTCAGGTTGGAGATCGTGCCGCTCTCGCTCGTCACGCCGACGGCGTGGCGGTCGAAGCCGACGAACTCGCCCACCCAGGCGATCGTCTGCGCCTCCAGCAGATCGGCGGCGCCGGCGCTGACGGCCACGTTGACGTCGTGCGACGCCGCCAGCGCGTCGCCGAGCACCCCGATCTCGAGTCCCGACGAGCCGATGTAGGCGAAGAACCGCGGCCGCGACTGCGCCAGCGAGGCATCCAGGACCCCCGCCGCCTGGTCGAGCGCCGCGCGCGAGTCGGACGGGCCGGCCGGAAGCGGCCGGCGGAGCAGCTCGATCTGGTCGGCGCCGGGCCGCGGCTGGCCGGGACGGGCATGGTCGAAGCTGCGCCAGGCCGTGAGGATCAGGCGTGCGGCGTGCTCGAGCACCGCCTCACGATCCGGGAGCGGCAGCGCCGGCCCGTCCGGGCCTGCCGCCACGGGCGTCCGGTCGGCCGGCGCGCCGAGCCCCGAACCGGGGTTCACCGCCGGACCGCGCGCCGCACAACCGAGGGCAACGACCTCCGCCTCACCACCGGTGACGTTAGAGTGGCCGCCCGTTGGTGTCAAAGCCCGGTCTCATCCTCCAGCACGGCGAGGACGGCCCGCCCGCGCGCTTCGGCGACTGGCTGCGCGAGCGCGGCGTGCCCTTCGTCGTCCGGCGCCTCTGGCTCGAGGAGCCGCCCGACCCGACCGACCACTCGTTCGTCGTCTCGCTCGGCTCGGAGCGATCCGTAAACGACCTGCATCCCGACTGGGTGCCCCGTGCGATCGAGACGCTGCGCCTCGCGATCGCCGCCGACGTGCCGGTGCTGGGCATCTGCTTCGGCGGCCAGGCGCTGTCGGTCGCGCTGGGCGGAGGCAGCGACGTGCTCGCGCAGCCCGAGGTCGGCTGGGTTGAGATCGAGAGCCGCGATCCGGCGATCCCCCCGGGTCCGTGGCTGCACTACCACTTCGAGCAGATGCGCGTCCCGCAGGGCGCGCGCGAGCTCGCGCGCAGCCCCGCCGGTCCGGCCGCCTTCCGCCACGGGCGCCACCTCGCGCTCCAGTTCCACCCCGAGGTGGACGGCGCGCTCGTCGACCGCTGGGCGGCCGGGGACGTCAAGCTTGCGCAGACCGGAATCACCCGGCAGCGGCTGGCGACCGAGAGCGCCGCCCACGCCGGCGCTGCGCTGACGCAGGCGTCCAGCCTGTTCGCCGGTTGGCTCGCCGACATCCGACGGCCCAGATAATGTATCCGTCGGATGGGAGCGCCGCGGATCCTCGTCACTTGCTGGCGCAGGGAGCTGCCGACAAGCCTCGGCGAGCGGACGCTGCTCGACACGCTGGATCCGGCGTACGCGGACGCGGTCGAGCGCGCCGGCGGCATCCCGCTGATCGTCCCCCGCCCGTCCGGCCGGGCTGAGCCGGCCGCGGTGGCCGCGCGGCTCGGGATCGCAGACGGCCTGCTGCTCACGGGCGGTGGCGATGTCGAGCCGTCCGGCTACGGCGCCGAGCCCGAGGACGTGGCGGACGTGGACCCCGACGCCGACGCCTGGGAGCTGGGACTGATCTCGGCGGCGCGCGCGCTGTCGCTGCCGACTCTGGCGATCTGCCGGGGCGCGCAGCTGCTCGCCGTCGCGCACGGAGGCGCGCTCGCGCAGCGGCCGGTGCCCTCCGACGTGCATGCCGAGCGGATCCAGGGGGCGTCCCCGGCGCAGATCCTCGCCCGGCGCCATCCCGTGAGGCTCGCGCCGGGCTCGCGGGTGCTCTCGGCCCTTGGAACCGCGCCGCTGCAGGTCAACACCATCCATCGCCATCGGATCGCGGACCCCGGCGAGCTGGAGGTGACCGCAAAGGCTCCGGACGGCACGATCGAGGCCGTGGAGCCAAGCTCGCCGTGGTCCTGCGTGGGCGTTCAGTGGCACCCGGAGAAGATGCGCGACGACGGGCGGCAACAGGGGCTCTTCGATCAGCTCGTGTCGGCCGCCCGGGAGCGGGAGACCGCGGTCCCGGGGCGGCGGGCCGCCGCATGACGCGAGCGCCGGAGCCCGCGATCCACGCCGGACGCGGCGACCCCGATCAGCCGGCCCGCGGCTCGGTGGGCTCGCGAGGCTCGAGATGACCGTTCCCGCCATCCTGCACCCCTTCGCGGCGCCCGCACGGGAGGCCACCGGGTATCTGGAGATCGTCCGGGGCGAGGGCTGCGTGCTCGAGGATGCCGCGGGCCGTCGCTACCTGGATGGGACCGCGGCGCTGTGGTTCTGCGCCGCGGGGCACGGCCGGCGTGAGATCGCCGAGGCCGTCTCGTCCCAGATGCGCGAGCTGGACGCGTTCCACACGTTCGGGTCGTTCACCAACGCCCCCCAGCAGCGACTCGCGGCGCTGCTGGCCGAGCTCGCGCCGATCCCGGACGCCCGCGTGCTCTTCACGAACAGCGGCTCGGAGGCGATCGACAGCGCGCTGAAGCTCGCCCGGGCTGGCCATCGCGCCAACGGCGAGGCCGGCCGCACCGTGTTCCTCTCCCGGGTCGGCGGCTACCACGGGGTGATGCTCGGCGGAACCTCGATCAGCGGGCTCCCGGCGAACCGGGCGCAGTTCGGCCCGCTGCTGGCCGAATGCGTCCAGGTGGAGCGCAGCAGCCTGGATGCCATGCGCGAGGCCGTCGCCTATCACGGCGGCGACCGGATCGCCGCGATCGTGACCGAGCCGGTGCAGGGCGCGGGCGGCGTCTTCCCCCCGCCCGACGGCTATCTGCAGGGCCTGCGCGACCTGTGCGACGAGTGCGGGGCGCTGCTCGTCTTCGACGAGGTGATCACCGGATTCGGTCGGCTCGGCTCCTGGTTCGCCAGCCATCACTACGGGGTCACGCCCGACCTGTTGACGTTCGCGAAGGCGGTCACGAGCGGCTACCTGCCGCTCGGGGGAGTGGTCGTCGGCCCCCGCGTTCGCGGATGGCTGGAGTCCGAGGAGGGCTACCTTCTCGCTCACGGGGGCACGTACGCAGGCCACCCGGCCTGCTGCGCCGCCGCGATCGCCAACCTGGGGATCCTGAGCGCCGAGCGTCTCCCGGAGCGCGCCGCGACGGCCGGGGCGAGGCTGCGAGCCGGGCTTGACCCGCTCCTCGGCAGCCGCGGGGTCGCCGACGTGCGGGGCGAGGGGCTGATGCAGGCGATCGGCCTGGAGCCCGAGGTGCCCGCCGGGTCGGTCGTCGCCGCGCTGCTCGCCCGTGGTGTGATCGGCCGGCTGATCCCGTCGGTCAACGCGGTCGCATTCTCACCGCCGCTGGTGATCTCCGAGGCCGAGATCGTCGAGATTCTGGAGGCGCTCGACGGCGCCCTGACCGAGGTCGCGGCCACGGCTCCGGGCGGTTCGGGCCGGATCGGCTGATGTCGGCCTCCGACCGTCAGCAGCGGCGCTCCGAGCCGCTCGCGATCGAGAGCGTCGTGGACCACGTGTACGCGGCGATCCGTGAGCGGATCACGGGCGGGGACGTCCCGCGCGGAGCGCGGGTGCACCAGGAGGACCTGGCGGAGGAGCTCGGCGTGTCGCGCACCCCGGTGCGCGAGGCGCTGCGCAGGCTGGCAGCCGAGGGGCTCGTGGAGATGCGCACCAACCGCGGCGCGCGCGTGGCGGACGTCGGGCCCGCCGAGATCCGCGCCGCCTACGAGGCCAGGTACGTGATCGAGCCGGGCGCGGCGCGGCTCGCCGCCGAGGCGCGGCCCGCCGAGCCGATCTCCCGACTGCACAGCGCGATCACGGCCCAGCGGGGGGCGATTCCGAACTTCGCGCGCAGCTTCGAGGCCAACCGCGCGTTCCACGTCGCGCTCGTGGAGGCCAGCGGCAACGACTACCTGGCGCAGTTCGCGCAGCGGCTGTGGGTCGGGCGCATCGGAGAGGTGATCTACGAGCGCCAGCAGCGGGATACGCCGGAGCGGATGGGCCTCGACGCCGACGAGCACGAGCGGATCCTGGCGGCCATCGAGGCCGGCGACGGCCGCCAGGCCGAGGCGCTGACGCGCCGGCATCTCGCCGAGGCGATGCGCCGCTCGCACGACCTCCTGCACGTCCGCGACTGAGGGTCGGCGCCGGGCCTCTACAAGAGGCTTCTCATCTTTCTCTCAGCAGGCTCTTAATCCAGCCCGT
The DNA here is from genome assembly GCA_021846845.1 of Actinomycetes bacterium. Classification (GTDB taxonomy): domain Bacteria; phylum Actinomycetota; class Thermoleophilia; order Solirubrobacterales; family Solirubrobacteraceae; genus Palsa-465. The sequence goes on along the minus strand of JAJZWB010000065.1, from coordinate 8,745 downwards.
CAGCATCTCCGCCATGGAGTTGGACACCAGAGCGAGGTCCGATGCGGCCGCTCGCGCCGCCGCTCGGCAGAGAGTGCGCAGGGGCGCCGGGCCAGAGGCCCGCAGGCCGGCGGGCGGCACCGAGGGCAACGAGCGCCTCACCGTGATCACCGGCTGGGTGCTGATCGTGCTGCTGGCCGTGCTCGGCGTCACGATCGTCGGGATCGGGCAGCTGATGTGGATGCACCTGTTCGTCGGAGTGCTGCTGATCGGCCCGGTCGCCCTGAAGATGGCCAGCACGGGCTACCGCTTCGTCCGCTACTACACGGCGAACCCGCGCTACCGGACAAAGGGTCCGCCCGCGCCGGCGCTTCGGATGCTGGCGCCGGTGCTGGTGCTGCTCACCTTCGCCGTGTTCGGGACCGGAGTCGGCCTGCTGCTGACCGGCCCCAACTCGAGCCTGTTCGGGTCGCTCGGGTTCCTGCACAAGGCGACCTTCGTGCTCTGGATCGGCGTTACCGCGATCCATGTCGCGGCTCACATCCCCGAGCTGCTGCGCGTGAACTCCGTATCGGCCAGAACCCGCGAGGAGCTCGGAGAGCTGCGCTCGCTCGTCCCCGGCTTCGGCGCCGGCGTCGAGGCCCCGCCCCGCTGGATCGCAGGCGGCCCGGCACGGATGCTCTCGCTCGCCGGAGCACTGGTCGTCGGCCTCGTGCTCGCGGTTTCGATGATCGGCCACTTCGGCGCCTGGGTCAACTGGCGCCATGCCAGGGACGGTGGCGCCGTGACGAGCGGCGCGATCGTCGGCGCTTCGCTGCCGCGCTAGAGACTCGCCGTCCGTGCGGCCCGCCCCGCCCGGGCAGCCGCACGGCTCCACAGGTCGGAGAGCTTCTCCCGCACGCCGTGGACGGAGCCGATCGCCCGCAGCGGCGGGCCCGACGGCGGGCGCTTCCCGCGCGTCAGCCAATGAGCGTCCGGACGGGGTGCTCAGCGTCCGGAGCGGTGCACTCAGCGTCCGGAGCGGTGCACTCGGTACGTCGGCCGGTCCGGGCGCGCGGGCGAGCGCGGGTCGCGACCGGCCCGGCCATCACGCCCGGGCTGGCGGCCTTCGCGCCCTCCGAGGCGGCTCTCGCGGCCGGCGCTCTGGACCGCCGCGAGCCGCAGTGCGAGCGTCGGGCAGGCCTCGACCGTGCGGCGCGCCAGGTCCTCCAGGGAGGCCGGAAGCGGCTCGGAGTCGATCAGCGGAAAGCCCCACTCGTCCAGCGAGATGCGCTCGGGCAGCAGCTCTGCGCACAGGCCGTGCGCGTCGCAGCGAATCGGGTCGACCACGATCCGGGAGCTCATCTCGCCTCCTTCTGCCGGTGTTGATCGCCGCCGTCGCGGGAGCCGATCTCACGGTCGGCCCCCAGGTCACGGAAGCCGATCTCGCCACCTGGGGAGCGGCGGGTCATCGCACCGCGCTCCGCTGCCTGGGACAGGAGAGCACCGGACGACGCTCGCACGCGTCGCAGAGCCCGTGACGGGCGTGGTCGTCGAACTCCGCGGAGAACACCCCCAGCGCGCTGGTCACGAACCGCGCGGTCCCGTCCGGGTGCCCGCAGGCCCCGCGCGCGGTCACCAGCTCAGCCCAGCGGCGGATGTCGCCGAAGGCGTCCCGCCGGGCCGCGCCGGCGCAGACCTCGGCGAGCGCGTCCGCGATCGCGTTCAACCCGTTGGCGCAGGGGCCGCACTGGCCGGCTCCCTCATCCGCCATCCACGATGCGACCCTGGCCACCTCGGCGACCGGGCACGCGCTGGCCGGCAGCGCCACGATCACGCCCGCGCCGAGCGTGGCGCGCAGAGGCGACAGCGCCCCGTTGGAAAGCCGCACGCCTCGAGCCCGGGTGGCATCGACCCAGTTGCCGGCGTAACCGCCGAACAGGAACGCCCTGACCGGCTCCGCCAGGCCCTCCGCCGCATCGATCAGCGAGCCCAGGTGGGAGCCCGTCTCGATCTCGTACACGCCCGGCGCCCGCACGCCGCCGCCGAGGGTGACCAGCACCGATCCGGGTGATTCACGCGGCCCAAGCTCACGGAACCAGTCGGCGCCATGGCGCGCGATGAGCGCGACGTGGGCTAGCGTCTCGACGTTCGACAGCGCGGTCGGCCGCCGTCCCACGCCGCGGTCGGTGATCCTCGGAGGCTGCATGACCGGTCGCGGGTCCCCGGTGTTGATGAAGTTGATCACGGCTGTCTCCTGGCCGGAGACGTAGCCGCCCGGTACGGACAGGACCCTGACCGAGGGTCCGCCACGGACGCCCAGGTCGCCGCGCTCGTGCAGTGCGCTGCGCACCGCCTCCGTTCCCTGGCGGGAGGCCTCGTCGACGGCCACGACGATCTCGTCGGCCCCGACGATGTCGGCGACGCAGGCGGCGCCGTCCAGCACCAGGTGCGGCAGGCACTCGAGCAGCATCCGGTCCTTGACGCTCATCGGCTCTCCCTCTGTGCCGTTGACCACCACGACCGGCCTGCGGCGCCTGCCGGCCGCCACCACCGCCCCCAGCTTGGTGGCCAGCGGGAAGGACGCCCCGCCACGGCCGCGCAGCCCGGACCGCTCCAGCTCGGCGAGCATGTCCTGACGGCGCACTCGTGGAAGGCCTCCGTGCACGTCCAGGTGGCGGTCGAGCGACATCGGCTCGGCCGCGACCCCCAGGAGCAGTCGCGGCAGGCTCATGCGCGGCTCCCGTGAGCGGTGCTCAGCAGCGCCGGGGGCGTTCCCGAGCGCTGCGCCCAGCCCTTCCCGAGCGGCCCGGCCGGCAGCCACAGGAGCAGCCCGATCGCGAACACGCCGGCGGCGCTGAGCGCGCCGATCCTCAGGCCCGCATTATCGGGCCAGCCGATCAGCGCACGGACCACCACCGCGCCCAGCACCGAGAGGATGCAGACGACGTCGATCAGCAGCATCCACGACTGCTGTGCGTCGCTGCCGGTGCCGAAGCCGTGCACGACCGCGATCGGCCAGGAGAGGTAGGCGAGCCAGTGGATCCTGCGCCACCGCTCGTGACCGACGCGGACCCTCAGGAGGCTGGTCACCAGGACGGCCACCATCAGGTCGAACGCGGCCGCTCCCAGGCCCAGCCAGAACGGCCTGTAGCTGCCGCTGAACGGGATCACCGCGTTGACGAGCGAGATCGAGACGAAGCTGTCCATCACCGCGGTGATGACGTGGATGACCAGGAACACGACGGCCAGCAGCGCCACGGTCCGGTGCACTCCGTCGACCACGAACCGCGGCAGCCCGGGGCCGCGCAGGCGGCCGATCGAGGCGATCCCCACCAGCACCGCCGCCGTCAGCAGGACCAGGGCGACGGCGCCGGTCGAGCGGGTGAGATACCAGTAGATGCTGGGGCCGACCGTCACTCGGGCCACCCGCCCTGTGCGCGCACCGCGCCGTCGAGCGCCACCAGGCGCGCCGGCAGCCCATGTTCGGCCAGCCACTCGGTGGCGCGCGCGCCGAGCACGATCGCCGCCGTCGAGCCGATGTTCGCGTCCGCGCAGGTCGCGGCCGCCACGCTCACGGTACGCCAGCAGGTCCGCACCGGACCGCCGTCGTCGGGATCCAGGATGTGGTGCATCGCTCGTCCGCCGTGGCTCCAGCGCCGAGTGGCGATGCTTGAGGTGGCCAGCGCGCCGGTGTGGATCGAGACGGTCTGGCCCGGCGCGGCGGGGCTCGATCGGTGGTCGTCGGTCACATGGACCTGCCAGCCCTCCGCCGGCGCGGGGCCATAGGTCGCGATGTCCCCTCCGAGGGCCACCAGGACGCCGCGCTCGCGCTCCGGGGAGTCCGAGCCGCCGCTCACGCCGGCGAGTGCCCGGTGGGCGGCCCGTGCGGCTCGATCGGCGGCGAGCGCCTTGGCGGTCGCGCCGAGATCGAGGCTCACGCCCGGCGGCAGGCGCACCGAAGGCGGGTCCTCGGACAGCTCTATGCGCCGCCACGCGGGCACCTGCCGACGCCGCACCACGATCCCGCCATGGCGGGCCTGCAGGCCGTCCGCGTCGAGCGACCGCAGCGCGCTCACGACCGAGGGCAGGGCTCCGTCGACAGGGGTCAGCTGCGAGAAGTCACGGTCGTAGCCGACGCTGATCAGGCTCTGCCCAAGCGTGGGATCGACTGCTCCGCCGGTGATCGACGCGGCACGGATCCCGAGCCGGACGGCCTCCAACAGCAGCCGTGAGACCTGCATGCGCCGCCCGGCCGCCGCGTTCAGGCGCGAGAGCTCCGAGTCGGCGGAGAACCGGCTCGCGGCGGCGTCGATCGCCCGAAGCTCCTGCTCGACGGCGGCCCGCACCGCCGGCTCGGAAGGTCCGGCGTAGCGGACCAGCGCGGTCGTTCCGAGCGCCTCCCAGCTCTCGGTGATCAGCTGCGCAGGGGGCTGGGGCGCCGCCACGGCGGCCATCACGATCCCCCTGAGATGACCGGCGCCGGAGCGGCGGGCGCGGGGGTGGTGGCAGCCGGCTGCGTGGAGGTCGCGGCGGGCTGGGTCGAGGCAGCCGCCGGCGCGGTGGAGGTCGCGGCCGGCGCGGTGGAGGTCGCGGCCGGCTGCGTGGACGTCGCTCCCGGCGCCGTCGATGTGGACGCGGGGGCCTGCGCCGGCGCGGACAGGCGGGCCGAGCCGCTCGCAACGCTGGCGCTGGCCGTCGCGCCCCCGGCCGTCGCCGCCCCGATCACGCGCTTGTGTCCTGGAAACGCCTGCGCGGCGACGTCCGCGAGCAGGACCGTGCCCGCGACGGCGGCGCCGACCAGCAGGCGGTTGATGGCCCGCAACCGGCGCAGAGCTGCGTCTCGACCGGCGGGGGTGTATGGGCGCGCACGACGGCTCATGGATCGCACTGTTGCGGGGTTCGGTTAATCGTCATTCATCCCTTGATAAGAAGTCTCTTGGCGCCCTCCCGGCCACCGGTCGGCAACCATCGCGCGCAGCGCGCCCCGGGCCCGGCGGCTCCGCCGGTCGCGCCTATGATGGCCGCGTGCCCAACATCGTCCTGATCGAGGACGAGCCCGGGATCGCGGACTTCGTGGACCGGGGCCTGCGCGCCCGCGGCTTCGACGTTCGGGTCGCGTTCGACGGCGACCTCGGGCTCGAGCTGGCGCTGGGCGAGAACGTCGATCTGGTCCTGCTGGACCTGATGCTCCCGGGTCGGGACGGGCTCGAGGTCCTGGCCGAGCTGGCGGCGCGGCGCCCGGAGCTGCCGGTGATCGTCCTCACCGCGCGCGGGGAGCTGGAGGACAGGGTCAGCGGCCTCAACGCCGGCGCCGTGGACTACGTCGTCAAGCCGTTCGCGCTGTCTGAGCTCGAGGCGAGGATCCGGGCCCAGCTGCGCGCGTCCCGCCAGACGCCGGCGACGGTGCTCCGGCGCGGCGGGATCGAGCTTGACCTGCTGACTCGCTCGGTGGCCTGCCACGGCGAGCCCGTTCGTCTCACCAACACCGAGTTCGACCTGCTCGCGCACCTGATGAGCCACCCCGGCCAGGTTCTGACCAGGCAGCAGATCCTGCGCGCGGTATGGGGCTATGACCACGATCCCGCGACCAACGTGGTCGACGTCTACATCGGCTACCTGCGCCGCAAGCTCGCGGTCGACGGGCATCCCGTGCCGATCCGCACGGTCCGCTCCCGCGGCTACCGCCTCGAGGACGCGTGAGCCTCCTGATCGCGCGGGTCGGGATTCGCTGGCGGCTCGTCGCATGGGTCACCGGCGTGCTGCTGGCGGTGCTGGCGGTGACGTTCGTGGTCGTGTACGAGAGCACCGGGGCGGAATTGCGCGCCCAGGTCGACCACGACGTCACCGGGGACGTGGCGCAGCTCAGCCAGGCGCTCCAGGGGATGCGCTCGCGCCCTCCGCGAGACCTGGCCGTCTCGATCGAGCTCTACATGCGCGCGCAGCCGTTCGCGGCGACCTCGCTGCTGCTGTTCGCGGTGATCCCGGGCTACGGGACCGTCTCCAATCACCCGGAGTCGGTCATCAGCCTGCCCCCCGACGCCGACGAGCTCCCCGCGCAGCAGGCCAGGGAGAACGATCTCGGTCGCGACATGCTCACCGGGGCGACCGGGCTGACCACGCGGCAGGTGGCCGATGTCGGACCGGCCCGCTTCAACGAGAGGATCGTCCGCGTCAACGGCCTCAGCGTGCGCGTCGGCGCGGGCGAGCCGCTGGCGATCGTGACGCGCGCGCAGCGCGGCATCCTCCGCTCGTTCTCGATCGCCGGCGCGCTGGCGGTCCTGCTCGCGCTGATCGCCTCCTACCTGGCCGGCGCGTCGGTTTCGCTGCCGCTGCGGCGGATGGCGCGCGTCGCTGCGCGGATCGACGACGGCGATCTGGATCCGCGGATGCGCCCGCCGGCGACGGCGGCGAGCGAGGTCCGCGTGCTGGCCGAGTCCTTCAACCACATGCTCGACCGGCTCTCGGAGGCGTTCGCGTCCCAGAAGGACTTCATCGCGGACGCATCTCACGAGCTGCGCACGCCGCTGACGGTGATCGCCGGCCAGCTGGAGGTGCTGGCCGCGCAGGACGCGCCGGAGCCGGACGAGGTGCGCCGCGTCCAGCGGCTGGTCGCGGCCGAGATCGCCCGCACCTCTCGGCTCGTGGACGACATGCTGCTGCTGGCCCGCTCCGAGCGCCACGACTTCCTCCACATGCGCGAGGTCGAGCTCGAGCCGTTCGTGGACGAGCTGTGGACGGCGGCGCGCATGTCCGGCGAGCGCCGCTTCGAGCTCGGACCCGTGCCCCGGGCGACGCTCACCGCCGACCCGGACCGGCTCGCGCAGGCGCTGCGCAACCTGATCTCCAACGCGGTGGAGCACACCCAGGCGCCGCAGGGCCTCGTCCGGCTCGATGTCGAGGCGCTGGCGTCGGGCCATGTCAGATTCGTGGTCTCAGACGACGGGCCCGGGATCGATCCCAGACAGCTGGAGCGCGTGTTCGAGCGCTTTCATCGCACCGACTCGTCCAGGAATCGCCGGGCGGGCGGCGCCGGCCTTGGCCTGGCGATCGTGCGGGCGATCGCCGAGGCGCACGGCGGACGCGCCCGCGCCGTGCTGACGGGTTCCGGCGGCGCGCGGCTCGAGCTAGAGCTGCCGGGGCTCGTCGAGGTCGGTCACTCGCCGGAGCCACCTCCGCGCTCGCCGGGCGAGCGCCGTCGCCGGCCGCTCGCGAGCGCGCCGGGACCTACAGGCCAGCGCCGGCCCACGCCGCGATCGCGGCCCGACGATCGTTGAGCAGCTCCGCGACGCCCTCGGGCGCCATCGGCCGGCCCAGCAGGAACCCCTGACCGGAATCGCAGCCGGCGCGCTGCAGCGCCGCCAGCTGGTCGGGATCCTCGATGCCCTCCGCCAGGGTCTCGAGCCCGAGCGTTCGCCCGAGCTCGATCAGGGTGCGCACGAGAGCGGCCGACTCCAGCGACGTGGCGATGCCGCTGACGAAGGCGCGGTCGACCTTGATCGTGTCGACCGGGAACTGGCGCAGGTAGGCAAGCGAGCTGTATCCGGTGCCGAAGTCGTCGATCGCCACCTTGACGCCGAGCTGCTTCAGAGCCTGCAGGCGCCGGGCCGACGCGGCCGGATCGCGCATCAGCGACGTCTCGGTGATCTCGATCGTCAGCGATCGCGCCTCCAGCCCGGACTCCGACAGCGCGGCTCGCACCTCGCGCACGAGATCGTCGTGGTCAAGCTGGCGACCCGAGACGTTGACCGCCACCGACAGCTCGTGCCCCTGGGCTCGCCACTGCGCCGCCTGGCGGCAGGCGGTCCGCAGCACCCACCGCCCGATCGGGCGCACCAGGCCGCTGCGCTCCGCGATCGGGATGAACTCGTCCGGCGGGATCGGACCGCGAAGCGGATGGCTCCAGCGCAGCAGCGCCTCGAACCCCCTGAGGCGCTCGCCGAGCAGATCGAAGGTCGGCTGGTAGACGAGCGAGAGCTCATCGTCGGCGAGCGCATCCGCGAGGTCCATCTCCAGCGCGATCCGATCCTGCGCGGCGGTCTGCATGCCGGACTCGAACGCGACAAAGCGGTCCCGGCCCGCCTCCTTGGCGGCGTAGAGCGCGATGTCGGCGTCCGCCAGCAGCTGCTCGGCGCTCGTGTCAAGTCCGCAGGCGATCCCGATGCTGGCGCTCAGCGCCAGCTCGCGCCCGATCTCAGCGGTCAGGTCGTACGGCTCCCTCAGCAGCTCCAGCAGCCGCTCGGCCACCAGCTCGGGCGCGACATCGAGCGTCACCGTGTCGAGCAGGACGAGGAACTCGTCGCCCGCCAGCCGCGCGGCGGTGTCGCCCTCCCGCACGAGCCTGCGGATCCGCTCGGCGACCGACCTGAGGAAGGAGTCGCCCGCGGCGTGGCCGAACGTGTCGTTGACGTGCTTGAAGCCGTCGATGTCGATGTAGAGGACCGCGATCGGAACCTGCGCACGCCGCGCGCGAGCGAGCATCTGCTCGGCTCGGTCGATGGCGAGCACGCGGTTCGGCAGTCCGGTGAGTGGGTCGTGCAGCGCCTGGTGGCGCAGCTGGCAGGTCTTCTGGGTCACCATCTCCAGGGCGCGCTCGCGCGAGCGGGACAGCGTCAGGATCAGCGCCGCCAGCAGGGCGGTCACGACCAGCCCGCCTCCGAAGACGGCCCACCCGCCGGGCACGGCCGCCAGCTCGGCCGCCGCGACGCCGCCGCGCACGGTCACGATCCATCGTCCGTCGCCCCCGATCGCGGTCCGCTGGACCATCGGGCCAGCAGCCGCTCCGGC
>JAJZWB010000064.1 GCA_021846845.1 Actinomycetes bacterium | reverse complement strand
GGGTCGGAGGATGGGCGGCCCGTAGATGATGGGGATGTCGGGGCAGCGCCGGGCTCATCTGAGCGCTCCATCGCACGCTACGCCGCTTGATGGTCTTGGTACGGGTCTTGCAGGTGATCAGCTCGACCTTCCTGCACGACGCCGGTGGGCCTTGCGTGCCGGTCGGACCCTTGCGCCTGTGGGGCGAGGCCGACAGGCGGCGTGCTCCGGGCGTGAACCTGGTCGGCGCATTCCGCACCGACGGCGCCAAACTCGTGGTCGCTGCGGGTTAAGCCGATCCTCCGACATCGGATGGGAGGTGCCACAGCGAGCTGACTTCGGGTGCGAATGCCGTCGACGACGCTCGACTGCGGGTTGGAGGATCGCATCCTCGCGGGTCGCTCGGGGTCGGTCGCCTGGCGCCCACCGGGGATGCGATGCCTCCGAGCGGGCCGACCGCCAGTCAGGCCGGCAGCAGCGGCTCCGGCGCGAACAGCTGCCGCAGCGTTGCGACGCGTGTGGCCGCGAGGCTGTGCCGCGGATCCACATAGCGGAGACGACTGAGGAGCCGGCGCCAAGCGAGCAGATCGTCCTTGCCCGCCTCGGTATTGACCCAGGCCCACAGTGCGTCCGCGTCCTCGGAGGTGATCACGGCCTGGCGCAGCCAGGCGTCGAGCGACTCCCGCTCCCTCACGATCCCGGGGGCCTCGGAGCGCGGCAGCAGCGAACCCCCGTAGGCGTCGGCTGCCTCCCGCGGCAGGCCGCGGTTGAGCAGCGCCTGCACCTGAGCCCAGTCCGACCGCACGTCGACGACTATCCGGTACGGGTCCGTCTTGACCGCGGGCCCCAGCAACTTGCGGATCCGGTACATCTGGACTCGGACCGTGCCGGGCCGGCCGGCGTCGCCGTAGAGATCGGCCGCGAGCTCTTCCGAGGTCATCCCCTCCGGCCGGCCCGCGAGCAGAGCCACGATCTCCGATTGGCGCCTTGTGACCTGCAAGCGCCGGCCGTTGAGCTTCACCTCGGCTTGCTCACGTCCCAGCAGCGTGATCTCCATCATCTGCGGGCGGCCGTGTGCGGCGCGCTGCTCCTGCGCATGCAGTACGTAGGCCTCTTCGTGGCCGAGCGGCTCGGCGAAGGCGAGCTTGCCCGACGGCAGCATGATCTCGCCCCCGCCCGGCCGCAGAAGGATCCGATTCCCGCCGATCCAGCGTGCATCGCCGGCGATCACCCTTCCGCTCGGCGACACCAGCACGCGCTCCCCTGGCCCCGCGAGCAGCTGCTCGTAGCGCGCCAGGAGGCGGGCGTCTCGCACGTGCATCAGCTCGGTGAGCTGCAGGTGGACCGCCTGCGAGGTCGCCACCACGCAGGCGAGGCTGTGCGGGTGCGCGGTTCGCATCCGCCCCGTCAGGTCGATCACTCCGATGACATCGGCTGTCTCCGGATCCCGCACCGGCGCGGCAGCGCAGGTCCACTGCTGCACGACCTCGTTGAAGTGCTCGGCGGCGAACACCTGGACGGCGTGGTCGGCGGCGAGCGCGGTGCCGACGGCGTTGGTGCCGGCGTCCACCTCCGACCAGCCTGCGCCGACAGAGAAGTTCATCGCCTCGGCGGCGTCCCGCCGGACGGACTCAGGCCCGTCGACCCGCAGCAGCACGCCGTTCGCGTCGGAGACGACGATGAGCTGTCCATCGCCGTCCGCGATCGGGCTGAGACAGGCCCGGATCAGATCGCTGGAGGCGGCGAGTGGATGCTCCTCCCAGAGCGTTTCGGCCTCGTCGGACTCGGCAACCACCGGGGCCACGACCCGGGCGCCGGGGTCCACGCCTGCGGCCATCGACCGACGCCATGATTCGACGATCGGCTCGCGCATCTCGGCGACCTCACCGTCGGCGACGAAGTCCTCCCAGGCCTGCCTCAGCTCGCGCGCGCGTACCACCGGCACGGTACCGGTGTCGAGCGCGACCCATGGGTTCCGGGACACGTGCTGCTCTCTCCTCACGTGGAACTCTAGCTGGAGAGCCGCGGGGCCTCAAGCCGCATGAAACGCGGATGTAACGGGCGCCGAGATAGACCTAGGCCCGATCCCAGCTGTCCACTAGAGGAGGGTCTGTGAGCAGGGCCAGCATCACCAAGGCGCACCAGAAGATCCAGGAGCTCTCCTGGGAGCCGACGTTCGTCTCGCCGGTCGAGAAGTTCTCAACCGACTACACGTTCGAGAAGGCGAAGAAGAAGGATCCGCTGAAGCAGATCCTCCGCTCCTACTTCCCGATGGAAGAGGAGAAGGACAACCGCGTATTCGGCGCGATGGACGGCGCGATCCGGGGGAACATGTTCCGCCAGGTCCAGCAGCGCTGGATGGAGTGGCAGAAGCTCTTCCTCAGCATCATCCCCTTCCCGGAGATCAGCGCCGCCCGCGCGATGCCGCTGGTCATCAACACGGTCCCCAACCCGGAGGTGCACAACGGGCTGGCGATCCAGATGATCGATGAGGTTCGTCATTCGACGATCCAGATGAACCTCAAGCGGCTCTACATGAACCACTACATCGATCCGGCAGGGTTCGACATCACGACCAAGGCGTTCCAGAACAACTACGCCGGCACGATCGGGCGTCAGTTCGGCGAGGGCTTCATCACGGGCGACGCGGTCACCGCCGCCAACGTCTACCTGACGATCGTCGCGGAGACCGCGTTCACCAACGTGCTGTTCGTCGCCATGCCGGGCGAGGCGGCCGCCAACGGCGACTACCTGCTGCCGACCGTCTTCCACTCCGTCCAGTCGGACGAGTCGAGGCACATCTCCAACGGCTACTCGATCATCCTCATGGCGCTCTCTGACGAACGCAACCGAGAGCTGCTGGAGCGCGACCTGCGCTACGCATGGTGGAACAACCACGCCGTCGTCGACGCCGCCATCGGCACCTTCATCGAGTACGGCACCAAGGACCGACGCAAGGACCGCGACAGCTACGCCGAGATGTGGCGCCGCTGGATCTACGACGACTACTACCGGAGCTACCTCGTACCGCTTGAGAAGTACGGGCTCGTGATCCCTCACGACCTCGTCGAGGAGTCGTGGAACCGGATCTGGAACAAGGGCTACATCCACGAGGTCGCGCAGTTCTTCGCAACCGGCTGGGCCGCCAACTACTGGCGGATCGACGGGATGGACGACGCGGATTTCGAGTGGTTCGAGCACAAGTATCCCGGCTGGTACGACAAGTACGGCAAGTGGTGGGAGCGATACGCGGACCTGTCGAAGAAGAACGGGCACGGCCCGATCATGTTCGAGGGCGACAAGGCGGAGTACCAGTACCCGCACAGGTGCTGGACCTGCATGGTCCCGTGCCTGATCCGTGAGGACATGGTGGTCGACGAGGTCGACGGGCAGGTGCGCACGTACTGCTCGGAGACCTGCCACTGGACCGACGCGGTGGCCTTCCGGCCTGAGTACAACGGCCGCCCGACGCCGTCGATGGGCAAGCTCACCGGCAAGCGCGAGTGGGAGAGCCTTTACCACGGGTGGGACTATGCCGATGTGATCAAGGATCTCGGCTACGTCCGTGACGACGGCAGGACGCTCGTCCCGCAGCCGCATCTGAACCTGGACCCGAAGAAGATGTGGACGCTCGACGAGTGCAAGGGGCACACGATGCAGAGCCCCAACGTGCTGCTCAACCAGATGAGCCCGGAGGAGCGCGAGAAGCACGTCGCCCACTACAAGGCTGGCGGCCCGGCCGGCCGCCCGGCGCCGCAGGAGGCATCCGCCTAGGGACGGTGCAGCGAGAGGCCAAGGGGAGGGCGGCCCTCTCAGGGCCGCCCTCCCGGTCTCTCATCCATCACTTGAGGAGGCGAGGCGACCGTGGGTAGGAAGTTCACCGTCCGGCTGGAGCCGGTCGGCATCGAGATGGAGGTCGACGAGGACGAGACGATCCTCGACGGGGCCTTCCGGCAGGGTCTGATGCTGATGCACGGGTGCAAGGAGGGCCAGTGCGCGGCGTGCAAGTCGTTCCTGCTGGACGGCGAGGTGGATCTCGACAAGCATTCGACCTTCGCGCTGCCCGAGTTCGAGCAGGACGAGGGCTGGACGCTTCTGTGCAAGGCGCACGCCTGCTCGGACCTTGAGATCGAGCTGATCAACTACGACGAGGAGATCCTGCGCAGCGGGATCGCCCTGAAGACGGTTACGACCACCGTGCAGGAGGTCGACGAGCTCACGCACGACATCCGCAGGGTGGTGCTGAGGGTCGCCGAGGGAGAGACGTTCGACTTCAGGCCCGGCCAGTACGTCGACATCCAGATACCGGGCGCCGAGCAGCACCGCTCCTTCTCGATGGCGAACACACCATCCAACGACGGGCTGTTGGAGTTCATGATCAAGCTGTACCCCGGAGGCCTCTTCTCGGGCCTGCTCGCCGATGGCGGGATCGTGCCCGGCGACGAGCTCCGGATCCGGGGCCCCTACGGCGTCTTCACGCTGCGTGACAACGACAGGCCGCTGGTGTTCATAGGCGGCGGCGCCGGGATGGCGCCGATCCTGTCGCTGCTGCGGGCGATGGCCGAGAACGGCGTGGCCCGTCCGGCGACCTACTACTACGGCGCTCGCACGGAGGCTGATCTGTTCCACCTCCCGCAGCTGCGGGCACTCTGCGGGCGGATCCCGGGGCTGAGGTTCGTGCCGGCGCTGTCGGAGCCCGCCAACGCGGGCGACTGGGCCGGGGAGACCGGGCTGATCACGGAGGTGGTCGAGCGCAGGGAGACCGGGCTCGCAGAGGTCGACGCGTACCTCTGCGGGCCGCCCCCGATGGTCGACGCGGCGATCGCGCTGCTCGAACGCCATGGCCTGCCCGAGGGGCATATCTACTACGACAAGTTCACAACCACAGCCGACACCGAGGAGAGCAGTCGGGTATGAGCACAACCGAACCCCAGTCGACACGCAGCGTTCCCAAGCCGGTCTTCACCGACGCCGAGGCGGGGGCTCTGGAGTTCCCCTCGTCGACGAGCCGCAGCTACAACTACTACACCCCGGCCAAGCGCCGTGCGACGATCTACGAGGACGTGACGGTCGACGTTCAGCCTGACCCTGCGCGTCACCTCAGCCAGGGCTGGCTGTACGGGTTCTCCGACGGGGTCGGCGGCTACCCGGAGAACTGGACCGCGTTGAAGTCGAGCAACTGGCACGCGTTCCTGGACCCGAACGAGGAGTGGGAGCAGACGATCTATCGCAACAACGCGAACATCGTCCGCCAGGTGTCGCAGACCGTGGCCAACGCCAAGGCCGCGGGCTCGTTCCTGTCGGAGAACGTGTCGTGGCTGGGCGTGGTGGAGAAGCACATCAGCGCCATGGCGCACGCGGAGCACGGCATCGGCATGTACGTCTACACGGCCTGCCAGCGGGACGCTCCGACCAACATGATCAACAACGCTATCGCGGTGGCGGCGGCGCACAAGCTCCGGTTCGCTCAGGACATCATCCTTCACAACCTTGAGGTCTCCGAGCAGGTCGCGGGGTTCGATGGCTCGGCCCACAAGGCCGTGTGGCAGAGCGGCGGCGAGTGGGAGGCCGTTCGCAAGAACGTGGAGGAGATCACGGGCACGCGCGACTGGGCGGAGGCCTACTTCGCCACCACCATGGTGTTCGAGCCCCTGGTCGGAGAGCTGTTCCGAAGCCACTTCGTGATGCAGGTGGCCGCCCTGAACGGCGATTACGTCACGCCGGTGGTCGTGGGCGCCGGCGAGGCTGACGTCTCGCGTGATCGAGCCGCCGCCCGTCGCCTGTTCAGGCTGCTCGTCGACGACCCCGAGCACGGCGCCGCCAACCGGGCGACGCTCGAGGGGTGGCTTGAGAAGTGGGTCCCGGCGAGCGTCAAGGCCGGCCGAGGGCTCCAGCCGATCTGGTCGCAGGTCCCGGACAAGATGATCACCTTCGAAGAGTCCCGCAGCCGCGCGGTCACGTGCTTCACCGGCCTGCTCGACGAGCTTGGCCTCAACTACGCAAAGGAGCTGTGAGTCGATGTCAACCGGAACCGCTGACCGCTTCAAGGCCGACGCGACCTCGTCGAACATGTGCGGCGTCACGCTGATGAACAACCAGGTCGGCTACGTCGTCGCCAGGGTCATGAGCGGCAAGCCCGGTGTGGCCGTCACCGAACTCCCCTCGATGATCCGTGTCGACGGCAGGAACAAGATCGACTTCGACTACGCCGAGCTCGCAGAGGCCCTCGGCTGGGACAGCTTCGGCAACGACGACTTCGAGGAGATCATGTCGACCCACTACGGCCGGATGGTCGTGCTCGATGACCGCACGCTGATGTTCGCCAACCCGGAGGACGCCGCGGAGTACATCGATTTCGACCTGACCCCCGTCAGCTAGTGGAGGCCCGATATGTATGAGAAGAACGGCAAGCAGTACTTCATCGTCGACAGCCACCTTCACATGTGGAGCGCGGGCCCAGACAATTGGGTCAGGGGCCAGGAGAAGTACGCCAAGGGCTGGATCGAATGCTTTCACGCCTACCAGAGCCTGGCGCCGAAGGAGACGCACTGGCCGATCGAGAAGTTCATGTCCTACACGCACGAGGACTTCGTCAGGGATGTGTTCCAGGACGGCGGCGTCGACCACGGCATCTTCCAGTCGACGTACCTGAAGGAGTGGTACGCGAACGGGTTCAACACGGCTGAGCAGAATCACAGATTGCTGGAGAGGTACCCGGACAAGCTGATCGTCAACGGGCGCTGGGATCCTCGTGAGGGCGAAGCCGGCCTCAAGCAGCTGGAGGAGGACGCCAAGAGGTACAACCTCAGGGGAGTCAAGCTCTACACGGCCGAGTGGCGCAACGGCTCCCGCGGCTGGTCGCTGAAGGACGAGCAGTGCAAGCCCTTCTTCGAGAAGTGCAAGGAGCTCGGCATCAGGAACATCCACGTTCACAAGGGCCCGACGATCTGGCCGCTGGACAGAGACGCGTTCGATGTCGCTGACGTCGATCAGGCCGCGACCGACAACGGCGAGCTGAACTTCATCATCGAGCACGTCGGCCTGCCGCGGATCGAGGACTTCTGCTACATCGCCACGCAGGAGCCCAACGTGTACGCCGGGCTGTCGGTGGTGGTCGGCGGGCACATGCACGCCAAGCCGCACTTCTTCGCGAAGATGATGGGCGAGCTCCTGTTCTGGGTCGGCGAGGACAAGATGCTGTTCGGCTCCGACTACGGAATCTGGGAGCCGAGATGGCAGATAGATGGCCTGCTCGACTGGAGCTTCCCGCAGACCGAGGAGTTCGCAGACTACCCGCCCGTCACGGAGGCGACGCGCCGCAAGATCCTGGGCCTGAACGCCGCGCGTCTCTATGACATCGAGGTCCCAGCCGAGTGCCAGCTGGGGGCGTCCACGCCGGCGAGGGCCTCGGCGTGACCGACGGCGACACCCACGCAGCGGTGATGGCCGCACTCGGCGAGGTGCGCGATCCCGAGCTTGACGAACCGATCACGGCGCTGCGGTTCGTCGACTCGTGCACGGTGTCGCCCGACGGCGCGGTAGAGCTGGCTCTGCGGCTGCCAACGCCGCAGTGCGCGCCGAACTTCGCGTTCATGATGGCCGCCGACGCTCGCGAGGTCGTGCGTCGGCTGCCATCGGTCCGCTCGGTGGCGGTACGGCTTCTGGACCACTACACAGGGGACGAGATCAACGCTGCCGTGGCAGCCGGTGACGGCTTCGACGGCGCCTTTCCCGGCGAGACCGAGTCGGGCGACCTCCAGTCGCTGCGCAGCGTGTTCCTGCGCAAGGCCCTGGTGGCGCGCCAGTCACGGATCTGCGAGCGGATGCTGGCGGCCGGGGCGACCGAGCTTGCCGTTACGAGCATGACGACCCAGGACCTGCGGGACACGCCCGACGGCGTTCGCTGCCTGGAGCTGCGAGGGCAGCTCGGGATCCGGGCGGAATTCGGGGACCCAGCCTTTGTGACCCCCGACGGCAAGCCGATCGCGGCGCAGGAGCTGAGCCGCTGGCTGAGGATCGCGCGGCTCGTACGGATGAGCATCGACGTGAACGGCGGCATCTGCAGGTCGCTGCTCGCGCATCGCTACGACCTTGACCAACCCGACGCCCGAGGAGAGACCGGCGACATGAGCGAGATCCACGACGGGGCCCCCAGGGAGGTGAGCTGCCGATGAGGGCCGCGCGCCTCCACGCCTATCGCCAGCCGCTGCTGCTGGAGGAGATCCCCGAGCCGAGAATCGAGGGGCCGCTCGACGTGATCGTGCGGGTCGGGGCCGCGGGCCTTTGCCGCACGGACCTGCACATCCAGGAGGGGCAGTGGGCCGAGAAGGCCCAGGTGCCGCTTCCCTACACCCCGGGTCATGAGAACGCCGGCTGGGTTCAGGAGATCGGCCCTGGTGTCACCAACGTTGCCGTCGGGGACACCGTGATCGTGCACCCCTTCATCGCCTGCGGTCTCTGCGGCCCCTGCCGGCGCGGCGACGACATGCACTGCCGCAACGGCTCGTTTCCCGGGATCAACCGGGATGGCGGCTTCGCGCAGCTGTTGAAGACCTCGGCCCGTTCCGTGGTCAAGCTGGATCCGGTGCTCCAGCCGAAGGACATCGCAGCACTGGCCGACGCCGGACTGACAGCGATCCACGCCGTCAAGAAGGCGATCCCCGTTCTGAGCGCCGGCACCAGGGTGGTCGTGCTCGGCGCGGGCGGCCTCGGCCATATCGGCATCCAGTGCCTGCGAGCGCTGACCCCGGCCGAGATCATCGTCGTCGATCCGAGCGAGAACGCGCTGGCGCTGGCCGGTGAGCTCGGCGCCGATCACACGATCCGGGTCGACGGCAGGCAGCGCGACACCGTGGCCGAGCTGACAGACGGTCTCGGTGCGGAGGCGATCATCGATTTCGTCGGTGAGAAGGGCGCGATCGAGGACGGGATCGCGATGCTCCAGGACGGCGGCTTCTACTACGTGATCGGCTACGGGGAGAACATCGACATCCCCACGATCGATGTGATCTCCCGTGAGATCTCGTTCATCGGAAACCTCGTCGGGACCTACGAGGACCTGCACGAACTGATGGTCCTGACCGCTCAGGGCAGAGTCAGGTTGCACACCGCGACCTATCCGCTCGACGCGATCAACGACGCGATGGCGGACCTGGACGGCGGCCGGCTGCAGGGCCGCGGGATCCTGATCCCGAGCGCCGCCTGAACCCTTCACCAGCACCACGAGGAATCGAACGCAATGGCAAAGCTTCTCCACTTCAACCACGAAGCCCGACGCCAGCTTGCCGCGGGCGTTGACGAGCTGGCCGACGCCGTGAAGGTGACGCTGGGGCCGAAGGGCCGCAATGTCGTGCTTGAGCGTCTCGCCGGGCCGCCGATGATCACCAACGACGGGGTCACGATCGCCCGCGAGATCGAGCTCCCAGATCCGTTCAGGAACATGGGGGCGCAGCTGGTCCGTGAGGTCGCCAACAAGACCAGCGACCTGACCGGGGACGGCACCACGACCGCCACCGTTCTGGCGCAGGCGATGGTCCGCGACGGCATGCAGGAGATCGATGAGGGTGCCAACCCGGTGCTCGTCCGCCGGGGCATCGAGTTCGCCGTCGAGAAGGTGATCGCGGAGCTGCAGGCCACCGCCCGGCAGGTGGCCGGCACCGACGACCTGCGCTACGTCGCCACGATCGCCGCCAAGTCCGATGAGCGGATCGGCAACGCGGTCGCCGAGGCGCTGGAGCGGGTCGGGCTGGAGGGCGTGGTCACCGTCGAGGAGACCTCCGAGCCCGGCGTGTCGGTCGACTTCGCGGAGGGCGTCCAGGTCGAGAACGGCCTGATCTCCTCCTACATGGCGGTTGACCAGCGGCGGATGGAGACGGTGTTCGAGAACCCTCACATCCTGCTGACCACGAAGCCGATCTCGAAGGTGCAGGAGCTGATGCCGGTGATCGGCGCCGTGATGAAGGCCGGCTCGCCGCGACCGCTCCTGATCTTCGCCGAGAAGGTCGACGGTCCGGCTCTGGGCATGCTGATCCAGAACGTGCAGCAGGGGACGCTTGAGGCCGCCGCGGTTCGCGCACCTGGGTTCGGGCATCGCCGCCTCGCCCATCTGCAGGATCTCGCCGCGTTCACCGGCGCCAGCGTGATCACGGACGAGACCGGTCTGTCGATCGAGCAGGTCGAGGCCTCCTGGTTCGGCACCGCCCGGCGGGTCGTGATCACCGCCCAGGAGACCACGCTCGTCGAAGGTGGCGGCTCGGCCACGGCGATAGACGACCGGATGGAATTGATCCGCGCCGAAATCGCACGCCCGTCCACCCATGACCGGGACCGTGAGGTCGCGCAGGAGCGGCTCGCCAAGCTGTCGTCGAAGCTCGCCGTGATCCGTGTCGGGGCCGCCACCGACGTCGAGCTGGGCGACCGGCGGCGGCGCGTCGAGGGGTCGCTGGCGGCGACCCAGGCCGCGCTCGCCGAGGGGATCGTGCCGGGCGGCGGGACCGCCCTGCTGCGCGCCGCCGCGGCCCTCGACGGCGACCTCGGCCTCGACGGCGACTACGCGGTCGGTGCAGCGATCGTGCGCCGGGTGCTGCGCCAGCCGCTGTACTGGATCGCCACGAACGCCGGCTACGACGGCTCGGCCGTGATCGACCAGGTGCTGGCGATGCCGGCCCCCGAAGGCCTTGACGCGCTGACGGGAAAGTTCGGCGACCTGTTCGAAATGGGTGTGATCGATCCTGTCCGCGTCACCCGCCTGACCCTGCAGAACGCGGCTTCGGTCGCCGCGCTGCTGCTGACAACGGAGGCCACCGTCGCCGAGCACCGACCGGCCCAGCCGGGGGCGATCATCGCGCCCGGGTTCGGCGACCTGGCCGAGGGCCTCGAGCGCCCGTCGTCGCCGATCTAAGCCTGACCCAGAGGAGGAGAGAGCAATGGCAGCAATCGAGGAGACGGTCACTCAGCCCATGGCGCTGGTACCCGCCGGCGACCCTGGAATCATTGGCCTGCCGATCTTCGCCGCGGGCTCCGTCTGCCTTGGCCTGGCGCTGGTCGGGTATGTGCCCGCCGGCGCGGTCGGTGGCGTCGTTCCGATCGTGCTGGCGGCGACGGGACTGGGGCTCGTCGTCGCAACGATCTGGGCGCTCGCGCTCGGACAGACCATGGTCGCAGGCGTCTACGGGCTCTTCGCCGGTTTCTGGCTCAGCTACGCCCTGCTGCTCCTGGGCCTCCTGCACAAGTGGTTCCTCGTACCGTCCGCCAACGTGACGCACGTGGAGGCGCTCTTCCTGATCACCTGGGCGGTCGTGATGGCCTGTCTCACGATCGCCAGCGTCCGGCTTCCGTTCGCCTTCACGGCGGTGTTCGGCCTGGTCGTGCTGGCGCTCGTGCTGCTGGTCCCGGCGACGCTGAACGCGAGCGCCAGCCTGACCCACATAGCGGGGATGGTCGTGCTGGCGTTTGCGGCGCTCGGCCTATACCTGTTCCTGGGCTCGGCGTCAACGGCACTCGGCGGCCCCAGCTACCCGCTCGGCAGGCCGGTCGTCAGGTAGCCGGATGGCCGCATTTGTCCACACCTGCTACCGGGTCCGGGACATCGATGCGTCGCTGGCGTTCTACGCTGCGCTGGGTTTCCGGGTCCGGGGGCGCCTGGAGTTCGACACCGCCTACAACGTCTACCTCGGCCTGCCTGGGGACGGGGACGTCCTGGAGTTGACCGTCAACGTCGGACGCTCCGAGCGCTACGACCTGGGCGACGGCTACGGCCATATCGCGCTCACGGTCGACAACCTGGACATGCTGCTCGAACGGCTCGCGGCGGCGGGGATCGAACCGGATCGCCCGCCGTACGCCCCCGGAGGGCGAAGCGAGTACCGGATCTGCTTCGTCACGGATCCCGACGGCTACCGGATCGAGCTGATCGACGGTGGGGAGTTCAGGACGCCGGTGGACGAACCGCCCGGAGTGTGAGCCCAGGGTAGCTGCGACATCGGGCACGGCCTGTCCAGCGCCCGGATCGAGCAGATCAACAGCCGGCCCGGCTCATCGCCCGCCGCGCCCTCGGGTTCCACACCCCGCAGGCGCTGATCGCGCTCGCGATGCTCGAGCTCGCCGTCCAGCGGCCGCCGCTACCCCGGTGACACCACTCACGGAAACGTCAGGAGAGGGCGAATAGATCAGCTCAGCTCAGGGCGGCAGCTGGCCCGCGCGGGCGCGCTTGCCGCTGCAGCCGGCGCTCGGACTCCCCGGGTGGCTGACCCTCGATCGCCGGCTGCGCCGCGTACGGCCGCTATGTGATCTGCAACGGCCTCTCCGCCGCCGACCACCACTTCGAGAACCCGCATCCACCCGGCTGCACCAGTGCCGGCGACCACGCCGCTCCGACGCCCGTCGCTGACGTTCGCCGACTTCTTCAGGCGCGGCGCCACCCACCTGGAGGTGGCGGTGCGCTCCACGTCGAACGGCAGACCGCTGCCGGTTCGCGTCGGCTGCGCGGCGGCGCCACGGGCCCGGTCCACGCGAGCCGCGCGGCGCTCGGGGAATCGTGCGCCGGTGGCCCGTACGGCAGCTGGGCCGGCGAGCAGCCGGGCCGCGATCAGCATCGCCCCGCGGCGGCTGTCGCCGGCCGGGATGAGTCCTCGGGGGGCGGGGTGTGGACGAGAAGGTGGCCTCCCGGCTCACCGCCTCGGCGAGCCGGCGGGTCACATCGTCGATCGTCTCGCCCTCGCGTCGATCGAGGAAGTGTCTGGTGACCAGGTCGTAGGCCCGCCCGTCCGCCACGAAGGTCCTGGCGTCGACCCTCCACCAGTCGGTCCGGTCTGCGACGCCCGCGCTTTGGGAGTGGCGGGCAGCGCGGTCCAGGCCGTTCTGGTCGCGTGGTTCGAGGCGCGCCGCTCGGCGTGTCCGCTCATCGCCAGCCACCCCCGGGCACGCTGCGCGCGTGACGGAGCGGCGCGGGAGAGCCGGCCGGGTCGTCGTCTTCGGATCGGCGCAGACCGCCAGGCAGGCGCTCGGGCCCGCGTGTCGGCGGTGCCGCCCGCGGCGCGCTCAGGCCGGCTTGTCTGTGGCGGTAAGCACCTGCCTGTCGAAGAAGCGAGCGATCTTCCGGCGCGACTGCGCGCCCACGAACCCGGTCAGCGGCTTTCCGTCGCGGAACGCGACGACTGTGGGAATGCTCTTGATGCCGTAGCGGGCCGCGATCTTCTGCTCGGCGTCGATGTCGAGCTTGACCAGCTCCAGCTGTCCGGTGCGCTTCTTGGACTCGGCCTCGAGCACCGGCCCGAGCATCCGGCAGGGCCAGCACCATTGGGCCCAGAAGTCGACCACCACGGGGAGCTCGTGCGAGCGCTCGATCACGTCACGTTGGAAGGTCTCGGTCGTCACATCCATCGTCGTCTCTCCTTTCCGTTGATAGGGGGCGCGAAGGGGCGTCGAGCGGCGGACGTGTGCCCGCAGCCGACTCTTTGTTGATGCGAAGGGGCCATCGAAGCATTCTAACAACCACACAGGTGGGTAGTTGTGAAGTTGATCGGCTCCGCGCGCTTGCCGCGCGGGCCGCTGCCTGACCCGCTCAGGATCGAGTCGGTACGCTTTCTTGCGGCTGATGATCGACCGGCGCTGGCATCGACACGGATCGCTGACCCTCAGGGCCGGGGTCCCGGGCGGCGATCTCATCGGTGGGACCGCATCCTGCCCTCGGAGCCGGATCCCGTGCCGGCTCGGGAGGCCGGTTCGCTCGTTCTGCCTCGTCGCTTCGGAAGGCGGCTGAGTCGCGCCGTACGCTCCGCATACTCGCCCCCGTCACGCTGGTCGCCTGCTGGCTGCTTGTCGTGCTCGGCGACACCGTCAGGGTGACGGAGTCCGGCATGGGCTGCCGCAGCTGGCCGCTGTGCAACGGTCATCTCGGGCTCAGCGGGACGATCCACGCGCTGCTGGAGCAGTCGCACCGTTACGGCGCGGCAATCGTCACGGTGCTCGTCGTGGCGAGCTTCGCGGTTGTGTTCCGCAGCCGTGAGCGTGATCCCGTCGCCCGCAGGTCCGCTGCGGCGGCTCTCGGGCTGATCGTCGTGCAGGTGGCGCTCGGAGCGATCACGGTGCTCGCGCACAACGCCGGTTGGACCGTCGCGGTGCACCTGGCGGGTGCCTGGCTGCTGGTCGCCGCGGTCACAGTCACGGCGTCAAGGGCCCTGCGACGCACCGAGCCCGCAACCGGACCGGTGTCCGCGTCCGCGACGACGGCGGGGACGCGCCCGCGGGCGGGGGGGACGCGGCAGCGGTGGCGGTCGGGGAGGACCCCCGCCCTCACGGCGGCAGTGGCGGTGTTCATGCTCGGTGTCAGCGGCATGCTCGTGCTCCACGAGGGGGCGAGCCTCGCATGCCCGTCCTGGCCGCTGTGCACGGGAAGCTCGGCTTCCCCCGGCCTGGTGCTGCTGCAGTACGTGCACCGCTCGCTCGGCCTGATCGCGACCGTCGCGGTCGGTTGGGCCGCGGTCGTTCTCTGGCGGTCGAGTCCTCGTCGCTCGCGGCGGCGCACTGTGGCCGCGGCCGTGCTCACGGCGCTCGCCGCCACCGCCGCCATGGGCGGCCTGGTCGCCACCACCGGCGCCTCCGAGCTCACGCAGGACGTGCACCTCGCGCTGGCAAGCGCGCTCTGGCTTGGGACGGTCATGATGGCGAGCGTCACCCCGCCGGCCGCGGTCGCCCGGGGCGCTGCGAACGCCGAGGCCGCCCCGCACGGCGCGTTTCCGGCGACCGGCCACGCCTGACGTCCGGAGCGAGCGGTCCGACCGTGCCCGACGCGAGCGGTCCGACCGGTGCCGAAGCTCAGGTCTGTTCGTCCCGGCGGTCCGGCGTGCGCGGATCGGCGCCATCCCGTGAGCCGAGCAGCTCGCTGCGCCTGCGCCGCGCCTGCAGGGCTTCGGCTCGCAGCGCCCCCGCCTCGCTGCGGGTGGCGGCACGCCCGCCGGCGGATGTGGCCGGGCCTGCTGCCGCGGCGGCGCTCTCCGCGCCGGGCGCCGGCCCGCCGGTGTCCGGCGTTGACGGGGCCGGTCCCAGGAGGAAGATCTCGGCCGTCATGTCGGGGTCCAGGCGCGTCGCGCTGAGCGTCGTGACCACCTCGCGGTGTGTGGCGCGCGTGACGATCTCGTCGACGCTGCGTTCGATCATCGAATGCAGGACCCGCCTTCCCTCCAGCAGCTCGCGCCGGTGGCCGGCGGCGAGCAGCGCTCTCTCCTGGTCGGTGTGGCCGTCCTCGAGCAGCACGACCAGCATGTTCGGACCCGCCCACTGCGCCGTGGTCCTGACCGGTCCCCGCCCCCAGATGCGGCGGTAGGCACCGGCGATCTGGCCGGAGATCTCACTCAGCGGATCGACCCGGGCCGATGAGCGTGGGGATGGCGCCTCGCGCTGCATCCAGTGACAATAACCGCGGTCGAACGCCCGGGCATCGCCAATCTGCGGTATTCGACATATGGTGTAGCGGCAGCTCGCCTGCGGCGCACCGCGCGCGCGGTTGCGGGCCGTTGCGGTCCGTACGCGGCGGTCTACCCCCGACCGCGATCAGGACCGGCCACGCCCCGGCACCGCTCAGCTGCGGCGTGCGCGGTGGGACCCGACGAGCTTCCAGGCGGTTGGAAGCAGCATCGCTGCGATCGCGGCCTTGACCGCATCACCGACGATGAACGGCGTCAGCCCGAGCGAGATGGCGGTGCCGGCGCTGACGTGCAGGTCGATGGCGAGCCAGGTCACGCCCGCCCCGTACATCACGATCTCGCCGAGGATCATCGCCGGAACCGAGCCGAGCAGCGTCCGGTCTGCGCCGCGCTCGGCCAGCGCGCCGCAGACCGGTGCGCACAGGATGAATCCGACGATGTAGCCGAACGAAGCCCCCACGTAGCCGCTGGCATGCCCGGCGAACCACGGAACCCCGACCAGGCCGGCGGCTGCGTAGAGCAGCATCGCGGCGAGCCCGCGCCGCCAGCCCAGCGCGGTCCCGCAGAGCAGGACGCCGAGCGTCTGGCCTGTGATCGGGACCGGCGTGAACGAGAGGTGGATGGAGATCTGCGCCAGGAGTCCGACGAGAGCGGCACCGCCGATGACCAGCAGGGCGTCGCGTGAGCGTATGCCGGGAACGAGGTCGGCCAGCACGAGCGGCGTGCGGCGGGGAAGTGTCGCTGCGTGGTTCATTCTGTCTCCCTACGTGATCTGTCCGCGGCAAGGATCGATGTCCGGCGTGATCGTGACCCTACCAAGCGAAGCGACGGATCGCTCACCCACGCCGAAGGGCCCGTGACGGGTACCGCGCGGCGGCGCCGGGGCACAATCGTGTGGCATGCGAGTCGACGACACGCTCGCCTACCTGACCGGCGCCTGGGCGCTGGAACGCAGAATCGCCGACCGCCTGACCGGCGAGCCCGGCTCGTTCCGCGGCGGCGGGAGGCTGCGCACGATGGGGCGGCGGGGGCGCTACGAGGAGCGCGGCCGCCTGCGCCTCGGCGGTCACGAGACGAGCGCCTACCGGATCCTGGAGATGATCGGCGGGGACGACGGCCGGGTTGCCGTTCGCTTCGCCGACGGCCGCCGCTTCTTCGACCTGGACCTGCGCACGGGCGCCTGCCGCGCGGTCCATCCCTGCAGCCCCGACCGCTACGAGCTGGAGTTCAGGGTGTGCTCATCCGACCTCCTGATCGAGCGCTGGCGCGTGAGCGGTCCGGCGAAGGACTACGAGGCGGAGACGCTCTGGAGACGGCTGCCGCTCTCGCCGGACCGTCCCTGGCCCGGTCGCCCCGGTGAGGCTCCGGACGGCGCTCAGCCGGATCCGAGCGCCCGCAGGTAGCGCCAGAATCGGGCCGCCTCCCGCCGTGCCGCGGGCCGGCGCCGCCGCACGGCGCGCAGCGGCCGCGTCAGGTCGACGCCGGCCACCGGTACCGCGCACAGGGTGCCGGCCCGCGTCTCGGCCTCGACCGCGAGGTGGGAGATCAGCGTGAACCCGTCCTCCAGCACCGCGCGCTTGAGGCTCTGCGTCGAGGCCGTCTCGATCGTCGGAGTCAGCACGATCCCGACCGCGGCGAGCGCGGCGGTCGCGACCGAGCGCGTGCCGGAGCCCGGCTCGCGTGTCAGGTACGCCTCGTCGAGCAGCGCCCTGGCGGGGATCGCGCGCAGACCGGCCCAGCGGTGGCCCGGTGCGACCACCGCGACGATCTCGTCCGACATGATCGTCAGCGCTTCGAGGCCCTCGGCCGGGGCCAGCGACTCGACGAACCCGATCTCGGCCGTGCCCGCGCGGACGCTGGCGAGCACGCCATCCGAGTTGACGACCTCGACCTGGGCCCGCGAGGCTCGCGCCTCGCTGGTGCGAAAGCGCGTCAGCCAGCCGGGCAGCAGGAAGCCGCCGATCGTATGGCTGGCGGCGAGCCGCAGCGTCGGCGCCTGCTCGGCATGGACGGCGACGACGGCCGCCGCGTGCCGGAGGGCGCTCAGCGCCTGCTGGGCCTCCGGGTAGAGGACGCGGCCGGCGGCGGTCGCGGTCACGCCGAGCCGCCCGCGCTCCAGAACGCGGACCCCGAGGCGCCGCTCGAGCATCAGGATCCGCTTGCTCGCCGCCGACTGGGTGAGCTCCAGGGCCTCGGCGGCGGCGGTCACGCTGCCCGTCTCGACCGCGGCGATGAAGGCGGCGAGCTCGCCGGCGTTGAGCGGCTCGCCCAGTACGTGCTCCATTCCATCTCAGAATAGAAGTCAGCCTGATTGGAATGGTTCTTCGACGGCGGGCCGCCCACAATCAGCGGCGTGTCCCAGTACGCCTTCGTGCTCGACCAGAGCAAGTGCATCGGCTGCCACGCCTGCACCGTCGCGTGCAAGGTCGAGCACGGCGTGGAGCTAGGGGTGTTCCGCACCTGGGTCAAGTACGTCGAGCGCGGCGAGTTCCCCAACACGCGCCGCCACTTCTCCGTCCTTCGCTGTAACCACTGCACCGATGCGCCTTGCGTCGAGATATGCCCGGTCGGGGCGCTCTTCAAGCGTGACGACGGGATCGTGGACTTCGACCCGAGCCGCTGCATCGGCTGCAAGGCGTGCCTGAACGCGTGTCCGTACGACGCGCTCTACATCGATCCCAGCTCCAACACTGCGGCCAAGTGCAACTTCTGCGCGCACCGCGTGGACGGCGGCATCAAGCCCGCGTGCGAGGTGGTATGCCCCGTCGGCGCGATCACGTCCGGCGACGTCGAGGATCCGGAGTCGGAGGTCAGCAGGCTGCTCGGGCGGCTGCCATCGCAGGTTCGCGCGCCCGAGCAGGGAACCGGCCCCAACGTGTACTACATCGGGGCCGAGGCGGCGGCGCTTGAGCCGCTGAAGGTTGGTGGCGACGCGTACCTGACCACCGAGGTGCGTCCGTCGCAGGCGGAGAAGCTTGAGCCGCTGAACGCCGACGCGCAGGCGCGCGCGACGAGCGACATCGCCCATCCGGCGCCCTGGGGCTGGAAGGTGTCCAGCTACTTCCTTTCAAAGGGGATCGCGGCCGGCTCGATGATGCTGGCCGTGCTCCTGCTGGTCGTCGGCGCCCGCGGCTCGCAGCTGGCGGACCTCGTGCCCGGCATCCTGGCGCTGGCCGGGATCGCCGTCACGGGGCTGTTCCTGGTCGCCGACCTCAAGCAGCCGCGGCGCTTCCACTACCTGTTCACAAGGCCGCAGTGGCGCTCGTGGCTGGCCCGCGGCGCGCAGGCGATCAACCTCGCGGCGGTCGTCTCGCTCGTGTGGACGCTCGCGGCGGCTTTGCACCTCCACGGTCTTCTGGACACGCTGCGGTGGGCGATGGTCCCCGCGGGCGCCCTGCTCGCGGGCTACACGGCATTCCTGTTCAACCAGTGCGAGGGCCGCGACCTCTGGCAGAGCCCGCTGCTGCTGGCGCACACCCTGGTCAACGCGGTGCTCGCCGGCGCGGCCGCGCTCGCGATCACGGGACTCGGGGTCGACGCGCCCCGCCAGGTGCACGATGCGCTGGCCTGGTCGTTGCTCCTTTCCGCGGCGGCGAGCGCGGCGATCGTCGCCCAGGACGTGTTCGGACGCCACCCCACCGGCCAGGCTGAGCGGGCCGCGCTCAACCTCCGCCGCGATCGCTTCGCAGCCCGCTTCTGGTCCGGCGTGATCATCGGAATGGGGCTGCCGGCCGTCGGCGCCGCCGTCTACCTGGTCGTGGGCTCGGGCCGCGGATGGTCGGCGGTCGCCGGCGTCGCGGCGCTGGTGGGGCTGTGGCTGTACGAGGACGCCTGGGTTCGTGCCGGCCAGAGCGTGCCGCTGAGCTGACCGTGAGAGGAGCAGGCCGATGACCGCTTCGCTGAGGGACTTCCCGCCGCCCGAGCGGTGGGACGCGTGGACCGAGTACGACGCGCTGGAGTGGCCGCGCAGGGTCAAGCGTGAGTACATGCTGGTGCCGACCGTCTGCTTCAACTGCGAGTCGGCGTGCGGCCTGACCGCCTACGTGGACCGCGAGACGTTCGAGATCCGCAGGCTGGAGGGCAACCCACACCATCCGGGCTCACGCGGGCGCAACTGCGCCAAGGGGCCGGCGACGATCAACCAGATCAGGGACCCCGAGCGGATCCTGCACCCCTTGAGGCGCAAGCCCGGCACCCGGCGCGGCGGCGGCGAGTGGCAGCGCACCAGCTGGGACGAGGTGCTCGACACGTTCGCGCAGCGGCTGCACGAGGCGGTCTCGGCGGGCCGCCCCAACGACGTCCTCTACTTCGTGGGGCGACCCGGGGAGGACGGGTTCGCCGATCGCTTCCTGGAGACCTGGGGCGCGGACGGCCACAACTCGCACACCAACGTGTGCTCTTCGGGCGGCCGCTGCGGCTACGGGATCTGGTCCGGTACCGACCGCCCGTCGCCGGACTACGCCAATGCACGCTTCATGCTGCTGCTGTCCGCTCACCTGGAGTCCGGGCACTACTTCAACCCGCACGCGCAGCGCATCGTGGAGGGCCAGCAGCACGGCGCCAGGATCGCGGTGATCGACCCGCGGCTGTCGAACACCGCGTCGCGCGCGGACTACTGGCTCGCGGCCTGGCCCGGGACGGAGGCGGCCGCGCTGCTGGCGATCGCTCGCCTGCTGCTCGAGCGTGACTGGTTCGACCGTGAGTTCGTCCGCCGCTGGGTGAACTGGCGCACGTACCTGGCCCACCGGGCTCCGGGCGACGAGCCGACGTTCGAGAACTTCATCGCGGCGCTGAAGCGGGAGTACGACGATTACACGCTTGAGTTCGCGGAGCGTGAGACGGGCGTGCCGGCGGCGATGCTGGAGCAGGTCGCAGCCGAGATCGCGCGGGCGCGCCCAGCGTTCGCCTCCCACATCTGGCGCGCGGCCGCGGCCGGGAACCTCCACGGCTGGCAGGTGACGCGCGCGCTGCACCTGCTCAACGTGCTGGCCGGCTGCATCGGCCAGCCGGGCGGCGTCTCGCCGAACGCGTGGAACAAGTTCATCCCGGCGCCGTGGCGCAAGCCGCCGGCGATCCGCACCTGGAACGATCTCAACTGGCCGCGTGAGTACCCGCTCGCCCACAATGAGATGAGCATCCTCTGGCCGCACTTCCTGCACGACGGTCGCGCGCGGCAGCCGGTGCTGTTCACGCGGGTGCTGAACCCGATCTGGACGTTTCCGGATGGGTATTCGTGGTTGCGCGCGCTGCGCGACGAGGCGAAGGTGGGGTTGCACGCGGCGCTGACGCCGACCTGGTCGGAGACTGCGTGGTGGGCCGATTAC
>JAJZWB010000196.1 GCA_021846845.1 Actinomycetes bacterium | reverse complement strand
CCGCGCCTGCCCCGGCGCTCGCTGACGCCGCGCTGATCACAGCGGCTAAGAGGAGCACAAGTAGACGCTTCTGGCCCGTCATGCCCTAAAGCTAGCCACGCACCAGGAGACAGTCAAGCGCCCCACCAGACCAGCTCCAGGGCGGCATCAATCGGACTCCGCGGTGCAGCGGATGTCGCCGGAGCGCTCGCGCGCCTGGACAGCCGTCAGAGGATGAAACCAGTCGTGAGCGGCGCCCTCGCTGCGCGCCTGCGTGACGCCGTTTGCAGCAGCGCCTCCTCAGCCTCGTCGTGCCTGCTCTGCTGCTTGCAGCTTCAGGATCCCGACCTAGCGCTCCTGGCCGGACCCCCGTGGTTCGGTCCGTTGCTCCTATGTCAAGCCCGACTTCCGCAGTTGGTGGGCGCACGGATGGGTTGAATCGCCCGTAGGTATGGGCGTTTTGGACGTTTTCGGGGGTGCGAGGCGTGTGTCCACGCTCGCATGGGTCGGAGGGGACGTCCGGGGAGGGCGTCCGGGGCTGTTCAGGCGGGCGTGAGCGCGGTGATCCGTGGTGGCGCGGTCACGCTGGTGGCGTTGTAGATCGCGGCCTGCTGGTCGCTGATCGTGGTGGTGTGCTGCACGGTGCCGGCGGTGCCGGTGAGCGTGACCTGGTGTAGGCGGCCGAGCTCGAGCGCGATCCGCCGCCAGGTCTGATCGGTCTGGCGTTCGGCGACGCGGATCAGCAGCAGCGCGAGCCAGCAGATCAGGACGTGCGCGCGGATGCGGTGCTCGAGGCGGTGGAACACGGGGCGCAGTTCGAGCGTGCCTTTGAGGTCGCGGAACCCGCGTTCGGCTTCGAGCAGGTTCTTGTAGCCCAGCGCGACGTCCTCGGCGCTCAGGTCCGGGTCTGAGGTGGAGAGGAGGTACTTGCCGTCGAGGCGGGCTTCGGCGGCGATCTTGGAGCGGTCGATCTTCAGCCGGCCGGACGGGGTCTGGCGCAGGTAGCGGCCGAGGCTCGGGTGGTCGCGTAGCGCGCACTCGGCCTTCGTGTGCGCGGCGGCGTGCTTGGCGTTGGCGGCCTTCTTGGCGGTGCGTGCCTTCTCGCGCTGAGCCTCGATCCGCGCAAGCTCGGCCTCGAGTCGCTCGATCGTGTGGTCGCGGATCTGCTTCTGGCGTTCGGCCTCGCCGGGGTTGTGGCAGATGATGAACCGCTTGGAGCCGTCGCCGTCGCCGACGCGGACCTCCTTGACGCGGAGGTTGTCGCGCACGGTCTGGTAGCGCCCCTGGCGCGAGAGTGCCTCGGCGACGTCAGGGGCGCCGTCGCGCATCCGCTCGCCGGCGATCCAGTGCCCGCCCGCGCGGGTCAGGTACGTGAGGTTCTCATCGCTAGAGAACCCGCGATCGACGACGGTCACGACGCGTCCCAGCCGCCAGCCGCGCAGATCGTCCTTGACCTGCTTGAGCAAGCTCATGTCCGACGTGTTCCCCGGCCAGCACCACACCCGAACCGGGATCCCCTCGCGCGTGACGGCCAGACCGATCACGATCTGCGGCAGGTCCGGCCGGTGGTCCTTGGAGTGTCCGTAGACCCGGAACGCGTCCTCGCCGTCTTCGGGCTCGTCGCGCTCGAAGTACGTCGAGGTGGTGTCGAAGAACAGCAGGTCGACCTCCAAGTTCAGAAGGTCCGCGCACGCGAAGAACACGGCCTCCTGCACCTTGGCCTCGGTGTCGGCATCGACCAGCAGATCCATCGCCCGGTAGCACTGATCCTCATCGATCACGTCCAGGCCGGCGATCGCGACGTCCTGGCTGGCCCACTCCGCGGCAGCGAGCTTCGAGGAGGGCTTCAGCGCCCGGTTGGCGACCAGCGCGAACAGCACCCGCTCCACGTCCGTCGTGAACCGTCGTGCGCCGAGCACCTTGCCGATCGCCTTCCCGACACCGAGCTGCTTCCACAGCCCGTCCAGCAGCCACGCGCCACCGACCGGCCGGGAATCGAGGACCTCGAACTCGCCCGGCGCGCCGGGCAGCGGCTGCCCACCCGCGTCGCCGTCGGTGAACCGGGTGATCGACGCCGCCAAGCGCCGCAGCCCATCGATGTCGAGCTGATCCTCGCGGCCGAGGTTGAGCAGCACCTCCGCCTGCGTGGTCCCGTTCACGCGACGGTTGTGCGCCAGCTGCACGTACCGGACCGCTGACCCGTCGGTCCGCTTCCGCTGCGTCGTCCGCAAATACATGCCCACAGAACTAGCAGAAACAGCCCATTTCCGCAACACCCACACGCCAAACCGTGTGCCCACACTTTTCGAGCTTCCGCGGAGGCGAACCCCAGTGTTTACGGGCGATTCAACCCAAAAACCGGCTCCGAATGCCCATCAACTGCGGAACCCCGGTGAAGGAGACAGTCATGGCTGCCAAGCACAAGGTGACCGTGTCCGCGCAACCGCCGAACCGCCGGCCCAGTTCGGTGGAGCGACGCGCGGCGCAGATCGCGTCGATCTCGACCAAGCAAGCAGAACTCAAGCAGGAGGCTGCGGATCGTGCGACCGCGCGCGCGAAGCAGAGCGCCCCGGCTGCATCCGCGCCGCGCAGGGCGGCGACCACGAGGCGCAGCAACTCGCGCTGATCGGCTGATCATCTCGACGCTCCATCAACGCAGTTCACGAGCACCGTCGGTCCTTCGCCGGCGGGCGGTACTCTGCATCCTCGGGGCGGCCGTGGTCGCCGGCGCGCTCGGGCTCGAGCTCGTCGGCCGGCGCGGCCAGTTCATGCACGCGATCCATGCTGCTCCGATCTGGATCCTGTCGCTCGCGGTGCTGCTTCAGCTCGTTGCCCTGATCGCGCGGACCGAGGCGTGGCACGTGTGCGTGCGCGCGACCGGCGCGACCGTTGGCCGCCGGAGATTGTTCCGTGCCGCCGGCGTCGGCTCCCTAGCGAGCGTGATCAATGGCTCGCTCGGGACGGCCGCGCGGATCGCCTCGCTGCGGCGGACGGCCCCGCACGACAGCCCGCGTGTGCCAGCGCTGCTGGCCGCCGAGGTACCGATCATCAGCGTCGAGATCGCGTTGACGGCGCTCTTCTCCTTCACCCTGGTCGGGCCGCTCGGCGTCCCCTGGTGGTCGCCGCTGATCCCGATCGCTGTCGCGGGCGCCGCAGTGCTCGGGCTCGGTCGCCTCTCAGAGCACCGCCGGCTCGGGCTCTGGTCCGGCCTGGCGGTCATGCGCGATCAACGGCGCCGCATGATCGCGTTCGTGTTGCTGGCTATCTGCGCACAGATCGCCCGCAACTGGCTGCTGCTGCACGCGATTGGGGTGGACGTCTCGCCGCTCGTCGCCATAGCGTTGCTGATCGCGACGTTCACGCTCGGCCAGCTCCCAGTGGGCCCAGCTCTCGGCCCGGCAGCAGCGGTGCTGATCCTCGGCTCCCACGGCGTCGCGACGGCCGCCGCCGCTGGCGTGCTATTGACCGTCACGTCTACCGTCGGCTCCCTCTGCTACGCCGCCTGGGCCACCGCCGACTACCTCAGCCACCGCCACCTCGCGCTCAACCCCGAGCTTCTCGTGAGCCCGGAGATCGCTCTCACGCCGATCCCCGCGTGAACGGCCGCTGCGGCGGCGGACTCGAGTCCTTAGCGCCGCGCCGACCTGTGAGCGAAGCGGGTGCGCGGTGCCGGCGACTCCGCTGTCCTTACTGTCGTGACGGAACTCTGAGGTCCAGCCGACGGGTCCCGTCGGTCCTCGTCGGCGAGTCGCCGCGCATTGGTCGCCGCTTCACGCGCTTTGGCTGTCGCGTCCCAGTGCCACCGCGCGGCGGAGTGATCGCCGGCTTCCTCTGCTAGCTCGGCTGCGCGTGTGAACAATGGCGTTCTCGTCGTGAGCATCCGCCGCGCGGTCATGCGCCTCGGCGACCTGAGCCCGTGCCG
>JAJZWB010000063.1 GCA_021846845.1 Actinomycetes bacterium | reverse complement strand
CCCGATCGCCAGCGTGTTCGGCCGCCGCGGCCTCGCCCTCCGCCGCCGCGGCATCGCGCTCCGCCTCAGCCTCCGGCACGTCGTCCGCCTCGGGCGCGGCCTCCGACTCCGGCGGCGCCTCCGCCTCGGGCGCAGGCGACGCGACCGCGGCCGCGCCGTCGCCCTCGGAAGCGGGCTCCGCAGGCGCGGACCCCTTCTCGTCGGGATCGGTCGTCAGATCGTCTTCGCTCATCGGCGCTTACCGGTGCCGGCGTGACCGCGATACAGGCGGGTGGGGGCGAACTCGCCGAGCTTGTGTCCGACCATCGACTCCGAGACGAACACCGGCACGTGCTTGCGACCATCGTGCACGGCGATCGTGTGGCCCACCATCTCGGGGAAGATCGTCGACGCGCGCGACCAGGTCCTGATCATGCGCTTCTCGCCGGACGTGTTCATCGTCTCGATCCGCGACATCAGCCGCTCCTCGACGAACGGCCCCTTCTTGCTCGATCGGCTCATCGCTTCTTACCTCGTCTGCGACCGCGCACGATGTACTGGTCGGATCGCTTGTTCTTCTTACGCGTGCGGTAGCCCAGCGTCGGAACCCCCCACGGGGTGACCGGGTGGCGACCGGGGGTGGTCGACCCCTCGCCGCCTCCGTGCGGGTGGTCGACCGGGTTCATCGCCGTGCCTCGAGTCTGCGGGCGCACACCCATGTGGCGCTTCCGACCCGCCTTTCCGATCTTGACGTTCTGGTGGTCGGCGTTGCCGGTCGTGCCGATCGTGGCGCGACACTCGGCCCGGACCATCCGCATCTCCCCGGAGGGGAGGCGGAGCGTCGCATAGTCGCCGTCCTTGGCGAGCAGCTGCACGCCCGTGCCGGCCGACCGCGCCATCTGACCGCCCCGACCGGGTGTCAGCTCGACG
Organism: Actinomycetes bacterium; assembly: GCA_021846845.1. Taxonomy (GTDB): domain Bacteria; phylum Actinomycetota; class Thermoleophilia; order Solirubrobacterales; family Solirubrobacteraceae; genus Palsa-465. The sequence continues at coordinate 19,937 of JAJZWB010000063.1, read as the reverse complement.
TTGTGCACCACCGTGCCGGGCGGGATGCTGGCCAGCGGGAGCGCGTTGCCGACGCGGATGTCCGCGTCCGGGCCCGACTCCACGGTCGCTCCCACCGCCAGCCTCGCGGGCGCGAGGATGTAGCGCTTCTCGCCGTCGGCGTAGTGCAGCAGCGCGATGTAGGCGGAGCGGTTCGGGTCGTACTCGATCTCTGCCACACGGGCCGGGATCCCGTCCTTGCGCCGCTTGAAGTCGATCCTGCGGTACAGGCGCTTGGCTCCGCCTCCGCGGTGTCGGGACGTCTTGCGACCGCTGGAGTTGCGTCCGCCGGACTTGGTCAGGCCCTCGGTGAGGGACCGCTCCGGGGTGGAGCGGGTGATCTCCGCGAAGTCCGGGTAGGAGACGAACCTGAGTCCCGGCGACGTCGGCTTGGGCTTTCGGATCGGCATTACTCGCTGGCCTCGAAGGTCTGGAAGATCGGAATCGTGTCGCCCGGCCGCACCTCGACAATCGCCTTCTTCCAGTGGCGCGTCCGGCCGGCGATACCGCCACGCCTCTTGGGCTTGGACTTCACCGACGCGGTCCGGACCTCGACCACCTTGACGTCGAACAGCTGCTCGATCGCCTGTCGGATCTGCGTCTTGTGCGCGCGGTCGGCGACCCTGAAGGTGTACTTGCCGGCCTCGGCCAGCACGTAGCTCTTCTCGGACACCACCGGGCGGATGATCACCTGGCTTGGATCCATCACTGCACCTCCTCACGACTGGAGCCGCGGACCTCCGCGGTGGCCAGCGCCACGAGCGGGCCGAGCGCCGCCTCGGAGACCAGGAGCGTGGCAGCGCCGACGACGTCCGCCACGCCCGCCTCCTGCACGGGCATCACGTCGACGCCCCCAAGGTTGCGGAACGAGAGCCCCGCGCTGGCCTCATCCTCGCAGAGCAGCACCAGGGTCGTGCCGCTCTGCTCCGCCGGCAGCCACTCGTCCAGCAGCCCGAGGGCGCGCTTGGTGGATGGCGCCTCGAACACGCTCGCATCGAAGACCGCGATCGATCCGCGCCCGGCGTGCAGCGACAGCACTGAGCGCAGCGCCGCCCGGCGGGCCTTACGGTTGACCTTCACGTTGTAGCGGCGCGGCTTGGGACCGAAGGCGGCGCCGCCACCGGTCCACACCGGCGAGCGGCTGGAGCCGGCGCGCGCGCGTCCGGACCCCTTCTGTCGCCAGGGCTTCGCGCCGCCGCCGGACACCTCTCCACGGGTCCTGGACGAGTGGGTGCCCTGCCGACGAGCGTTGAGCTCGGCACGGACCGCCTCGTGGACGAGCGGCATGTTGAAGGCCGCACCGAAGGCACCCGCATCAAGCGTCGCGGTGCCGCCTCCGAGCCTGGGGGCACTAGCCATCGGACCGCACCTCCACGGTCGAGCCGGTCGGTCCGGGGACCGAGCCGCGGACGAGCATCAGGTTGCGCTCCGGCATCAGCTCCACGATCGTCAGCCCACGCTGCGTGACGCGCCCGCCGCCCATGCGGCCGGGGCCGCGCAGGCCCTTCAGCACGCGGCTAGGCGTGGCCGAGGCGCCGATCGAACCCGGCGCTCGGACGTTGTGCGATCCGTGGGACTTGGGGCCGCGCTTGAAGTTGTGACGCTTGATCGTGCCGGCGAAGCCCTTGCCCTTTGAGCGACCCGAGATCTTCACTCGCTGGCCGGCCTCGAACGCGTCCACGGTGACGGTCTCGCCGACCATGAGCTCGCCGCGCTCGTCACGGAACTCGGCCAGGTGGCGATGCGCGGAGACATCCGCCTTCTTGAGATGCCCGAGCTGGGCCCTGGTGAGCGTCTTCTCACGGCAGGGCGAGAACGCGAGCTGGACGGCCTCGTAGCCGTCACGCTCGACCGTGCGCACCGCCGTGACCGGGCAGGGCCCGGCCTGAAGCACGGTCACTCGCTCGACGCGGCCGTCCTCGAGGAACCGCTGCGTCATTCCGAGCTTGGTTGCGAGGATTGCAGCCATCGTTCAGGAGGCGAGCCGGATCTCGATGTCGACTCCCGCCGGGAGGTGATCCAGGCGCTGGAGCGAGTCGACGGTCTTCGGTGTCGGCTGGTGGATGTCGATCAGCCGCTTGTGGGTTCGGATCTCGAAGTGCTCGCGTGAGTCCTTGTCCTTGAAGGGGGACCGGATCACGCAGTAGACGTTCTTCTCCGTCGGCAACGGCACGGGACCCGAGACCGTCGCGCCGGTGCGCGTCGCGGTCTCGACGATCTCCTTCGCCGCCGCCTCGATCGCCGTGTGGTCGTAGGACTTGAGGCGGATGCGGATCTTGTTCTGTGCGATGGTTGCCACTGTGTGTGTGGGGGGGTGTGTTGCCTTCGGTTTTCGGGCGGGCTGGGGGTGTCCGGCGCCCGCGCCGGAGTGCTCATCTACAAAAAACGGAGCGGCGAGCCCGGCGGGCTCGCCGCTCCGGACGACTACTGGATGACTTCGGTGACGACCCCGGAGCCGACCGTGCGGCCGCCCTCCCGGATCGCGAACCGCAGGCCCTGGTCCATGGCGATCGGCTGGATCAGCTCGATCTCCATCTGGACGTTGTCGCCGGGCATGACCATCTCGGTGCCCTCGGGCAGGTTGGCCACGCCGGTGACGTCGGTCGTGCGGAAGTAGAACTGCGGCCGGTACCCGGTGAAGAACGGGGTGTGACGACCACCCTCCTCCTTCTTGAGGACGTAGACCTCGGCCTTGAACTTGGTGTGCGGCGTGATCGATCCGGGCTTGCAGAGGACCTGGCCGCGCTCGATCTCCTCACGCTTGATGCCGCGCAGCAGGCAGCCGGCGTTGTCTCCCGCCTGGCCCTGATCGAGGTTCTTCTTGAACATCTCGACGCCGGTCACCACCGTGGAGTGGGTCGGCCGGATGCCCACGATCTCGACGGTCTCGCCGACCTTGATGATGCCCTGCTCGATGCGCCCGGTGGCGACCGTGCCGCGGCCGGTGATCGAGAAGACGTCCTCGACCGGCATCAGGAACGGCTTGTCGAGGTCGCGCTGCGGCTCGGGGATGTAGGTGTCCAGGGCCTCGGCGAGATCGATGATCCTCTGGGCGTACTCCTCGTCGCCCTCCAGCGCCTTCAGCGCCGAGCCGACCACGAACGGGATGTCGTCGCCGGGGAACTCGTACTCCGACAGCAGATCGCGGATCTCGACCTCGACGAGCTCGAGCAGCTCCGGATCGTCGACCATGTCCGCCTTGTTGAGGAACACCACGATGTACGGCACGCCGACCTGACGCGCGAGCAGGATGTGCTCACGGGTCTGCGGCATCGCGCCGTCAGCCGCGGAGACCACCAGGATCGCGCCGTCCATCTGAGCGGCGCCGGTGATCATGTTCTTGACGTAGTCGGCGTGACCCGGGCAGTCGACGTGCGCGTAGTGACGCTTGTCGGTCTCGTACTCCACGTGCGACGTCGCGATCGTGATGCCGCGCGCCTTCTCCTCCGGGGCGTTGTCGATCGAGTCGAACGACCTCACCTCGGTCCCGCTGCCGTACTTGTCGTGGAGCACCTTGGTGATGGCCGCGGTCAGCGTCGTCTTGCCATGGTCGATGTGACCGATGGTCCCGACGTTGACATGGGGCTTGTCGCGCTCGAACTTGGCCTTCGCCACTTGGTGTTGCTCCTTTTAGCTCTCAGTTTTCGCTCGTCGCTGAGACGAACCCAACCAGGATATAAGTTTCCGTCCGTCGGTGCTGCTACGCGGCCTGCTGCTCTCCCCCCACCACCTTCTCGGCGATGTTAGGGGGAACCTCCTCGTAGCGGTCGAACTGCATCGTGTAGGTGGCGCGGCCCTGCGTCGTGGAGCGCAGGTCGGTCGCGTAGCCGAACATCTCGGCGAGCGGCACGTGGCCTGAGACGACCTGCGCGTTGCCGCGCTGCTCCATGCCGCTGATCTGCCCGCGGCGGCGGTTGAGATCTCCGATCACGTCGCCCATGAACTCCTCGGGCGTCACGACCTCGACCGCGAACACCGGCTCGAGCAGCACCGGCTTGGCGCGCGCGACGGCGGCCTTGAGCGCCAGCGAGCCGGCGATGCGGAACGCGAGCTCCGAGGAGTCCGTCTCGTGGTACTTGCCGTCGGTCAGCGTGACGCGGACGTCCACCAGCGGGTATCCGGCCCGCGGCCCGTTCTCCAGAGCCTCCTCGACGCCCTTCTCGACGGCGGGGATGAACTCGGTCGGCACGGAGCCGCCCTTGATCTTGTTGACGAAGTCGAAGCCCTCGCCGGGCAGCGGCTCGATGTCGATGTAGACGATCCCGTACTGGCCCGAGCCGCCGGTCTGGCGTACGAATCGGCCCTCGACGTGCTCGGCGGTGCCGCGGATCGTCTCTCGATAGGAGACCTGGGGACGGCCCACGTTGGCCTCGACCTTGAACTCACGCATCATCCGGTCGACCAGGATCTCCAGGTGCAGCTCGCCCATCCCGGAGATCTCGGTCTGCCCGGTCTCCTCGTTGGTCGCCACCTGGAAGGTCGGGTCCTCCTCCGCCAAACGGCTGAGGGCGACCGACATCTTCTCCTGGTCGGCCTTGGTCCTGGGCTCGATCGCGACCTTGATCACCGGCTCTGGGAAGGTGATCGTCTCCAGCTTGATCGGCCGGTCGGGCGCGGCGAGCGTGTCGCCGGTCACCACCTGCTTGATCCCGACGGCGGCGGCGATGTCGCCCGCGTGGACCTCCTGCAGCTCCTCACGCTCGTTGGCGTGCATCATCAGGATCCGCCCGATCCTCTCGGTGCGGCCGGTGTTGACGTTGAGCACGCGGGAGCCGGCCCCGAGCGTGCCCGAGTAGACGCGGAAGTAGGTCAGCTTGCCGACGTACGGGTCGGCCATGATCTTGAACGCCAGCGCTGAGAAGGGCTCGTCGTCGGAGGCCTCCCTGGTCGCCGGCCGGACGCCGTCCTCGGCGCTCTTGTCGGGCTCGAGACCCTCCACCGCCGGCACGTCAAGCGGGCTGGGGAGGTAGTCGATCACCGCGTCCAGGAGCGGCTGAACACCCTTGTTCTTGAAGCTGGAGCCGCACAGCACGGGGGTTAGGGCGATCTGGAGCGTCGCCGAGCGGATCGCCTGCTTGAGGCGCTCGACCGGGATCTCCTCGTCCTCCAGGATCATCTCCAGAAGCTCGTCGTCGAAGTGCGAGACCTCCTCGAGCAGGTGCTCACGAGCCTGCGCGGCCTCGTCGGCGTGCTCGGCGGGGATGTCGACGATCTCCTGCTCCTTGCCCAGCTCGTCCTTGTAGAGGATCGCCTTGTTGGTGACCAGGTCGATGATCCCGGCGAACTCGGACTCCGCGCCGATCGGCAGCTGGATCGGCACCGGCCTGGCGCCGAGGCGGTCGACCATCGTCTGCACGCCGCGCTCGAAGTCGGCACCGATCCGGTCCATCTTGTTGATGTAGGCGATCCGAGGTACGCGGTACTTGTCGGCCTGGCGCCAGACCGTCTCGGACTGGGGCTCGACGCCCGCGACGGAGTCGAAGAGCGCGATCGCGCCGTCGAGGACGCGCAGCGACCGCTCCACCTCCACCGTGAAGTCGACGTGGCCGGGCGTGTCGATGATGTTGATCCGATGGCCCTTCCACTCGGCGGTGGTGGCTGCGGACGTGATCGTGATCCCGCGTTCCTGTTCCTGCTCCATCCAGTCCATCACCGCGGCGCCCTCGTGGACCTCGCCCATCTTGTAGGTCCGGCCCGTGTAATAGAGGATCCGCTCCGTGGTGGTCGTCTTGCCGGCGTCGATGTGCGCCATGATCCCGATGTTGCGGGTGTTTGCGAGCGAGAAGGTACGTGGCATGGGTGTGGGGCGGTTTGGGCGTTGCGCCGGAAGCGCGCATGAAAAAGGGCCCATTGGGCCCGTTCACGACGCGAGCTGCCGGCTACGGGCGATTTCCTAGCGGGTCGGTGTCTCCATCGATCGGAACCTCTGCGCACGGGCACGAGCACAGATGAAAGCGTCCCGACCCGAGGCGGAAACCGAATATAGCAGAGGCCCGAGCCTCCCCGACGCTCTTTCGACGACCGTCGTGCGGGGTTCAGAGCAGCCCGTCGCGGCCGCCCCGGCAGTGTCGAGGATCGCCCGGCGCCGGGCCACCGCGAGCCGGCCGACAGACCGCTCCAGCGGCCGGAGTGTCCGAATCCGAACCGGGCTCGACGGTGCGGGCGCGCCGAGCGTCCGCAGGATGACCGTGCCGTCACGAACAACACCGTCTCAACACTCGCTGCGGTTAGATTCGGAGAACGCGAGGGTTGTTCCACCGCAGCCCCCGGTCCCGTGCGGTGGAGCACCCTCGCGTTTCACGTTTCCGGGGCCCGGGGCCGCCTCATTCAGTCCGGGGCCGGGCCGTCCGGGGCCGCGTCATTCATTACGGTGCCGGGCCGCCTCGGTCCGGGGCCGCGCCGCCTCACCGAGTCCGGGGCCGCCGCCTGGAGGGACGACCGCGCGGACGCGGACCGCACCCGCCGACCGGACACGGCCGGCCCGCGGCGCCGCGCCCTGCCCTCGACCGGAGCGGGATCACCGCCCCGGCCGCGCTGGAGGCCTGCTACCAGCGGTAGTGCGCGAAGGCCTTGTTGGCCTGCGCCATGCGGAAGATGTCGTCCTTGCGCTTGTACGCGTTGCCCTGCTGCTGCTGGGCGTCCAGAAGCTCGTGCGCGAGCCGGTGCGCCATGTCACGCTCGCGACGCTGGCGCGCGTACTGGACCAGCCAGCGCACCGCGAGCGTCCGCGCACGCCGCGCGGGAACCTCCACCGGCACCTGGTAGGTGGCGCCGCCGACGCGGCGAGGACGCACCTCCAGAACCGGGGTGAGTGCCTTGATGCCCGCCTCCAGCACCTCCACCGCCGGCTTGCCCGTCCGCTCGCCGAGGATCGCCAGCGCGTCGTAGACGATCCGCTCGGCGACCGACTTCTTGCCGTCGACCATCACCTTGTTGATGACCTGCTGGACGAGCCGGTTGCGATAGACCGGATCGGCGTCTACCGGCCTGACCGCGGCCGCTGCGCGACGGGGCATCAGCGCACCCCGCGCCCGAGGTGGGAGAACCGAGCGACCATCACTTGGCCTTCACGCCGTACTGTGAGCGGGCCTTCTTGCGATCGCCGACGCCGGCGGCGTCCAGCGTCCCCCGGATCACCTTGTAGCGGAACCCGGGTAGGTCCTTGACGCGGCCGCCGCGGACGAGCACGACCGAGTGCTCCTGAAGATTGTGTCCCTCGCCGGGGATGTACGCGCCGACCTCCATGCCGTTGGTGAGCCGCACGCGCGCCACCTTGCGCAACGCGGAGTTCGGCTTCTTCGGCGTCGTGGTGTAGACGCGAGTGCAGACGCCGCGGCGCTGTGGAGCCGCGACCTTGCGCTTGCGACCCTTGCCCGACTTCAGGCCCGGGGTGGCGAGCTTCTTGGCGGGCTTCTGGCGGCCCTTGTTCACTAGCTGGCTGGTGGTCGGCATGCGGCGCACGAGGTTAGCAGGACCGCCGCCACGCGGGTGGTCCGCGGATCAGCCAGAGGCGTCCGCGAGCGCCGCGTCGACGTCCACGTGCCCGACGCCGGTCGCCTCGGCGACCGGCCCGTACGTGCACTCGCCGGCGGCGATGTTGACGCCGAGCCTGAGGCCCCGGCTGCCGGCCACCGCGCGGCGCACGCCGACGCCGGCGAGCAGCAGCACGTAGGGCATCGTCGCGTTGGTGAGCGCGTACGTGGAGGTGATCGGCACCGCGCCCGGCATGTTGGCCACGCAGTAGTGCGTGATCCCGTCGACCTGGTAGGTCGGGTCGGAATGGGTCGTCGGCCGTGAGGTCTCAAAGCACCCGCCCTGGTCGATCGAGACGTCGACCAGGACCGCGTGGCGCTTCATCAGCGAAAGCTGCTCACGGGCGATCACGTGCGGGGCCCTGGCTCCGTGGACCAGGACCGCCCCGATCACCAGATCGGCGTCGGGCAGGCGCTCCTCGATCGAGAGCGTGGTCGCGAAGCACGTGTCCGCACGTCCGCCGAAGACGACGTCGAGCTCGCGCAGCCGGTCGATGTCCCGGTCGTAGACGTAGACGGTCGCCTCCATGCCGATCGCGATGAAGGCCGCGTTCATGCCGACCACGCCGCCCCCGATCACGAGCACGTTAGCCGCCGCCACCCCCGGCACCCCGCCGAGCAGGATCCCGCGCCCGCCGAGCGGCTTCTCCAGCATGAACGCCCCGGCCTGGGTGGCGATCTTGCCGGCCACCTCGGACATCGGGGCCAGCAGCGGCAGCCTGCCCCTGGCGTCCTCGACGGTCTCGTACGCGATGCACGTCGCGCCGGACGCCATCAGACCACGGGTGAGCGCGGCGTCGGCCGCGAGGTGCAGGTAGGTGAACAGGATGTGGTGCGGCCCGAGGCGCTCGACCTCGGGCGGCTGCGGCTCCTTGACCTTGACGATCAGGGTCGCCTCCCCGAACACGGACTCGGCGTCGGGCACGATCGTCGCCCCCTGGGCCGCGTAGGCGTCGTCGGGGATCGAGGACCCCTCCCCGGCTCCGCTCTGCACGAGGACCTCGTGGCCGGCGTCGGCCAGCTCGCGCACCCCGGCGGGCGTCAGCGCGACCCGGTACTCGTCGGTCTTTATCTCGGTTGGGACCCCGACCCTCATGCCGCCGGCCCCAGGTCCCGCGGGGTCGGTCGCCCCCCGATCCGCTTCCGGCCCATCAGCCGCGCTCAGGCCGCCAGCCGCCGCATCCTGTCGCCGGCCTCGATCAGCACCGGCCGCAGGATCGTCTCGATCTCCTCGAACTGCTGCGGACCCGCGATCAGCGGTGGCGACAGCTGGATCACCGGGTCGCCGCGATCGTCGGCCCGGCAGATCAGCCCGCGTCGATAGAGCTCGCCGGAGAGGAAGCCGCGCAGCAGCGTCTCGGACTCGGCCTCGGTCCACTGCTCGTCGGTGTGCTGGTCCTTTACGAGCTCGATCGCGTGGAAGTAGCCGGCGCCGCGAACGTCGCCCACGATCGGGATGTCGCGCAGCGACTCCAGCATGTCGCGGAACGCGGCCTCGTTGCCGCGCACGTTCTCGAGCACGCCCTCGTTCTCGATCACGTCGAGGTTCGCCAGCGCCACCGCCGCGGAGATCGGGTGGCCCGCGAACGTGAAGCCGTGCATGAAGCTGTTGGCGCCCTCCATGAACGGCTCGGCGACCCGGTCGGAGGCGATCACCGCGCCCATCGGCGCGTAAGCGCTCGTGATCCCCTTCGCGCTCGTGATCATGTCCGGCTGGTAGTCGTAGCGATGAGCGCCGAACCACTCTCCGAGCCGGCCCCAGGCGCAGATCACCTCGTCTGAGATCAACAGCACGTCGTACTGGTCGCAGATCTCGCGCACCCGCTGCCAGTAGCCCTCCGGCGGGGTGAAGCAGCCGCCTCCGTTCTGGACCGGCTCCATGATCACCGCGGCGACGGTCTCGGGACCCTCGAACTCGATCCTCCTGGCTACGTGCTCGGCCAGGTCGGCTGCGGTGACGCCGTGCGGCAGGCGGAAGGTGTTGGTGTTGGGCACGTGGAGCCCGCCGGGCGCGAGCGGCTCGAACGGCGTCCGCAGACCGGTTATCCCGGTCGCCGAGAGCGCTCCGAGGCTGGTGCCGTGGTAGGCGACCTCCCGCGCGATCACCTTGGTCTTCAGCGGGTTGCCGGTCAGCTTGTGGTACTGGCGTGAGAGCTTGATCGCGGACTCGACCGCCTCGGAGCCGCCGCTGGTGAAGAACACGCGGTTGAGGTCGCCCGGCGCCAGGTCGGCGATGCGCGCCGCGAGCTCGATCGAGCGCGGATGCGCGTAGGACCAGTTCGTGAAGAAGCCCAGCTCCCTGGCCTGGTCGGCGCCGGCCTGGGCGACGTCGGCGCGGCCGTGCCCGATGTTGACGCAGAAGAGCGCCGAGAGGCCGTCGAGGTAGCGCCTGCCGTGCTCGTCGTAGACGTAGCAGCCCTCGCCGCGGACGATGATCGGCACCTCCTGGCGCTCATAGGCCGACATCCGCGTGAAGTGCATCCACAGATGGCGGCGCGCCAGGTCCTGAAGCGCGGAGCGCTCGGTACCGGTCGTCTCGGTGCTAGCCATGACTGTCCTCCTCCGAGGGTCGTCGTCCGGGTCCCACAAACGTACTCGGACCCAAGCGCCGCGGCAATCGTCCATTCCCGCAGATCTTCCGGCCGCGGGCCCGTTCCGCGGCTCCTCCGGCCGCGGGCCCGTTCCGCGGCTCCTCCGGCCGCGGGCCGTCTGCGCCGGCACCCGGGACGCGGGCCGGTTGAAGGGCCCGGGCGCGGAGCGACGGGAGCGCCGGGGGCGCGGGATCGCTGCTCTAGGCTGGCGCCATGCGGCTCAGCCACCAGCGCACCGGCACCGGCGAGCCGCTGGTCCTGATCCACGGGATCGGAAGCCGCTGGCAGATGTGGGAGCCGGTGATGCCGGCGCTCTCGGCGACGCACGACGTCATCGCGCTGGATCTCCCCGGCTTCGGCGCCTCGGCGATGCCGCCCCCGGGAACGGCCCCGGGCCTGCCGTCGCTGACGGCGCTCGTGACGGGATTCCTCGCCGATCTCGGGATCCAATCGCCCCATGTCGCGGGCAACTCGCTGGGCGGGCTGGTGGCGCTTGAGCTCGCGCGCCGGGGGGTTGCGCGCTCGTGCGTCGCCCTGTCGCCCGCGGGGTTCGCCTCACCGGCGGAGACGTCGCTGGCGCGCGCGTCGCTGTGGGCCGGGGTGCGCGCCGCGCGGTGGCTTGAGCCGAGGGCGGCGCCGCTGCTGTCGCGCCCGGGCCTGCGCCGGCTCGCGCTGCGCCAGTACATGGAGCACGGGGAGCGGATGTCGGTGGCCGACGCGGTCGGCAGCGTCCGGGCGCTGGCCATGGCGCCGTGGTTCGACGCGACGCTGGCCGCCCTGCGCGGGATGCGTTTCCCGCGTGACGCGGGGATCGGCGTGCCGGTGACGATCGCCTGGGGCGAGCACGACCGGCTGCTGCTCGCTCGGCAGGCGCACCGCGCCGCGCTGGCGATCCCGGCGGCGCGGCTCGTGACCCTCCGTGGCTGTGGTCACTTGCCCACCTACGACGATCCCCCGCAGGTCGCGAGGGTCCTGCTGGAGGGCGCGGCGGCCCGGGTCTGACGAACGCGCTCAGCCCTCGCCGGTGGCGACCGGACGCGACGGATCGGCGACCCAGCCGCTCCAGGACCCCGGGTAGAGCGCCGCCCGGATCCCCGCCACCTCCAGCGCGAGCACGGCATGCGCAGCGGTCACGCCGGAGCCGCAGTACACGCCGACATCGGAGCCATCGACGGCGCCGACGCGCCCGAACGCCTCGCGCAGCGCGCCGGGATCGAGGAAGCGGCCGGCCGCATCGAGGTTGTCGCGCGTCGAGCGGTTGCGCGCCCCCGGGATGTGACCGGCGACCGGGTCCAGCGGCTCGATCTCGCCGCGATAGCGCTCCGGCTGGCGAACGTCGAGCAGGACGGCTCGCCGGGCCAGGTCCGCGGCCGCGTCGGCATCGAGCACCGGCATCGAGCCCGGAACGCCTTCGAAGTCCCCCGGCTCGGGCGCCACCGAACCGGCCTGGAGCTCGCCCGCGTCGGCGACCCAGGCCGACAGCCCGCCGTCGAGGAGCGTGACGGACCGCTGGCCGTAGTGCCGCAGCAGCCACCACGCGCGGGCCGCCATCACTCCGCCCGCGTCGTCGTAGACGACGACGGGCTGGGCGCGGCGCACGCCCGACCGGCGCATGGCCGCGATGAACACGGCCGGCTCGGGGAGGGGGTGGCGACCGCCCGCCCCCGGCTCGCCGGCGAGATCGGCGTCAAGGTCGACGAACGCGGCGCCGGGGATGTGGGCGCGCTCGTAGTCGGCCCGCAGGGCGCCCGCCAAGACGTCGAAGCGGACGTCGAGGAGCGCCGGCGCGGGATCCTGCGCGAGCGCCGCGCGCAGCTGCGCGACCGAGATCAGGGGCGAGCTCATCGCGCCCTTTTTAGCGCGCGCGAGCCGGGGAGCTCATCCAGACCATCCCGGGGCGGACGCGGCCCAGCCCTCGCCGGCGCCGCGGGATCGACCGGTCCCGCTAGGCCGCCAGGGCGGCCGGCGCGCCGCCCGGCGCCGTATCGACGCCGGCCGCACCCGGCGTCAGCCACGCCGCCACCAGCACGAGCGCGAACGCGATCAGCTCGGCCGTGAACGCCACGGGATGCGGCGAGAGCGGGTCGCCGAAGACGAGGATGCCGCCGGCGATCCCGGACACGTTCGTGGCCGTGCCGGTGACGGCGATCACCGGCACCGCGTCGCCGTCCTGCAGGCCCTTCGCCGAGGCGTAGAAGGCCGTCACCGATCCGGCGGCGGCGATCGGCAGCCAGAGGCTGAAGAGGCCCGTGATCCCGTGGGCTCCCATGATCCCGGAGAGCGCCTTGACCGCCACGTCCGAGACGCCGAACATGATCCCCGCGGCAGCCCCGAGCATGAAGCCCTGCAGGCGGGCGGACGCGCCCAGGTGACGACCCGCGATCAGCAGGGCCCCGAGCACCAGCAGAGACGCCTCGAACGCGGTCATAGCCGCCGGCGAGAAGCGAGAGTGCGCGCCGTGCACGGATGGGAGCGTGACGCCGAGCACCAGCAGCCCCACCGCCGTCAGCACGATCCCGGTCCACTGTCGAGGCGAGATCGCGAGCCCGAAGCTGCGCTGCGCCATGAGCGCCAGCAGCACCACCCCGCCGGCGAGCACGGACTGGACCAGCGAGAGCGGGGCGACCGCCATCGCCGCCACGTGCAGCAGCCACGCGGCTGCCGCGATCGCCATCCCGATCGAGAAGAGCCGTGAGCCAAACAGCGAGCGCGCGGTTGCGAACGGGTGTCGGAAGTCGACCTCCGGGGCCGCGCAGGCACCGCGGTGCTTGAACAGGAATCCGACGTTGTTGGTCAGCGCGCAGGCGAGCGCGAGCAGGGTTCCGATCAGTGCGGTCATTGGTGCGGCCCCCGAGCGGGGCGGGACTCTGTTTCGGCATTTCGAGCGCCGGCGCTGAGCTCCAGCGGCGCGCTCGCCTCCGAGCTGGACGCATGGATGCCACCCGTCCGCCGCGACCGTCCGGTCAGCGGCCATCGATCAGACAGCGCGCCCACGGCCCGGCGACCTCGTCCGCACGCCGTCACGGGAGCACCCCGTGACGGCCCTCGCCGGCCCGGAAGCGCTCGATGCCGGCCTGGGCCTGCGAGAGCGACACGACGCCGTGGCGCAGCTCCGCCTCCATCGCCTCCCGCACTGCGAGCCCCTCCTGGCCGAGCAGGGAGAGCCGGTCCTGGCGCATGCACGTCTGAGGGAGGAGAGCGAGCCGGCCGGCGAGCTCGCGCGCGGCGGCCAGCGACCCGCCGCGCGGCGTGACGCGGTCGACCAGCCCGATCCGAAGCGCCTCCTGCGCACCCACGGCGCGCCCGGTGAGGATCATGTCCATGGCTCGCCCGGCGCCGATCAGTCTCGGCAGCCGCACGGTGCCGCCGTCGACCAACGGCACGCCCCACCGGCGGCTGAACACGCCCAGCACCGCATCCTCCTCGGCCACCCGCAGATCGCACCACAGGGCCAGCTCCAGCCCGCCGGCCACGGCGTGACCGGCGATCGCGGCGATCACAGGCTTCGACAGCAGCATCCGCGTCGGTCCCATCGGCCCGTCGCCGTCCGGGGCGACCCGGTTGCCGGTCTCGGTGCCCGCCGCGACCAGATCGGCCCCGGCGCAGAACGCGCCGCCCTCGCCGTGCAGGACCGCGACCGACGCGCCGTCGTCGGCGTCGAAGGCGCGGAACGCGTCGGCGAGCGCCCGGGCGGTCGGGCCGTCGACCGCGTTGCGCCGCTCTTGCCGGCGCAGCAGGACCGTCGTCACCGGCCCGTCGCGCAGCACGCGGACCGCCGGCGTCGCGCCCGCGGGCCCGGCGGCGCTCACGCGGCCCCGACCGCGCGGCGCGCGAACGTCTCGATCGCGGAGACGATCCGCTCCGGGTCCGACGCGGCCGCCGCCGGCGAGAGCGGCCCGACGAGCGCCTCGCCGCACCCCCCGACGAGGGCCGCGGCGCCGAGCTCCGCGTCCTGGGAGGGCAGCTCGCCGGCGGCGATCCCGGCGCGCAGCTCGGCGGCGATCAGCCGGGCGTAGCGGGCGCGGTGGGCGATCCGCTCGGCGTCGACCAGCGGGTCGACCGGCTCGGCGATCAGCGCCCAGGCGAGCCGGGGGTTGTGCAGCGCCCGGCGCGCGAACGTCGACAGGAAGGTCTGGAGGCGCTCGGACGCGCTCGCCGACCGGGCGAGGCGGTCCACCGCGTCGCGCATCGCCAGCTCCTCGCGCTCCCACACGGACCTGAAGACCTCGACGAAGAGCTCCTGCTTTGAGTCGAAGTGGCGGTAGAGGGTGCCCGCGGCGACACCCGCGCGCTCGGCGATCGCGGTCACCGAAGCGGCCCCGTAGCCCCCCTCCTCGATCAGCTCCCTGGCTGCGGCCAGGAGCCGCTCACGGGTGCCGACTGCGACGTCGTGCAGCATCTCAGCGCCGGCGCCTCATGCCGGCAGCGCGCGATCGACGATCGCGCCCGCATCGACTCCGTGCGGCAGCGTGCCGTAGGCGCGCCCGCCCTCGCCGGTCAGGCGCGCGGCGCAGAACGCGTCGGCGACCGCCGACGGAGCGTGCCGCACGAGCATCGAGGCCTGAAGTGCGAGCGCCAGGTCCTCGACCAGCCGACGCACGCCGAACTGACCGCCCCCGTCGGCGGCCACGCGCCCGGCCTCGGCGCCGACGCGCGCCAGGTGCGCATCCAGGCGACGGTCGGCCCCGGACGCCAGGCGGCACTCCTCAAGGTATGACTCGAGCCCCTCTGACTCGCGGCCGAGCGCGCGCAGCACGTCGAGCGCGGCGACGTTGCCCGAGCCCTCCCAGATCGAGTTCACCGGCGCATCGCGGTACAGCAGCGGCATCCCGGAGTCCTCGACGAAGCCGTTGCCCCCAAGGCACTCGAGCGCCTCCGCCGCGTGACCGGCGGCGCGCTTGCAGATCCAGTACTTGCAGACGGCGGTCGCGAGGCGGCGGAACGAGGCTCCGCCGCCCGGCTCGTCGTAGCTGCGAGCGACGCGCAGCGCGGTCGCGGTGGCGGCCTCGGACTCGAGCGCGAGGTCCGCGAGCACGTTGCGCATCGCCGGCTGCTCGACCAGGGGCGCACCGAACGCGACCCGGTGCCTGGCGTGGTGGACGGCCTCCAGCACGCCGCGCCGAATCGACGCCGCCGAGCCCAGCATGCAGTCCAGCCGCGTGTGGTTGACCATGCGGATGATCGCGTTCACGCCGCGTCCCTCCTCGCCCACCAGCCGGGCGCGAACGCCATGGAAGTCGACCTCGGACGAGGGCAGAGACCGGGTTCCGAGCTTCTCCTTGAGTCGCTGGAACTCCATCCCGGCACCGCGCTGCACCAAGAAGCAGGAGAGCCCGGCCGGGGCCTGCGCGAGCACGAGGAAGATCTCGCACGGCGGGTAGGAGCAGAACCACTTGTGGCCGTGCAGCTCGTACAGGTCGTCTCGCAGCGGCGCGGCGCGCGTGAGGTTTGCGCGCACGTCCGAGCCACCCTGGCGCTCGGTCAGCGCCATCCCCGCCAGCGAGCCCCGCTCGTAGTCGGTGCAGGTCAGGCGCGGCTCCCACTCGGCCGCGAGGTCCGGCGCGCCGTCGCGCAACGCGGGCACGGCCGCGTACGTCATGGACACGGGGCACATCACGCCGGCGTCGGCGAAGTTCCAGAGCATGAACATCGCGGCGCGGACCACGTGCGCGCCGGGACGCGGATCGCGCCATGGCAGGCTGTGGATCCCCCGGGCGATCGCCCCCCCCAGCAGCCAGTGCCAGGAAGGGTCCAGCTGCACCTCGTCGATCCGGTTGCCGAAGCGATCGTGGGTCAGGAGCCTTGGCTCGTTGCGCTCGGCGCGCTCGGCGTGCTCGCGCGCCCGCAGGCTGCCAGCCACCTCGCCGGCCTCTCGCACGAGGTCGATGCCCCAGCCGCCGCCCTCACGTTCCAGGGCCTCTCGCAGCGGAGGGTCGCGCTCGAACAGGCTCGCCGGCACGAGCGGCGGGGACTGGTTGAGGACGGCGCGAACGGGATCCTGGATGCCGGTGAGCGAGATCGTGTGAATCGCCGTTCACACGCTATCACCGGGCGGGCGCGACGGCACCGCGTCGGCCCGCGGCAGACGCGACCACCGAGACCGCCGTGACGCAGCCCGCAGCGAGGCCCGTCCCTCGGCGGTGTGGATCCGCAGCGCGAGGCCCAGGATCACCGCGGAGCGGAACAGGGAGCTGACCGGCCGCCGGTGGTACTTCTCGAAGTAGCGGATGCGGTTGACGGCCATCAGCGCAGCCAGGTCGGGGGAGCGGCCCGAACCGCCGTTCTCATGCCGGGCGCGGGCGGTCGGCACGTAGCGCACACGGTATCCGCGCCGCCTCGCCCGCGCGAAGAAGTCGGTCTCCTCGGCGTAGAGGAAGAATCGCTCGTCCCAGTCGCCGACGGCGGCGTCGCATGCGGCCGAGACCAGCAGCGCGGCTCCCCCGGCCCAGGCGACGTCATGGGGTCGCACGTAGGCCGGCTCCCCGCGGACCGTCTCCGACAGCCAGGCCGGCCGGCGCGCCCAGCGCCGTCCGCAGACCCCGTCCCCGAGGGCGCGCAGCACCCTGGGCTCTCGTCGCAGGTTCGGGTAGGGGCTGCCGTCCGGGTTGACGAGGCTCGGGACGACCACGCCGGCTCCCGTCCGCCGCAGCTCGCCCAGCAGCTCGCCGATCGCGCCCGGCTCCAGCTCCAGGTCGGGGTTGAGGATCATCAGAGCCTCGCACGGCCCGGCTCGCCGCCGCCCGAGGTTGATGGCCCCGGCGTAGCCGAGGTTGCCGGGCGCCTGGATGAGCAGCACGTCCTCCCTGCCCCTGACGAGCGGCACGGTCTGGTCCGAGGATCCGTTGTCGACCACGATGCAGCGGGTGCCGATTCCCCCCGCCGCCAGCGGCAGCGAGTCGAGCAGCCGCGTGACGTGGCGCGCGCTGTCGTATGTCACGACCAGCACGACGCACTCGACCTGCGCTGGCGCCCCCTCGCGCACGGCTCGCCACGGGGCCCCCTCGCGCACGGCTCGCCACGGGGCCCCCGTACCGATCTCGGCCGCCGACGGCTCACGTTCGGACGCCGAGGCGCTCACGATCCCCGGCGCCGGGCTGGCTTCTGAAGGGCGATCGTCGGGCACGCGAGAACAACGGCCCGGCGTCGCCCGCCCTGCCGGGGGCCTCGCCGCAGCATCGGACGGGGCGCGCCGGTCACCAGCACGGGCGGAACCGCGAGCCGTCGAGCGCCACGGAGTAGAGCGCGCCCGAGATGCCCAGCCGCGCGTCCGCGGCGCAGAACCCGGGGTAGAGCGAGGCGCGGTACTCGGCGTTCAGGACCGGCTTGCCGGCGCGCAGATATGGAGCGAAGGCCGCGCACTCCGCGTACTGGTTGCACTGCTCGTCCAGCACGCCGTCGAAATAGGGCTCGAGGGCCCGGGCCTGGCCGGGGTCGTTCTTCTGCAGCACCGCCAGCCCGAGCGAGTGAGCGGTGCGCGCCACCCACTCGTCGTAGCGCAGCTGGTCGCGGGCCGTCAGCGCAAAGCCGGTTCGGTTGCCGACGCCGTCGATGTTGTCCGGCTCCACGGCGTCGAAGCGCTTTCCCGCGCACATCGCCAGGCGCGCGCGCATGATCGGCTCCAGCGCGCGCAGACGCGCGATGTCGAGCCAGCGCTCGCCGGGCCAGCCGTCCGGGCGTCCGAGCAGAGCTCTCGGGAATCGTCGTGCGTCGGGACGCCAGCTCTCCCAGGTTCCCACGTCGACGTAGCAGATCACGTGCTGACCCAGCGCGTGGAGCCTCGCGACCGTGGCCGCGGTCGTGTCGAACGCGTCCACGTCGGTCACCTGGACGGGCTCGATCCGCAGCCGGCCCTGGAGCTGCCAGTACCAGGTGAGGTGGGGCGGCGGGACCCATCGAGAAGGCCCTGCCGTCGCGGCCCGCTCGGCCGGACCGCCCCCGGGCGCGGCCGGAGGGAGCGGCTCAGCCCGGTCCACCCAGCGGGCCCGCACGGCCTGCCCGACCCCACGAACCCACCCGGCCTGCCCAGCCACGCGAGCCAGCACGACCCACCGGACCCCGCGGGCATGCGCCGGCGCAGCCGGTACGGTCGCGCAGGCGAGCACGAGCGCCGCCGAGACAGGCGTGAGGGCGCGCCAACGCGGAGAAGGCAGCGGATCCAGCCCGGGGAACCTATCTGATCATGATCGTGACCGGTCGGCGCTGACCAGCGATCCGCAGGAGATAGCGGCCGCGGCGCAGGCGCCGGACCCGGAGTGCGGCATGGCGGCGGCGGATACGTGAGACGCCGTGCGCGATCTGCCTGCCCGCGCGGCTGAGCTTCCAGTGGAGCTTTGCGCCGCGCGGGCCGCCGGCGAACTGGACCGTGCAACGGATGCCCTCCGGCTCGCCATCGCTCACCGCACAGATGACGCGGACGGGGCGGCCGGGTACGCCGCGTCGCCCGCGAGGTCCTCGCGGACCGCGTGGGCCGGCTGGGCCGGTTGCACCGGTCGGGCCGATCACGCCCGACGCGCCGGTCGCACCTGGGGGGCCTTGGGGGCCTTGGGGGCCTTGGGGGCCTTGGGGCAGTGAGCCGCCGGTCCCTGACAGGCTGACCGTGGCCGGGCTGCTGGGGTCGTTGCTGAGGATGTCAAGCGTCGCGGAACGCGAGCCCGACGCCTGCGGAGCGAACTGCACGGTGAGGCTGCACGAAGCGCCGGGCCGCATGGAGCCGCCACAGGTCGAAGAGCCGATCAGGAAATCCCCGGGATCAGCGCCCGTGAAATCCTCGCCGGTGACCTGCAGCGGAGCCGGACCCACGTTCGCCACCGTGATCGTCTGCGGCGCGCTGAGGGTCGTCTGCGGCTGCGTGCCGAATGACAGCGTCGAGGTGCTCAGATTGGCGGTCGACGAAGCAAGCGGGGTGATCGTGATGAGAGGTGTGCCCGTCGAGTCGGTGGCAAACGTCGTCCCGGACGGGCCGAAGCTCGAACCACCGCCGCCGCCCGCGCCACTGTCGGTGCCTCCGCATCCATCGCCGCCGCCGCCACCGCCGTAGTAGCCGCCACCGCCTCCGCCCCCGCCATGCGATTTGGACCCGCCCTGACCACCGCTCCCGCCGGTCCCGAAAGAGCCGGCCGACGGTTGGACCGGAGAACTGC
Source organism: Actinomycetes bacterium (assembly GCA_021846845.1). Taxonomy (GTDB): domain Bacteria; phylum Actinomycetota; class Thermoleophilia; order Solirubrobacterales; family Solirubrobacteraceae; genus Palsa-465. The sequence goes on along the minus strand of JAJZWB010000063.1, from coordinate 656 downwards.
AGAGCGACGAGATCGTTCCAGCGCTACCGCCCGCCAACTCGCTCGCACCTCCTCCTCCGTTGCCACCGCCGATGTCGTCGCCCCCAGTGGAGGCAGCGCCGCTGTCGCCACTGAGGCCGGAGGCGCCGCCAGCGCCGGGAGTCGATCCACCGTTGGCACCGCCACCGCCCCCACCGCCAGCCACGAGCAGGCGTGACTGCAGGCTGCTGATAGCGCCCGGGCAGCTTGCCGCGGTGGTGGAGCAGGTACGGATGTCGGACGCGCCCCCGCCTCCGCCCGCTGCGCTGCCAACGGCCGAGCCGCCACCGTTGAATCCCCCGCTGTTGGTGGAGCCGAGCCCGCCGACCTCCACGTAGAGCGTCTGCCCAGGGCTGACCGACAGCGTGCCGCTCACCGTGGCGCCCTTCCCGCCCGCGCCCCCGCCGGTGGGAGTCACGCCCGGCGCACCCACGGCTGTCACGGACAGGCTGGTGACGGTCGCCGGAACCGTGTAGCACTGCTCGGCGCCCGTGCTGGTGAACGTCACAGCAGCGGTGCCGGTCAAACACGAGGCACTCGCCGGCGACGGCGGCAGCGCGGCTATGATCCCAATCACGCAACAACCGCCGAGCAGCAGCCTATTGCAGGCCCTGGCTACTGCGGATGGCGCCCTCAGA
>JAJZWB010000195.1 GCA_021846845.1 Actinomycetes bacterium | reverse complement strand
GGTCGGGTGTCAGCGGAGGGACGCGCCGCGGCGGCGGCGCCACCGCGGCGAGCCCGGTGGACGGCCAGGTGACGCTCGCGCGCGGGCGTGTTTCCACCAGGGTGCCGGGCTCGTTCCTCGGGGTCTCGACCGAGTACTGGACGGTTCCAATCTGGGCAGGGCATATGAGGCTGCTGCGCCGTGTGCTCGCGCTGCTCTCGGCCGACGGTCCGGTCCGGCTGCGGATCGGCGGCGACTCGGCCGATCGCGTGATCTGGGCGCCGAGGAGGGAGCTGCCCGAATGGGTGTTCGAGCTGACACCGTCGTGGCTTGCCCAGACGAGCCGCATCGTTCGCACGGCCCACGTCAAGCTGATCCTCGACCTCAACCTTGTGACCGCCACGCCCGCGGCCGCGGCCCGCTGGGCGAGGAGCGCGGTGAACCGCCTGCCGACAGGCAGCATCACGGCCTTCGAGGTGGGCAACGAGCCGGACATCTACAGCCGCCGGGCCTGGCTGCGCATCACCGCGGGACCGGGCGTGCCGGCGCTGCCGCAGCGGATCACCGCCGCCAGCTACGCGCGCTCGTTCCTGCTCTACTCGCGCGCCCTCTCGGCGGCCGCTCCGGGGGTGCCGCTGCTGGCACCGGCGCTGGCCGAGCCGCAGCGGAACTTCGGCTGGGTGACCACGCTGCTGCGTGCGCCCCACCCCGACCTTGCCGGCATCACCGCCCATCGTTACCCCTACTCGGCCTGCGCGCGCCCGGGCTCGCCGACCTTCCCGACGATCGCACGGATACTGAGCGAGCAGGCAACCGTCAGCATGGGCAGGACCGCCCTCACCGTGGAGCGCATCAGCGATCGCGCGCGGCTTCCACTCTGGCTGACCGAGATCAACTCGGTCACCTGCGGGGGCACGCGAGGCGTCAGCGACACGTTCGCGACCGCGCTCTGGGCGCCCGACGCCCTCATGGAGCTGGTCCGGGCCGGCGTCGAGGCCGCGAGCGTCCACGTTCGCGCCGACGCGATCAACATGGCCTTCTCGCTGACAGACCGCGGCCTGGTGGCCCACCCGCTGTTCTACGGCATGCTCCTGTTCGAGCGGGCGCTGGGACCCGGCGCGATCATGGTGCCGGTGCACCTCTCCGCACCCGCTTCGCGGCATCTGAAGGCGTGGGCGATCCGGATCGACGGCGGCGTGATGCATGTGCTGCTCCTCGACAAGGGGGACCGACCGGCGCGCGTGCGCCTGCGGCTTGCGCTCGCGGGCAGCGCCTCGGTGCAGCGTCTGCTTGCGCCGACCATCAGCTCGACCGCGCAGGTGTCGCTCGCCGGCCAGCATCTGACCCCCGCCGGCACCTGGGCCGGCAGGCAGCGCGTTCAGACGGTCAGCCCGGCCTCCGGCGGTTACGTGATCGCCCTCCCGCGCTACAGCGCCGCCCTGGTGACGGCCCGCCTCCGGCCAGGGTCCTGAGCACCGCGCCCGCGGTGGCGACCGTGGACGTCGTCGCCTCAGCCGCGAGCCCCATCCGAGCGCGCGGCGCCCGGTGTCCCGCCGGCGAGCGGACCGGCGCCCGCGTCGGCGGTGATCAGGGTGCCGGCGTCTCCGGACAGCAGAGCCTCGGCGTCGTCGACCGACCCGATCGCCGCGAGGCTCCCGCCACGCCGCACGAAGTTGCAGGCCGCCGTCACCTTCGGCCCCATCGAACCGGCCGCAAACTCGGCGTGGACGAGGTTGGCAGGGGTCGCATGCCGGATCGCGCTCTGATGTGGGGTTCCCCAGTCGGCGTAGACGGCGTCCACGTCGGTCAGGATCAGAAGCGCGTCCGCGCACAGGTCGGCGGCCAGCACGGCGCTGGCAAGGTCCTTGTCGATCACCGCCTCTATGCCCGTGAGCCGGCGACCGGCCCAGGCCCGCTCTCGGGTGTGAATCGTCGGGATCCCGCCTCCGCCGGCGCAGATCACCACGGCGCCCCGCTCCAGGCACCAGAGGATCGGCTCGATCCCGAAGATCCGCTGCGGAAGCGGCGACGCGACGACACGACGCATGCTGAGCCCGTCGGCCCGGAAGCGCCACCCACGCTCGACAGCGAGCGCGCGCGCCTCGGAGGAGCTGTAGACCGGCCCGATCGGCTTCGTCGGATTGTCGAACGCTGGGTCGGCGGGGTCGACCTCGACCATCGTCAGCATCGTGACCAGCGGCTGCTCGAAACGGCAGCACGTTCCCCAGCTCCTGCACCAGCAGGTAGCCGATCATGCCCTGGGATTCAGCGTCCAGCACATCAAGCGGATAGGCGTCAACCTCTCGATACGCCGCGTTCTGGAGAGCCAGCAGGCCGACCTGGGGTCCGTTTCCGTGGGCGACCACCAGCTCGTGCGCGCGCGCGATCGGCGCCAGCGCCCGGCAGGCGCCGGCGACGTTGCGGCGCTGGTTGGTCGCGGACATCTGCTCGCCGCGGCGAAGCAGCGCGTTCCCGCCGAGCGCGACGACCACCCGCATCCTCAGCTCCCCAGGGTCGCGACCAGCACGGCCTTGATCGCGTGCAGCCGGTTCTCGGCCTCGTCGAACACGAGCGATGCGGATGACTCGAACACCTCCTCGGTGACCTCAAGCGCGTCCCCCGCGAACCGCTCGGAGAGGTTCCTGCCGGAGCTCGTGCCGGTGCTGTGGAACGCCGGCAGGCAGTGCATGAACCTCGCCTCCGGGTTGCCCGTCATGAGCATCGTGCCGCTGTTGACCTGGTATGGGAGCAGCGACTCGATGCGCGGCCGGCAGGCCTCTGCAGGCTCGCCCGTCGCCAGCCACGCATCCGTCGCCAGCACGTCGCAGCCCCTGACCGCGTCCGCGACATCCTCGGTGATGAAGACCCGGCCGCCGCTGCCCTCAGCGATCGCGCGCGCGAGCTCCGCCACCTCACGGCGCGGCCACAGCGCCCGCGGAGCCGCGATCCGCACGTCCATCCCGAGCTTGGCGCCGCCGATCAGGTAGACGTCAGCCATGTTGGACCGCGCGTCGCCCAGATAGCAGAGCGCGACCTCGTCGAGCGCCTGGTGCAGGTGCTCGCGCAGGGTCAGGAAGTCAGCCAGGACCTGCGTCGGGTGCCATTCGTCGGTGAGGCCGTTGTAGACCGGCACGCCGGCCCAGCGGGCGAGCTCATCGGCGACCGACTCGGCGAAGCCCCGGTACTCGATCGCGTCGTACATCCGGCCCAGAGCACGCGCCGTGTCCTTGACCGCCTCCCTCCCGCCCAGATGCGACCCGGGCGGACCTATGAACGTCACGTGCGCCCCCTGGTCGTGAGCCGCGACGTCGAAGGCACACCGGGTGCGGGTCGAGTCCCGCTCGTGGATCAGCGCGATCGTCCTGCCCCGCAGCCTCCGGTCCTCATGCCCCTCCCGTCTGGCGGACTTGAGCTCAGCCGCGAGACCCAGGAGGAACAGGATCTCGTCGCGGGAGAGGTCGTCGATCCTCAGCAGGCTGCGCCCGCGCAGGTCGATGACCGTGCTCACCCCGCCCCGCCTCCGGGGCCCGGGCTGCGACGGGTCGACTGGCACGGCGAAAGGGGATACATGCATCCCGAAGGTCGCACCGGGTCGTTGCCCCGCATCATCCCAATGGGGTGATCGCCCGGCCGCCGATCCTCCCGTCCCGGGCCGAGCGGCTCGCCCCGATCGAGCAGGGAGGAGCCGGCGGCTCCTGCGACGCTCAATGGTGGTGTGCATCCCACCGAGCGTTGACCGGCCGACACGGTTGTCGGCTGCGGGCGGGAGCTCGATGCTGGACCGGTGTCGAGCCACACCGGAGCCCCGCGCGCCACGCCGCACGCGAGCTCGGCCGAGGATCGTCCGACCAGCCAAGCGCCCGCCGGGCCGCAGGCGGCCCGGCAGACACCGGACGATCAGCGCCCGACCCGCGCGGCACCGACCGGGCTGCAGGCGGCCCGAGCGACACCGACCGCGCGGCAGGCGACAGGCGCGACGCTGCTCCTGTCCGACGTGCGGACCGCCTGGGTGC
>JAJZWB010000062.1 GCA_021846845.1 Actinomycetes bacterium | reverse complement strand
GCACCGCGCCAGCCGGGCCCCCGGGTCCCGACGGGCGCGCGGGCGCCCGCCGGGACCGGGTGTCCTAGTGCTTCCTGCCGACGCACCAGGGGTTCGACGGAACCCCGGCGCACGGGTTTGGCATCGTCGGCAGGTGCTTGGGCAGCGGGTGCATGACGACCCTTGTCGCCCGCGGGTAGGGACCGGTGGGGCAGCTCGCCGGCTTGCCGGGAGCGAGCTCCACCTGCGAGTCGCACAGGACCTCGCCGAGGAACTGGCCGTAGGTGGCCAGCGTGCTCGGCGCCGCGCTGCCGTTGCAGCTCGGGAAGGCCTGCTCGAGCGCCGCCGCGTAGGTGTTCAGCGGGCCGCCTCCGGCCGCGACGTTGCCGCTGAAGCAGTTGGTCGGATTGCCCCCCTCGAAGTTGACCTCCGCGAAGGCGCCGTTGGTCGGATGACCGTAGCCGCCGTTGTTGACGAACGAGTTGCCGACCACGGCGTCACCCCACTCATCGAACAGGCAGCTGCCCTGGCCGAGCGCGTTGAGGGTCCCGCCGGTGCATGGCTTTCCGCTGTCCAGGTAGGGCACGATGATCAGGCCCCAGGCCCGGTTGTTGACGAAGCGGTTGTCCATGATCGTGTCGTTGCGCCCGCCGGAGACCGACATCCCGGTGCCAACCGGTCCGGCGGCCGCCGACCCCGCCGCCGGGACGTTGGGGTTGTTGTTGTCGTGCACGTAGTTGTGCATGAAGACCCAGCAGGAGTGGGTGTGCGTGATCGGGCTGATCCCGTTGTTGGGGCACGCGCCGTTCTGGGGCGAGGGCTCGTCCGCGTTCTGGCTGTTGGTGTCGAAGCCGTCCTCGTTGTTGTCGAACTGGGAGTTCTCGATCACCAGCCGGCCGCCCGAGTTGGTCCCCGAGTAGCCGAGCGCGCTGAACTCGCCCCAGGCGTGGTTCACGGTCTGGTTGCACATCTGCCTGCAGGCTCCGATGTAGAACGCGGAGTCGTTCATGTTGGAGCCATAGACCTGGTTCCAGGTGCCGCCGTCCCAGTTGCTGGAGAAGATCCCGTACCGGGCCGCGGTCTGCTCGCCCGCCTTGCTCATGCCCCCGAAGTAGGTGCTGGTGGCGCTCAGGTAGGCGCCGTAGTAGCCGTGGCCGCCGACCCTGCCGCTGTTGGCGCCGCCGTTCCACCAGATCCCGTTGCCCGTGTCGCGCGAGCCGCCGAGGAAGTTGCACGCGGTCAGGTTCTCGATCGAGACGTTGGCCGCCTTGAACACCATCACGCCGTTGACCCCCGAGGGGGCGGTCGAGGACGAGCCTGAGCTGTAGGCCCCGTTGGCCCCGCCCCGCGGACCGAAGTTCTGCGCCGACGCCTTGCTGCTGCAGGCCGCCGAGCCGGGCTTGGTGCCGTCGACGATCACCGTGCTCCGGTTCATCCCGCGGATGTGCAGGTCGCGCTTGGTGATCAGGACCGCGGCCGGGAAGTCCGGGTAGCCCTTGGGCGTGAGCACCTTCGTCGTCTTGTAGTCGCCGGGTGCGATCAGGATCCAGTCACCCGGCCGCGCGGCGTTGACCGCCGCCTGGATCGTCGTGTACTGACCTCGGACGCCCCGGTAGGTCCCGACTCTCAGCACCTTCGCGGTGGCCGCTCCGGCCACGGTGGCGAACGCCCCCAGGACGATCGCGAACAAAGCAGCACGACGCATCCAGCCTCCTCCTTTTCTGAACATCCGGTACGCCCGGCCGCGTGATCCTACAGCGTCGCCCGAGCGACGTGACCGGCGCAGGCCGCGGAGAGCAACGGCGCAGGCCGCGGAGAGCAACGGCGCAGGCCGCGGAGAGCAACGGCGCAGCCCATGGACGGCCGGCGCAGGCCATGGACGGCCGGCGCAGGCCATGGACGGCCGGCGCAGGCCATGGACGGAGCGGGCGCCAGGACCGTGCGCGCGCGTGACGGCGCCCGCACCCTGACCCGGCCGGAGCTCAGGCGTCGGGGTCCAGATCGAAGGCGACGCCCGCGATCTCCACCTCATCGCCGGCCTCGAAGCCCTCCGCCTCCAGCGCGCGCAGCACGCCGAGGCTGCGCAGGCGCCGCTCCAGATGGGCCAGCGCCTCCTCGTTGTCCAGGTCGTAGCGCGCCACGAGCCGTTCGACGGCCGCCCCGCTCACCGTGAACACCCCGGCACCCGTCCGCCTCACGGCGAACGCCCGGGCAGCGGCCGGCCGATAGACCCGATGCTCGGCGACGTCCGCGGTCGTCTGCTCACCGCCGTCCAGGAGCGCGGCGCTCGCCTCGTCGGGCCGGACGACCGGCACGCGCCGGTGCAGCTCGGCGGCAAGCTCCGCCAGGCCGGCGCGCGTGACCGATGAGGTCACGATCACCGGCACCTCCGGCCCGAGACGGCGCTCCCATCGCGCCCTGGCGGCCGCGGCCGTCTCCGTGTCGACGAGGTCCGCCTTCGAGAGGGCCAGCAGCCTGGGCAGTCGCGCCAGCCGCGGGTCGTGGCGCTCGATCTCCCGCTCCACGATCGCATGGCTCGTCACCGGATCGGAGCCGTCAAGCGGATGCAGGTCGAGCACGTGGACCAGCAGGCGCGTGCGCTCCACGTGGGCGAGGAACTCGTGCCCGAGCCCGGCGCCGCCGCTGGCGCCCTCTATCAGCCCGGGGATGTCGGCGATCACGAGCTGGCGGCCGTCGGACTCCAGCGTTCCGAGCACCGGCGAGAGGGTCGTGAAAGGGTAGGCGGCGACCTTGGGGCGCGCGCGCGTCAGACGCGCGAGCAGCGAGGACTTGCCCGCGTTGGGCAGCCCGATCAGGCCCACGTCGGCGAGCAGCTTCAGCGACAGGTCCAGCCAGGTCTCCTCCCCGGGGAGCCCGCGCTCGGCGAACCGCGGCGTCTGACGGGTCGGGCCGGCGAAGCGCTTGTTGCCCCGTCCTCCCAGGCCGCCGCGAGCCACGACGGCGCGCTGCCCGGCGCGGACCAGGTCGTAGCGAGCGCCGTCGCGCTCGACTGTCACCTGGGTGCCCGGCGGAACCGAGAGCTCAAGCGTCTCGCCGTCAGCGCCGTGGCGCAGCGAGCCCTCACCGTGTCCGCCGCGCCCGGCCCGGAACCGATGGCGGCGCCGAAAGGGCTCCAGGTCCCGGAGAGAGTCGTCGCAGACGAGCACCACGTCGCCGCCACGGCCGCCGTCGCCGCCGTCCGGGCCGCCCTTGGGAACGTGCGCCTCGCGCCTGAAGCTCAGGCAGCCGTCTCCTCCGGCTCCGGCGGCGACGTGAATCCTGGTCCGATCGTGCATCCTCCACCAGACTATGGACGATGTCGGCGAGGATCCCGTCCTCCTGATCACCGGCGCCTCGTCGGGGATCGGAGCCGCGACCGCACGAGCCGCCGTGGCGGCCGGGTACAGGGTGGCGCTCGCGGCGCGGTCGGGGGACCGCCTGAGAGAGCTCTCCGACGAGCTCGGCGGCGAGGAGCGCGCGCTGGCGATCGTGTGCGACGTGACCGAGTGGGACGACCAGCGGCTGATGGTGGAGCTCGTGCGCGAGCGATGGGGCCGGATCGACGTGGCGTTCGCCAACGCCGGCTTCGGCGCTCGACGCGGATTCACGGCCGAGTCGCCCGAGCACTGGCGCGCGATGGTGCTCACGAACGTCTACGGCGCCGCGCTCACGATCAGGGCGACGATCGACTCGCTGCGCGAGTCCCGCGGCCACCTCCTGCTGACCGGTTCGGTCGCGGGGCGGATCGCACTCTCGGGCTCGCTCTACTCGGCGACCAAGTGGGCGGTCACCGCGATGGGCGAGGGCGCGCGCCAGGAGCTCAACGGCTCCGGGGTGCGCGTCACGGTGATCGAGCCGGGCGTCGTGGACACCGCGTTCTTCGAGCGCCGGCCACGGGCGTCGCTCTCACCCGAGGACATCGCGCGGGCGGTGATGTGGGCGCTCTCGCAGCCGCCTGAGGTGGACATCAACGAGATCCTGATCCGCCCGACCGCGCAGGACGGCTGAGCGGCTGCGAGCGGCGCGGGCGGCTTCCGGGCCAGAGCGGCGCGGGCGGCTTCCGGGCCAGAGCGGCGCGGGCGGCCTCACGCGTCGAGGGAGGCGAGCCAGCGGATCTGGCCACCGAGGCGGCGGGCGACCGGATCGCAGCACCAGGCGTCCGGACAACGACGTAGCCTCCCGCCGGATCGTCGATCCCGGGAGGTGGAGATGGTGTCAGCGCTGGCAGACTTCAAGAAGTTCCTGGTCCGAGGCAACCTCGTCGAGCTGGCGGTGGCCTTCGTGATGGGCGTCGTCTTCTCGGCGCTCGTGAAGGCGTTCATCGCCGATCTGATCACCCCGATCATCGCGCTGATCGTCGGCAAGCCGGATTTCGGCTCGCTGTCGTTCACGATCAACTCCAGCCACTTCCTGTACGGCGACTTCATCAACGCGATGTTCACGTTCGTGACGACCGCGGCGGCGGTGTTCTTCTTCGTCGTGCGGCCCTACAACAGGTTCGCGGCGCGCGGCGCCAAGGAGGTCCCCGACACGCGCGACTGCCCGGAGTGCACGAGCACGATCCCGGTCAGGGCGACCCGCTGTCCGCAGTGCACGGCGCAGATCGGAACCGCCTGAGCAGGCCGCCGGTCAGGGCGACTCGCTGCCCGCAGCGCACGGCGCAGATCGGAACCGCCTGAGGGGCTGAGCGCGCCCGACGGCCGGCGCGCTAGGACCCGTCGCCCGAGACGATCGAGATCACGCGGCCGCGACGGCCGCGGGTGAACTGCACGGTCCCGGCCGAGCGGGCGTAGATCGTGTCGTCCTTGCCGATCCCGGCGCCGTCGCCCGGCCTGAAGCGCGTGCCGCGCTGGCGCACGATGATCTCGCCGCCGGTTACCGTCTGACCGGCGAACACCTTGACGCCGAGCCGCTTGGCGTTGGAGTCCCGTCCGTTGCGGCTGGAACCGAGGCCCTTCTTATGCGCCATCTCGACCCTCCTTGCTGGTCTCGGCCGTGGCGGGCGCCGCCGCGCTCCCGACGTCGGAGCGACCGGCTCCGGCGGACGTGCGCCCGATCTCGGTGATCTGGATCCGGGTCAGCTCCTGGCGGTGGCCGTTGCGGCGCTTGTAGCCGCGCTTGGGCTTGAACTTGACCACCCTCAGCTTGGGGCCCCGCTCGTGCGCCACCACGCGCGCACGGACGCTGGCGTCGGCCAGCGCGTCGCCGTCGATCAGCTGGTCGCCGTCGACGATCAGCAGCGGACGGAGGTCGACGGTCTCGCCGTCGGACGCGGGCAGGCGCTCGACCAGCAGGGTCTGATCCTGCGCCACGCGGTACTGCTTTCCACCTGTCTTGACGATCGCGTACATGGTCACTCGGGGCTCGTGGCCTCGCTCGTGGAGGCCGTCCTTGCACCAGAACGGCGCCGTCCGCCTCTGCGGCCGCGGCGCCGGATCTTCGATTCTAGCTCGTCCCCGTCACCTTCGCCGCCGTGCGGGACGTCGATCAGGGCCGCGACCGCAGAGTTGCGACCGGCCTCCTCGATCCGCACCAGGTGCTTCTCGCCCACGTACCGGGTTCCGCCACGTACGGAGATGATGTAGCCGTCGATCTTGGCGACCGCGTCGCCCGGGCTGTACATGTGGGGCTCGACGATCTCGACGTGAACCTCCTCACCGGGCCGGAACGGAAGCGCCCGCTCGAGCACCTGCTCGCGGTCGCCCTCCTCGAGCACGCGGAAGTGGTCGAGAGGCAGTCCCTCCGAGCCCTCGAACACGAACACCTTGCCGGTCGCCTCCTCGACCGCGCGCAGAACGCGCGCGTCGTTGCCGGTGAACTCGGCGCTGACGCGCGGGTTCATCTGGATGAGGAGCGCATCGGCCTCGGTTCTGCCGGCCAGCTCGCGCATCCGGCGCTCGAACTCGATCGCGATCGTCTCCTCCGACTTGATCACGCCCTCGCCGTGGCAGGTCGGGCACGGGCGGGTCATGATCTCGCGCACCCCGTCGGTCACGTTCTGGCGCGTCATCTCGACCAGGCCGAGCGGCGAGATCTCGACGACGAAGGTCTTCGTGCGATCCTCCTCCAGCGCCTTGCGCAGGGTCTTCAGCACCGCGTCGCGGTTGCGCGCGCGGGCCATGTCGATGAAGTCGATCACGATGATCCCGCCGATGTCGCGCAGCCGCAGCTGGCGGACGGCCTCCTCGGCGGCCTCCAGGTTGGTCTTCGTGATCGTGTCCTCCAGCCGCGCGCCCTTGCCGCGTCCGATGAACGAGCCGGAGTTGACGTCGATCACGGTCAGCGCCTCGGCGTAGTCGATCATCAGGTACCCGCCGCTCGGCAGGTCGACGCGCCGGTTCAGTGTCGACGCGAGGACGTCCTCGACGCCGAAGGCCTCGAGCAGCGGCGTCTCCTCCTCCCAGAGCTCCACCTGCTCGACCAGCTCCGGAGCGGTTCGGGAGAAGAACGACACCAGCCGGTGATGCTGCTTGGGGTCGTCGACGATCGCACGCTCGAACTCGGCCGAGAAGATGTCTCGGACGACGCGGACCGAGAGGTCCGCCTCCTGGAAGACGAGCGCGGGCGCCTGTGTCTCGGCGACCCGCTTGTCGAGCACCTCGCCGAGCTTGAACAGGTACAGCAGCTCGCGCTCCAGGTCCGCGCGCTTGACCCCGAGCGCGGAGGTCCGGATGATCGCGCCGCCGCCGTTGAGATCGAGCTTGGCGGCCTCGCGCCGCAGCCGCTCGCGCTCCTTGTCGTCGAGCCGTCGGGAGACGCCGACGCCCTCGCCGTAGGGCGCGTAGACCATGTAGCGCCCGGCGATCGTGAGGTCCATCGAAAGGCGAGCGCCCTTGGTCTTGAGCGGGTCCTTGACCACCTGGCAGACGATCTCCTGGCCGGGCTTGAGCATGTCCGTGATCTGGCGCCCCTCACGGCCGGCGCCGCGCCCCCGGCGCGGTGCCTCGACGCCCGGGAGCACGATCTCGTCGACGTGCAGGAAGCCGTTCTTCTCAAGGCCGATGTCGACGAACGCGGCCTCGAGCCCGGCGAGCACGTTGTCGACGCGCCCCTTGTAGATGTTGCCGACGATCGAGCGGTTGCCACGACGCTCGAGGTAGAGCTCGGCGACGCGGTAGCCGCTCGCGTCAGCCGGCCTGCGCTTCCGGCGCGAGGCGCTCGACGGCGCCTTGCGCGCCGCCACGGTTCCGGTTGCCTCCAGCATCGCGACCCGGGTCTCGCCCCGGTCGACGCTGACCAGCACTTGCTTCTTCAATTCTCGGTCAATCCTTTTCGTGAATGAGGTCGCGCGCGGAAGGTCGCGCGCGTGGTTTTCAGTTGATCAGGGCGCGACCCTTGCCGGCCTGTGCCATCCGTGCCTGGATGTAGATCGACTCCAGCAGCCCGATGGCGATGAAGGTGACGACGACCGATGAGCCCCCGTAGCTCACCAACGGCAGCGGGACCCCGGTGACGGGCATGATCCCGATCGTCACCCCGACGTTTACGAAGATCTGGAACATCAGCATCGCGACGACCCCCGCCCCGATCAGGGTGCCGAACAGGTTCTTGGACATGGCGACGATCCGCAGCGTGCGCCAGATCAGGAGCGCGTAGAGTGAGAGCACGACGCCGGCGCCGACGAACCCGTACGTTTCGCCGATCGACGCGAACACGAAGTCCGTGTAGTCGACCGGCAGGAAGCCGAGCCGGGTCTGGTAGGCGTGCACTCCGAGCCCGGTCTTCTGGCCCGAGCCGATCGCGATCACCGACTGCTGCACCTGGTAGCAGGGGTTGGGAGCGCCGGGCTGAAGGTTCGAGCAGCTGCTCGGGTTCAGGAACGCGGTCAGGCGGTCCAGCTGGTATCCGTGCAGCACGTGCACCCCGACCGCCGGCGCGACCACCAGCACGATCACGATCGCGCCGGCGAAGATCCCGATCACGGCCCCGATCTGCTTGAACGGGGTCCCGACGAAGAACAGCACGCTGAAGCCGACCGCCACGTAGACCATGGCGGTGCCGAGATCCGGCTGCGGGATCACGATCAGCGCCGGAAGGATCGCCAGCAGCATGATCCGAGCGGTCGTCCGCCATTCGTGCAGCCTTCGGCTGCGGTCGACCGCGAACGCCGCCAGGGCGACGACGATCAGGATCTTGCCGAACTCCGAGCTCTGGAAGCTGAACAGGGGCAGCGGGATCCAGCGGTGCGCGTTGGCGACGGCCGGCATCGCGTACACCACCAGGTTGAGCAGGACCATCATGCCGAACAGCCCGTACTTGAACTCGCGCAGGCGGGTGTAGTCGAAGCGGCTGATCAGCAGGGCGAGGAGCAGCCCCCCGCCGTCATACAGCGCCTGGCGCTGGGCCAGCGCCGGCCCGGTCCCGCCGAGGCCGTTGAGCGTCACGTAGGAGCATGCCGACAGGCCGAGAGCGGCCAGCGCCAGCAGCGGGTCGAACACGGGCAGCGACCGCGACCGAGACCGCGGCATCACGGCGTCGTCGACCGGCTGGATCGGGGTCGTGGCGCTCACCGGCCGAGACCTCGGTCGCTGCCGCTCATGACCTGCCGCCCTCCGCTCATCGCCAGGGCCCGGAGTATGGCCCCGGCCGGCCGAAGAACCACTGCGACAGCATCTGACGCGCCACCGGAGCCGCGGCGATCGCGCCGTAGCCGCCGTCCTCCACCCAGACCACGATCACGATCGGCTTGGTCGTAGCCGTCGGCGGCACGAAGCACGCGTACCAGGCGTAGTCGGTCTGGACGTGCTGGGCGTTGAAGTACTGGGCGGTGCCGGTCTTGCCGTAGACCTGCTCCGGGAAGCTGCTGAACACGCTCGCGGAGGTGCCGCCGGGCCACGAGGCCGCCTCGCGCAGTCCCTGGCGGATCTCGTCCATGTAGAACGGGTTGACGGTGATCGGATGGCCCGCCGGCTGGTTGATCGTCTGCAGCACGGTGCCGTTGGCGGACTGGACGTCCAGCCCGATGTGCGGGGTCGGGACGTCGTGGCCGTTGGCGACCGCCGAGAACACGTCCGCGAGCTGAAGCGGCGTGACCTGGACGTCGCCCTGCCCGACCGCGAGGTTCTCTGAGTCGCCCACCGACCATGGGCGGTTGGTGCCGTCGGCGATGCCGCAGCCGCCCGGCGGGTGCTTGGGACTGCGGTGCCAACCCGGAAGCCTGCGCGGGCCAGACTGGGTCCCGCTCGGGTTGCTGTACTTGAACGGGCCGGTCGCGGTGTCGCACTGGTACTCGAGCAGGTTGCGCTGCTCGCGCCAGAGCGGCGTGGGAAGCGTGCCGCTCACCTCGCCCGGGAGGTCGATCCCGGTCGGACGGCCGATCCCGTATCGCCTCGCCCAGAGCTGCAGCGCACCGCCGTTGGGATGCCTGGACGGGTGGTTGGGGTTCAGGCGGACCCCGAGGTTGTAGAAGAAGTCGTCGGACGAGAACTTGATCGCGGCCCGCAGATCGATCACGCCGTAGACCGCGTGACCGGCGTTGTGGCGGCACTGCTGCGAGATCCCGACGCCGACGCAGTAGAGGCCCGTGTCGTCGAACAGCTGGTTGGGGGCCCACACTCCGCTCTGCAGCGCCGCCGTCGCCGTGATCGGCTTGAACGTGGAACCGGTCGGACCGGCGCTCTGGATCGCCCGGTTGAGCAGCGGGTAGTCGCTCGACGCGTTCCGGTAGTGGGCGTCGTAGTAGGCCTGCGTCATCGGGTGGGTGAAGTCGCCGGGGTTGAAGCTCGGCCCGGACCCCATCGCGTAGACCTGGCCGTTGACCGGGTCCATCGCAACGAACGCGCCGCCGGGCGAGGGGTTGAATGGAGAGGGGTTGACGCTCATCGAGTACGCGAGCGCGTTCTGCCCGACGCGCTGCAGCGCCGCGTCGAGCGAGGTGCGCAGGTTCTCACCCGGCGCCGGAGCCTGGGTGCTGATCGAGGAGACCGGCTGGCCGAAGGCGTTGACGAGCACCTGCTGGTAGCCGTCGCGCCCCTGCAGGAAGCTGTTGTACTGAGCCTCGAGGCCCGACTGGCCGACGATCGAGCCCTGCGGGATCCCCTTGTAGGGGGAGCTGCCGAGCTCCCCGGCGCTGATCTGCCCGACCGTCCCGAGCACCTGAGCCGCGAGCGTGCCGTAGGGATAGTTGGTTGTGTAGACGTGGCGGATCGACACGCCCGGGAACTGCGCCTGGCGCTCGGCGAGGTAGAACTCGACGGCGGTCGGGACCTGCTGCGGGCCGCTGGCGACCGTCACGTCCTGGACGGGCGCGAGCGACACCTGCTGGCCGACCAGGCACGCGATCGGCGACAGGCGGAACGTGTTCACGCCCGCCACGTACAGGTGGCAGCGAACCGGGCGCGTGTGCATCCCGAGCACGCGCGCGAGCCTGTCGTAGAGCACGTTGTCGGCGCGCGGGGGCTGCTCGATCGTGTTGAGAGCCGCGAGGCTGACCGGCACCGGCAGGCTCTCCGGCGAGATCACCACCGCCGACTCGCGGACGCTGTCGACCAGCACCCGGCCGGAGCGATCGAGGATCTCTCCGCGGGGGGCGGCGATCGGCACGTCCTTCAGGCGGTTCACGGCCGCCGCCTGCACGTACTGGTTGCCCGACAGGATCTGCAGGAACCACAGCCGGAAGAAGATGATCGCGAACATCCCCAGCGCGAAGCTGCCGGCGATCGCCACCCTGAGCGCCAGCTGCGGCGAGAGCGGCGGGCGGCGCTCCTCGGGGGGCACGCTCATCGGCGGGCTCCTGCGCGCCGCGGACCGAGGACCCGAGCGGACCTGCTGCGCGGGCTCATCGGCGGGCTCCTGCGCGCCGCGGACCGCGGACCCGCGCGGGCCTGCTGCGCCGGCTCATCGGCCGCTCCGGTTGAGCTGCCCGAGACGCTGCGCGGACGGGCTCTGGAGCGGGCTGAGCCCGCCGGTCGTGTAGGCGCGCCGGCGCCGGCGACGGGGATCGTCGGGCAGCGCGGGCGTGATCGCACGGCGCACGATCGCGTACACCGGCAGCGAGATCAGCGTGTTGACCAGCACGGTGACGAAGATCTGCTGGGCCAGCAGCAGGCTGACGGGCGCGTCCACCCCCAGCAGGAACTGCAGCAGCGTCATCCCGACGCCCGCGAACGCGGTCGCCACCGCGCCTGCGGCCATCGGCACCAGCCCGTGGGCCGGGTCGCGCAGCTCGCGCAGCCTGCCCGACCAGTAGCCGATCGCGATGTACAGCAGCGAGGTGATCCCCAGCGTCTGCATCAGCACCGTGTCGACCATCAGCCCTGTGAAGAAGCCGAGCGCGGCGCCGGTCATCGATCCCGCCAGCAGCCCGACCGACACCACCATCAGCACGGTCAGGTCGGCGGCGACGCCGAACAGAGAGATCTGCGACACGACCGCGTTCTGGACGACCACGGTCGCGACCGAGAGCGCGACCAGCCGAGCGACGAGCTTGGGGGACGGGGCGCTCATGGCACCTGCGCCCGCGCGTTGCCGGCGTTGGGGCCGGTCAGGACCTGAACGGAGCCGAAGGTGCGCAGCGCGGCGAACGGGATCACCGGGACGGAGCTGTTGTTGACCACGTCGTTGGAGAGCTGGGTCGGCGTCAGGTTCGACGGCACCGTCCCGATCGGGATGCCGGGCGGGTAGTAGGAGGCCAGGCTTCCGGTCTTGAACCCTGAGGTCACGATCCGATCGCCCGGGTTGATCTGGGCCCCGCCCGGCAGATCCTGGAGCAGCAGCTGGTTGGGGTTGCCGACCGACGGCGCGAGCACCCCCTCGGCGCCGGTCGCCAGCACCTCTGCGCCGACCTCGACCGACGGGTCGGTGATCAGGCTCACGGTCGCGTACGACGAGCCCACCGACGTGACCAGCCCCACGAGCCCGCTGCCGGCGACGACCGGGTCGTGCAGCGCCACGCCCTCGTCGGTTCCGGCGTCGATCTCGACCTGCTGGTACCAGAGGTTGGGATCACGCTCGATCACGTTGGCGCCGATCAGATGGTGGGCCGAGAGCCCGATCGTCTGGTCGAGGCCCAGCTCCGCGGTCAGCTGCGCGTTCTGCCTCGACTCGACCCGAAGCTGCGCGTTCTGCGCCGTCAGCTGCGCGACCTCCTTGCGCAGGCGGTCGACCTGTGACTTGGCGTGCAGCGTGTCAGAGACCCAGTTGGCGACGTCGCGCACCGGGGAGAGAACCTTGGAAGCGCCCGCCTGGACGGGCGACAGGACCTGCACGATGCCCCTCTGCACGGTGTGCAGAGGACTGGACGGCGACTCGCCGAAGTATGCGGTCAGCAGGATCAGGGAGACGGCGACCAGCGCGGCGAGCACCGCGCGACGCCGTCGAACCTGTTTGTCGTGCACGTGATCCGTGTCTCCAAGGTCTTGCTTCGCACGCCTCGGCCTCGATCTCAGTACCGGCGGCGTCGGTTGCGTGAATTCTTGCTGGACCGGTGGATCGCCTCGAACTCCTCAAGCGACCTGCCGGATCCGACGGCAACGCACGTCAGCGGCGACTCCGCCAGGTGCGCGGGCATCTGCGTCTCGTGACGCAGGCGCTCCTCCATGCCCTGCAGCAGCGATCCGCCACCAGCGAGCATGATGCCACGATCCATGATGTCGGACGCGAGCTCCGGAGGGGTCCGGTCCAGCGTCTGCTTGACCGCGTCGATGATCTGCGACACAGGCTCCTCCAGCGCGCCGCGGATCTCCTCGCTGGTCAGGATCACCGTCTTGGGCAGTCCGGACACCATGTCCCGCCCGCGAATCTCCGCCTGCACCTCCTCCGACATCGGATGCGCCGAGCCGATCTCCAGCTTCAGCTCCTCGGCGGTCTGCTGGCCGATCAGAAGCTTGTACTCGCGCTTGACGTAGTTGATGATCGCCTCGTCGAGCTCGTCGCCGCCGACCCGGATCGACTGCGAGACGACGATCCCGCCGAGCGAGATCACGGCCACCTCGCTGGTCCCGCCGCCGATGTCGACGACCATCGACCCGGTCGGCTCCCCGACCGGCAGCCCCGCCCCGATCGCGGCCGCCATCGGCTCCTCGATCAGGTAGGCCTGGCGAGCGCCCGCGCTCAGGCAGGCCTCCTCGACCGCGCGCTTCTCGACGCCCGTGACCCCGGACGGGACGCACACGACCACCCGTGGGTGGGCCCATCGGTTCTGGTGGACCTTCTGGATGAAGTGGCGCAGCATCTCCTCGGTCACCTCGAAGTCGGCGATCACGCCGTCCTTCAGCGGCCGGATCGCCGAGATCGTGCCCGGGGTGCGGCCGAGCATCCGCTTGGCCTCGATCCCGACCGCGTGCACCTCGCCGGTGCGCGAGTCGACAGCCACCACACTTGGCTCCGACAGAACGATCCCCCGCCCGCGGACGTACACGAGCGTGTTCGCGGTGCCTAGATCGACAGCCATGTCACGGCCGCCAAAGCCTGTCATATACGTGAACATGCCCATGGTCGCAGGTAGGGCGAAGCGGCGGGCCAAGCGGCGAGTTGTGGCTCCCGAGCCTCACCCGGTTGCCGGCTTCGTCCGCGCCTCAGTGTATCGCGCTGCCGGATCCCGCCCTCGTCGCTAGCAGCGCCCTAACGACCAAAAACGCTGGAAAAACGAGAACTGAAGCCGCCTGGGCGGGATCCTGCACGCGGGGCCGGACCCGGGCCCGGCAGCGCCCAGCCGGCCGGGCCTCACGGAGCCAGCCAGGGAGCGAGCTCGATCAGCGTGCAGACCGGTAGGCCGACGACGCCGAGGTAGTCGCCCTCGATGCGCCTCACCAGAGTCGCCCCGACCCCCTGGACCGCGTAGGCGCCGGCCCGGCCACGCCACTCGCCCGTTGCCAGGTAGCCATCGATCGCGGCCCGGTCCAGCGGCCGGAACTCCACCTCGGTGCGCGAGGCGGCCGTCCTGACCCGGTGGGGAGCGCGATCGCCGGCGCCCCCCGGCTCGATCAGGCACACGCCGCTGAAGACCTGGTGGCGGCGGCCGGCCAGCTCGCCGAGCATCCTGGCCGCGTCCTCGGCGTCGCGTGGCTTTCCGAAGATCGTCGAACCGAGCACGACCTCGGTATCGGCGGCGAGCACGGGCGGCGACCCGGGCTCCAGCGTCGCGGCCACCGCGGTCGCCTTGCGATGCGCGTTCTCCAGCACCACCTCCGCCGGCGGGCCCTCGGTCAGCTCCTCCACATCCGCCGCGCGAACCTCGAACGCGACCCCGATCTGGGTCAGGATCGCCGCCCGCTGCGGCGAGGCCGACGCGAGGATCAGGCGCCGGCTCGCCGGCCGCGCCACGCCGCTAGGGGAGGTCCGGGAAGAACAGCGCCACCTCTCGGGCGGCGGATTCGGGACCGTCGGAGCCGTGGACCATGTTCTGGCCGACCGCGATCGCATAGTCGCCGCGGATCGATCCGGTCTCGGCCTTCAGCGGATCGGTCGCGCCGATGACCTGGCGCGCGGCGGCGATCGCGGAATCGCCCTCCAGCACCATCGCGACGAGCGGTCCCGAGGTGATGAAGTCGACCAGCTCCCCGTAGAAGCCCTTGCCCTCGTGCTCCGCGTAGTGGCGCTCGGCCAGCTCACGGCTCAGCGTCCTGAGCTGCAGCGCGACCAGCCGCAGACCCTTTCGCTCGAACCGGGCGATGATCTCGCCGGTCAGGTTGCGGGCGAATGCGTCAGGCTTGACGAGGATCAGCGTGCGCTCCACAGGGGCTCCTTGATTGCTCTGGGGTTCGGGCGGCGGGCCTCGGGGGGCCCGCCGGTCAGGGGATCGGCGTCTGCTCCGGCGCGGGCTCGGGCGTCTCGACCCGGCGCCGGCGACGGCTCGCGGTCGGAGCCGGTACGCCGACCTCCGCCTCGCAGAACGGACACATCTTCCACATCGGGTCGAGCGGGCGCCCGCACGAGTGGCACGGGTCCTTGAGCTTGCGCATGCAGTTGGGGCAGCGCAGGTAGTCGCGCTCGACCTCGTAGTCGCAGTGCGGGCAGAGGTGGTAGCCGAGCTCGGCCAGACGGGCCTCGGCGGCCTGCATCTCGAGCTCGCGCTCGCGCACGTCGTCGAGGAACTCTGGCGGGCGCACGATCATGTAGACGACCGTGCCGACGAAGGGGAACAGCGAGGCCAGCGTGGAGCAGCCGATCAGCAGCGGATCGGCGATCCTGCGGCGGGCGTCGGCGTAGGTCCAGTAGATCAGCGCCAGCCAGATGACCACCAGGAACAGGATCACCAGCTCGACCGCCAGCTTCAGGGCGCTGTTGTGTATCCCGAAGATCGCGTAGGGCATTGAGCGGCGAGTTTAGTGGCACCGCGTGCTTGCGGCGCATATCAGATACGCCGCAAGCCCCGCGGTTCCTCCCGGCGCACGGCGAGAATCGGTCCGCGGACGGCCCGAGACGGTCGCGCGCGGGCGCCCCCGGCCGGGACGCCGGCCCTGATCTAGAGGAACAGGCGCCCGAACACGTATCCGATCGCGAAGAAGACCAGGATCACGACCGCCACGGCGATCGCGACCATCCCCATCATCCTCAGCAGCGGTGGATACTCGTCCTGGATATCGTCCCGCATTCCGGTGCGGCTCCTACATCGTCGAGGCGTGGGCGCGGTGGCCGCCCGCGAGCAGATCGGCGATCAGGTACAGCGAACCGGCCGCGACGACGACCCCGCCGGGCCCGGCCAGCTCGCGAGCCCTCCGTAGGGCAGCCTGCGGGTCGGCGACGATCTCGGTCGGCGGGCCGCCCAGCTGGCGGGCGAGCGATTGGAGCGTCGGGGGCGGCAGGACGCGCGGGTTCTGGCTGCTGGTGCACACGAGCATGTCGCAGGCCGGCAGCAGCGCGGAGAGCATTCCGGCCGCGTCCTTGTCGTCGAGCACCGAGACCAGGGCGACCACCCTGTCGTGCCCGGCCACCAGTTCGGGAAGCGACTCGGCCAGCGCGCGCATCCCGTCGGGGTTGTGCGCCCCGTCGATGAATGTCAGCGGGGCTGACCCGATCTTCTGCAGGCGGCCCGGGACGCGAACCTCGGTCGCAGCGGCCGTGAACGCCTCCCAATCCAGCGAGCCGAGGAACGCCTCGGCGGCGGCGCGCGCGAGGGCGAAGTTGCGCCGCTGGAAGTTCCCGGCGGCGCCGACCGGCACGCCGGGGTCGGTTCCGGCCTGCACGATCCTCGCGTCGCGCTCCGCGGCCACGCGCTCGGCGACCTCCAGGACCTCCGGCGCGAGCCCCGAGCCGAGGACGAGCGTGCCGCCGGGCTGGACCACGTCCAGCTTCTCGCCGGCGATGTCGACCAGCGTCGGCCCCAGCCAGCGGGTGTGCTCGAGCCCGACGCTGGTCAGCACCTGCACCTTCGACGGGATCACGTTGGTCGCGTCGAAACGCCCGCCGAGTCCCGCCTCGATCACGGCCACCTCGACCTCCTGGCGCGCCAGCTCCCAATAGGCGGCGGCCGTCAGCGCCTCGAACTGCGTCACCTGGTCGCCCTCCTCCAGCGACCGCTGGACGAGCGACACGGCGTGCGCGGCGCGCCCGACCGCCGCTCCGAAGAGGTCCGGCGGCAGGTCGCGATCTCCGATCCGGATCCGCTCGCCGAACGAAACTAGATGCGGCGAGAGGTAGGCGCCGGTGCGCAGCCCGTGGTGCGCGAGGATCGCGGCGATCATCCGCGTGGTCGAGGACTTGCCGTTGGTCCCGACGACGTGGATCGACGCGAAGCGACGCTCGGGGCTGCCGAGCGCGGTCATCAGCCGCCGCATGCGGTCCAGGCCGAACCGCATCCCGAACAGCTCCAGCGACAGCAGCCAGCGCTCGGCCTCGGGACCGGTCATCGCACCCGCTCGCTCATCGGGACCCATCGGCGCCGGATGGCCGCCTGAGCGCGTCGAGCTCCGCCCGGAGCGCGGCGAGCTTGTCGCGCTCGGCCTGCACGACCGCAGCCGGCGCCTTGGCGACGAACCCGTCGTTGGCCAGCTTGCGCTCGGCTCGATCGATCTCGCTCTCGAGCCGGCCCCGCTCCTTCTCCAGTCGGGCGCGCGCCCCGTCGACGTCGACGCCGCCAAGGATCACCACGCGACCGCCGGGGATCGCGACCGTCGCCTGCGCGGACGGGTCGCCCGCGCCGTCGAGCGTGAGCCGAGCGAGCCGGGACACGTGCTCGAGGGTCTGCTCATAGCCGACCGCCTCGATCCGGGCCGGCAGCACGACGCCGGCCCGGACCCCGGTCAGGTCGCGCCAGCGGCGCAGCTCCTGGATCGCCTCGATCGCCCGCGCCACCGCCCGCTCCGCTTCCGGGTCGGGGCGCGCCGCGCCCGGCGGCGTCACCCGGGCCGCGAGCAGTCCCTCGGCGCCCGGGATGTGGCTCCAGATCTCCTCGGTGACGAACGGGATCAGCGGGTGCGCGAGCGTGACGGTCTCGGTCAGCACGAGGAGCAGCGTCTGGGCCAGCTCGCGCTCGCCCGCGCGCAGCCGCGGCTTGACCAGCTCCAGGTACCAGTCGCACAGCTCGCCGTAGATGAACTCGTAGACGCGCAGCGCGGCGTGGGAGAGGTCGAAGCGCTCGATCCGCTCGTGAACCTCGGCCTGCGCCGCCGCCAGGCGCGAGAGGATCCAGCGATCCTCCACCGCGACCGGCGTCGCAGCGGCGCGGATGTCGCCGCCGACCGCCTCCACGCCGAGCAGGACCAGCCGTGCGGCGTTCCAGAGCTTGTTGGTCAGCTGCTGCCCCTGCGCGACCTTGTCCTCGCTGAAGCTGACGTCCTGGCCCGACGACATCGCCAGCAGGCCCCAGCGCACCGCGTCGGCGCCGTAGGCGGGGAAGCTGCCGGGATCCGATCCGTCCACCGCGAACACAGGCGGGCGGGGACCGCCATCGATCAGGTCCAGCGGGTCGATTCCGGTCCCCAGCGACTTCGACATCCGCCGCCCGTCGGGCGCCTGGATGATCGAGTGGACGTTGACGTCGGTGAACGGGACCGTGCCGGTGAACTCGAGCCCCATCATGATCATCCGCGCGACCCAGAGGAAGATGATGTCGCGCGCGGTCGAGAGCACGTCGGTCGGGTAGAAGGCCGCCAGCTCGGGCGTCCGGTCCGGCCAGCCGAGCGTCGCGAACGGCCACAGCGCGCTGGAGAACCAGGTGTCGAGCACGTCGGGGTCGCGCTCCCACCCCTCGCCCGCCGGAGGCTCGATCCCCACGTAGGTCTCCATCGGGCTGGGCGCCCTGCGATACCAGACCGGCAGTCGATGGCCCCACCACAGCTGGCGGGAGATGCACCAGGGGCGGATGTTCTGCATCCAGTCGAGGTAGACCTTCGTGTAGTGGGCCGGGTGGAACCGCACGAGGCCGCTGGTCACCGCCTCGATCGCCGGCCGGGCGAGCTCGTCCATGGCCATGAACCACTGCAGCGAGATCAGCGGCTCGATCCGCTCCCCCGAGCGCTGCGAGAACGGCACCGCGTGCTCGTAGGGCTCGGCGCGGGCGAGCAGCCCCTCCTCACGCAGAGCGGCGAGCACCGCCTCCTGGGCGGCGGCGATCTTCAGCCCGCGGAAGCGCTCCGGTGCGTCATCGGTGATCCGGCCGTCCTCGCCGATCACCGAGGGGTGCGCGAGCCCGTGGCGGCGGCCGATCTCGAAGTCGTTGGGGTCGTGGGCCGGGGTGATCTTGAGCGCTCCGGTGCCGAAGTCGGGGCGCACGTGCTCGTCGGCGATGATCTTCAGCTTGCGCCCGACGAGCGGGAGGATCGCGCGCTCGCCGATCAGCCTCCGGTAGCGGTCGTCGTCGGGGTTGACCGCGATCGCCGTGTCGGCCAGCATCGTCTCCGGGCGAACGGTCGCGACGGTGATCGCCCCCGTTCCGGTGGCGAGCGGATAGTCGATGTAGTAGAGCGTGTCGCGGACCTCTCGCTGCTCGACCTCAAGGTCGGAGATCGCCGAGCCGGACCCGGGGTCCCAGTTGACCAGGTAGCGGTCGCGGTAGATCAGGCCCTTCTCGTAGAGCGCCACGAACACCTTCAGCACGGCGCGCGCGTAGCCCTCATCGAGCGTGAAGCGCTCCGACTCGTAGTCGCAGGAGGCGCCGAGCCGCTTGAGCTGCTCGATCATCGTGCCGCCGTACTGCTCGCGCCAGCGCCACACGCGCTCCACGAACGCCTCGCGCCCGAGCTGCTCGCGACTCGAGCCCTCCGCCAGCAGCGCCCGCTCGACCTGCGTCTGGGTGGCGATCCCGGCGTGGTCTGTGCCCAGGATCCACTTCGTCCGCCGGCCGAGCATCCTCCGGTGGCGCACGAGGCAGTCCTGGATCGTGTTGTTGAGCGCGTGCCCCATGTGCAGCACGCCCGTGACGTTGGGGGGCGGGATGGCGATCGAGAAGTTCTCCTCGGGCGTGCCCTCCGGCTCGGGGTGGAAGATGCCGGACTGCAGCCAGCGAGAGACGATCCTGGGCTCGACCTCGGACGGCTCGTAGCGGGTGCGTGACTGAAGCTCGGACATCAGGTCCGCGAGTGTAGTTCCGCGCCGCCTGAGACCGAGCGCCCCCGCGCGGCGCCCCTGACGGGCGCGCCGGTCGCCGGCGCCGGTGCGCGGCGCGCCGGCGCCGCGCGGCCGGCACTATGCGGCGGCCTCGTCCTCCTCAGGCGCCGCGACGGTGACCAGCGTCGGCGAGACGCCCTTCTCGATCGTCTCCCTCGTGACGACGCACTTGCGCACGTCACGACGGCTGGGCAGCTCGAACTGCACGTCGAGCAGCACCTCCTCGATGATCGAGCGCAGCCCGCGGGCGCCCGTCTCTCGCTCCAGCGCCTTGTCGGCCACCGAGGAGAGCGCGTCGTCTGAGAAGACGAGCTCGATCCCGTCGAACTGGAAGAAGCGCTGGAACTGCTTGACCAGCGCGTTGCGCGGCTCGGTCAGGATCCGCATCAGCTCGTCGCGATCCAGCTGGTGGATCGCCGACATCACCGGCAGGCGACCGATGAACTCGGGGATCAGGCCGTACTGGATCAGGTCCTCGGGCAGGCAGTGCTCGAAGATCTCGCCGGTGTCGCGCTGCTCCTTGGACTGGATGGCGGCGCCGAAGCCGACGCCCTGGTGACCGATCCGCCGCTCGATCACCCGGTCCAGGTTGGCGAACGCGCCGCCGCAGATGAACAGCACGTTGGTGGTGTCGATCGAGAGGAACTCCTGGTGTGGGTGCTTGCGGCCTCCCTGCGGCGGAACGCTCGCGGTCGTCCCCTCCAGGATCTTCAGCAGCGCCTGCTGGACGCCCTCGCCCGAGACGTCACGCGTGATCGACGGGTTGTCGGCCTTGCGCGCGATCTTGTCGACCTCATCGATGTAGATGATCCCGGTCTCGGCCTTCTTGACGTCGTAGTCGGCCGCCTGGATCAGCTTCAGGAGGATGTTCTCGACGTCCTCCCCCACGTAGCCCGCCTCGGTGAGCGCGGTCGCGTCGGCGATCGCGAACGGGACGTTCAGGATCCGCGCCAGCGTCTGGGCCAGCAGCGTCTTGCCGCAGCCGGTCGGCCCGAGCAGGAGGATGTTGGACTTCTGCAGCTCGATGTCGTGATCGTCGGACTGCATCATCTGGACGCGCTTGTAGTGGTTGTAGACCGCCACCGACAGCGTCCGCTTGGCCTGTTCCTGCCCGACGACGTACTCGTTGAGGACGGCGTAGATCTCCCTGGGCTTGGGGAGGTTCTCGATGTCGAAGGTCGGCGGGGCGGTCAGCTCCTCATCGATGATCTCGTTGCAGAGATCGATGCACTCGTCGCAGATGTAGACGCCCGGGCCGGCGATCAGCTTCTTGACCTGTCGCTGGGACTTGCCGCAGAAGCTGCACAGGAGCTGGTCGTTGGAATCGGTCGGACGTGCCATGGTTCCCTCCCGGAGCCTCGTTGGATCGGCTGTCTCCTGCGCCCCGGATGCCGGCCGGCCCCTGAGGCTGCCCCACGCGCGATCGGCGCGCTAGTGCTGCGAGATCACCCGATCGATGATTCCGTACTCCCTGGCCTCCTCGGAGCTCATGAAGTAGTCGCGCTCGGTGTCGCGGCGGACGTCCTCGAGTGCCTTGCCCGTGTGCTTGGCGATGATCTCGTCGAGCAGCCGGCGCACGTCGATGATCTCCTTCGCATGGATCTCGATATCGGTCGCCTGGCCCTGGAAGCTTGAGGACACCTGGTGGATCAGGATCTTGGCGTTGGGCAGCGCCATGCGCTTGCCCTTCGCGCCGCCGGCCAGCAGCAGCGCGCCCATCGACATCGCGATCCCGACGCAGATCGTCTGCACGTCGGGCTTGATGAACTGCATCGTGTCGTAGATCGCGAGGCCCGCGTACACCGACCCGCCCGGCGAGTTGATGTACAGCGAGATGTCCTTGTCCGGATCCTCGGACTCCAGGTGGAGGAGCTGCGCGACGATCAGGTTGGCGATCTGATCGTCGACCGGCGTGCCGAGGAAGATGATTCGCTCGTTCAGCAGCCGGCTGTAGATGTCGAACGCCCGTTCTCCGCGGGAGGTCTGCTCGACGACCATCGGTACGAGTGGGCTCATCGTCCTCGCTTCTTTCGCGTGCCACGCCGGATTCCTGCCGGCTCGCCGACTGTATCAGCCGGTGCCCGCCGCCCCCGCCAGGCCCCCGGA
>JAJZWB010000194.1 GCA_021846845.1 Actinomycetes bacterium | reverse complement strand
GCAGCGGTGCCGGTCAAACACGAGGCACTCGCCGGCGACGGCGGCAGCGCGGCTATGATCCCAATCACGCAACAACCGCCGAGCAGCAGCCTATTGCAGGCCCTGGCTACTGCGGATGGCGCCCTCGGCGCCCGAATGGCTGCCCTCAACGTTTGCTCACTTTCTGGTCTGGCCACCCGGTGTGCCCCCTGAGCGTCAGCGGGCGGGCATGCTACCACGAGCGGCACTCGACGTCACAGCGAGGAGGATCATCGGGCGTGGCTGCGTACGCCACGAGCCGCACCCGTGCGAGCGACCCGCGCCCGTAGGCCATGAGCCCCTGGTCGCCGCCGATCAGGACCGAGCCATCGAGCGCCTCGGCAAGCCCGTCAGGTTGTCCCGCGACTCCCAGACCCGTCCGCAGGGGCGTGCGGGTAGTGGAGCAGGCGAACGCAGGCGAGATCGGCGACGGCCTCAGAGGCGCGCTCCGACGTGATCCTCCCGCCTCACGGCCGTCCCGCGCAGCGCGTTCAGACCCCGGCGCCGGCGCCCGACAGCGCGCCGGACATCGCCTGCTCGGCGACCCGGTCGGTGGCGTCGTGGGTGCCGCCGAGCAGGCGGCGGGACAGCTGCGCGCGCCGGAAGAAGAGCGGCGCGTCGTGCTCCCACGTGGCTCCGATCCCGCCGTGGACGTTGATCAGCGAGCGGGCGGCGAAGTCCAGCGCCGCGCCCGCGGCGCTGCGAGCGGCGCTGGCGGCGAGCGGCAGCTCGACGGGTTGGGCCTCGTGCGCCCAGCCGGCGTAGTACTGCAGTCCGCGGGCGTTCTCAAGCCGGCGCAGCACCTCCGTCAGCTCGTGCTTGATCGACTGGTAGGAGCCGATCGGCCTGCCGAACGTGTGGCGCTCCTTGGCGTAGGCGACCGCGACGTCAAGGCAGGTCTGGGTCGCTCCGACCGACTCGGCAGCGATCAGCGCCTGCGCCAGGTACCAGGCACCGATGAGCACGTCGGCGCCAGCGTCGAGCCGTCGGCCGCGAGCGCCCGCGAACGTCACGTGGCCGAGCGACCTGGTCGCGTCGTAGCGGGTGGCGGGCTCGATCGACACGCCGTCGGCCCCCGCGGGCACCGCCACCGCGACCGGAGCGCCGCCTGCGTCGATGCCGGCGACGACGAGCAGCTCCGCGCCGGGGGCGTCGGGAACCCACGCGACGCGGCCTTCAAGCGTCGCCCGATCGCCGTCGAGCGTCGCCCGAGGCGCCGGCGCGCGGGTCGCGCCCGAGTGCGGCTCGACCGTCCAGCCGTCCAGCAGGTCGCTCGGAGGGCGGGACGGGATGTACGCGGGGCGCAGATCCCCGGACGCGACCGACTCCAACGACTCGTCGCCGGCCGCGTCGAGGATCGCGGTCGCCGGGAACAGCCCCAGGAGCGGCACCGACGCGAGCACGCGGCCACACTCCTCAAGCACCAGCAGCGCGTCGAACCCGCCTAGCCCGGCGCCACCGCGCTCCTCGCCGATCAGCAGGCCCGGCCAGCCCGCCTGGACCGCGGTGGGCCACAGATCCGGCAGCGCGGCCGGGTCCTCAATCGCGGCGCGGGCCGCCTGCACGGTGTTGACGCGAGACAGCGCCGCGCGGGCGGCCTCTCGCAGCAGCTCCTGCTCGTCAGAGAGCGCGAAGTTCACGACCGCACCTCCTGGCGCTCGCGCGAGCGCAGCTCGCTGAACGGCACGCCCTTGTCGAGTCGCGGCTCCGTCGGCAGGCCCAGCACGCGCTCGCCGATCGTGTTGCGCAGGATCTGCTCGGTCCCGCCCGCCGACTTCAGACCCGGCAGGAACGAGGTCAGGTAGGACCACTCGGTCTCGGGCGCCAGCGCGTCGGGTCCCAGCACGTCGACCGCGAGGTCGATGGCCGCGACCCCGGCGTTCACGGTCGTGACCTTCGCCAGCCCCGCCTCGGGGCCCGGGATCTGTCCCCGGGAGAGCACCGTCAGCGCGCGGTAGCCGTTGAAGCGGACCGCCAGCAGCTCGGTGATCACGTCGCCCAGCCGGCGGCGCGCGTCGACGTCCCGGCGGGCGGTCTCGTCGCCCGCGATCGCCTGCGCCAGGTGAGTGGGCGACCCGAAGTTCTCCGAGCCGAAGCCGATCGTCAGACGCTCGAACATCAGCACCGTAAGCGCCGTGCCCCAGCCGTTCCCGACCCCGCCGACGACCGCGTCGGCCGGGAGCCTCACGTCGTCGAGGAAGACCTCGTTGAACTCGGCCTCGCCGGAGATCTGTCGCAGGCCGCGGACGGTCACGCCGGGCGCGTCCATCGGGACGATGAACATCGTCAGTCCCTTGTGCTTGGGAACGTCGGGATCGGTGCGGGCGAGCAGCAGGCCGAACGACGCGAACTGCGCGTTGGTCGTCCACACCTTCTGGCCGTTGAGGACGAAGCCGCCGTCGCCGTCGACCTGCGCCCGCGACTGGATCGCGGCCAGGTCCGAGCCGGCGGCCGGCTCGGAGAACAGCTGGCACCAGACCTCGTCGCCGTGCAGCATCGGTCCGAGATGGCGGCTCTTCTGCTCCTCTGAGCCGTGCGCGATGAGGCACGGCCCGAGCATCCCGATCCCGATCACGTCGAGGATCCCGGGAACCTGGGCGCGCGAGATCTCCTGGTTGGCGGTCACCTGCTCGATAGGCCCGAGTCCACGGCCGCCGTACTGCACGGGCCAGGTCACGGCGGCGAGACCGGCCTCCGCCAGCCGCCCCTGCCAGGCCCGCCGAGCGTCGACGTAGCCGCCGTCCTCGTAGGAGCCCGAGCGCGGCGGCGCCTGATCGCGGTGCCGCTCGAGCCAGTCGCGCACGTGCGCGCGGTACTCGGCCTGCTCGGGTGTGTCGTTCAGGTCCACGCAACCTCCTCGCTCACGGTGAATCCCGATTCACGATCTTACCCGCCGGGCCGGGCCAGGCCGGGCCGGGCCGGGCCGGGCGAGAGCGAGGCGGGGCCCGACGCCGGCCGGGGCGTCGCCTCAGGCCGCGGCGAGCGCGGGCCTGGCCCGGAGCCGGGTGGCGACGGCGTCGGGCTGGAGCGCGACCTCGCAGCCGCCGTTGGTCAGAGAGCTGTCGGCCGCCTCGACGATCCGGACCACGCTGCGCGCGAGCGCGGCGTGGTAGTCCATCGACGCGCCGGAGCGAACCGCCGCCAGCAGGTCGCCCAGCTCCAGCGCGAGCGGCTCCTGGGACTCGATCTTTGGCGAGACGATGTCGCCGGACCGGTAGGAGAGGTGGTACTCGCCGAACGTCTCCGGATCCCTGTAGACGACGCCGCTGTCGAACAGGCGCACCGGCTCCACGGCACCGTCGTCATAGGTGACCATCCGCTGCGAGCCGACGAGCACGGTGCGGCGCAGCTTGCTGGGCGCAAGCCAGCTGAGCTCGACGTTGGCCACGATCCCGGAGGCGAACGTGAGCGTCACGAACGCGACGTCGGCGATCCCCGGGACGATCGAGTCGCGCCCGACCGCCCGGACCGCGGTCGGCATCTCGCTCAGCCAGTAGAGCAGGATCGAGAAGTCGTGCGGACCGAGGTCCCAGATCACGCTCACGTCACGCTGGTGCAGACCGAGGTTCACGCGGCTGGAGGAGATGAAGTAGATCTCGCCGAGCGTCCCGGCCTCGACCATGCGCTTGATCGCCCGAACGGGCGGGCTGTAGATGAAGGTGTGGCCGCACATCAGCACCAGGCCCCGCCCCCCGGCGTTCGCGATCAGGTCGTCTGCGAGCGCGCTCGACGGCGCCAGCGGCTTCTCCACGAACACGTGCTTGCCGGCCGACAGGGCCTGGGCCGCGAGCTGGTAATGGGTGTGGACCGGCGTCGCGATGATCACGACGTCCACGGAGGGGTCCGCCAGGACCCGCTCCACGTGCGTCGTGGCCCTGACAGCCGGATAGCGCCGCCGGTAGCGATCGAGGCGGTCGCCATCCAGGTCGCAGATCCAGCGCACCCGCGCGTTCTCCTTGTCGGCCAGGACCCGCAGGAGGTTCGGCCCCCAGTAGCCGAGGCCGACCACCGCCACCCCGGTGGGCGCCGGCTCGCCAGTGCGCCCCGCCCGGGGGGCCGGCACG
>JAJZWB010000061.1 GCA_021846845.1 Actinomycetes bacterium | reverse complement strand
CGCGGCCGGGTCAGGCTCCGGCTGCGGACTTCAGGTTCCGGCACGCTCAGCGCCGTCGCGCGGGCCGGCCGTTACCGCTATGGCAGCGCGAAGCGGACCGCGCATGCTCTGGTCACCTCGCTGCTGATCCGGCGCGATCGCCACGCACGCCGGCGGGTCACCAGGATCACGATCATCGTGACCTTCAGGCCGAGCACCGGCGCCCGCCCGGTCCGCAGGAAGGTCACCGTGGCGCTCGTCCACCGGCGCGGCCGGCGCTGAACCTCCGCGTGGCGGCGCGGCCGCTGAGCGGCCGAGCCTCCGAATCGGCCCGCGATGCCGCGGGTCCGCACGCGCGCATCCTGCGTGAGCCCTGACCGTCAGCCTGATGACCACCGGCGAATGTCGCCCGCTGTCGGGGGAACGTTGCATATCAACATGCACCCCTGCACTGGAGGAGTCGCGAGATGATCGCATCGGCCGGAGTCAGCGTGCTGATCGGTACCTTCGTCGCCAGTTCGGTCGAGGTGACCGAGATGGTCATCATCGTCGTGGGCGTCGGCGCGACGCGCGGCTGGCGCTCAACCTGGTTTGGCGTGGGCGCCGGCCTGATCCTGCTGATCGGGATCATCGCCGGCCTCGGGCAGGCTCTCCGGTTGATCCCGATCGACATCGTCCGGGTGATCATCGGCGGATTGCTGCTCACCTTCGGGCTGCAGTGGTACCGCGAGGGGGTGATCGGGGTCGCCGCTGACGGTTTCAGCGGCGGGACCGAGGAGGAGGGAGCGGACGACGGGGGCGCCGCCGGCGGCGGGATCGACTGGACCGCGTTCGTGCTCGCGTTCAAGGGCGTGCTGCTTGAGGGCCTGGAGGTCGCGTTCATCGTCGTCGCGTTCGGCGCCGGTGGTGGCGGTCATGGTGGCGGGCTGCACTCCGGAAGCTATGGGGCCGCGTATGTCGGCGCGGGTGCCGCATTCCTCGTCATCGGTGTGATCGGCCTGATCGCCAAGCGACAGCTTGAGCGTGTTCCGGGCAGGACGCTGAAGTTCGGCGTTGGCGGTCTGCTCTGCACTTTCGGAACGTTCTGGTCGCTGGAGGGGCTCGGCGTGAACTGGCCGGGAGGCGACCTCAGCCTCGCCTGGCTGTACGCCCTGCTCCTCGCGTCTACGTTCGCGATCATGTACGCCGTCCGCACGGGGATGCTCGGCCCCGTACCGCCGAGCGCGATCCATGACCCGGGTCCTGCGGGCCCCAGTGGGCTGGCGCCTGCGAGCGAGACCTCGATTCGTGACTTTCAAAGCGCTCACGGTCTGGCGGCCGACGGCCTGGTCGGGCGCAGGACGCAGGCGGCGGTGCGCGCCGTACGCGCCGAACGGGGCGCCGGCCGTGCGTCCGGCGAGCGCGGCGCCGCTCGCACCGTGGCTCGCACCGGAGTCGACGCCGCCGACCGTGAGGCGATCCTTGCGTTGCAGGAGCGGTTGGACCTGTCTGAAACCGGGACGATCGACGCGGAGACCCGCGGTGCGATCCGGACGCTTCAGCACCCGGGGATCGTTGAGCCGCTGGACACCGCCGCCGTTGCCGATTTCCAGCAGGAGCACGATCTGCCCGCCAGCGGCGATCTTGACGAGGCGACACGGGTAGCGCTCGCCGCGGTTCTCGCCGACTCCGTGGCGGGTGCTCGCCCCCCGCGAGCGGGGGAGGTGCACGAGGCGCTCGACCCGGTGCGGTGCCTGCGTGAGCTTGATCCCGCCGACTCGCGGAGCGTATGCCGCTTCCAGAAGAGCCTCGCGATCCCGGCGAGCGGCGACATCGACGCCGAGACGCGGGGGGCGATGCGGGCGCTTCGTGCGTGGCTTGTCGTCGATCCGCTCGACGGCGGGGCGGTGCGTGATCTGCAGCGTCGTCACGGTCTTGCGGCCGATGGGGTTGTCGGCGATCGCACGCGTGAAGCGTTGATGCAGGCTCGCCGTGTCGCGGCTGCGTCCCGTCCCGCGCCGGTCGGCAGCGAGTCCGATGCCTTCGGCGCCGACTCGGTCGCACAGTTTCAGCGCCGGCATGACCTGATCGCGGATGGCACGATCGGCGCGAGGACGCGGCAGGCGATCCTCTGGGAGCGTGAGCACCATCTATCGGTCGACGCCGCCCATGGCGCGTCCGCACGTGCGTTCCAGCGGCAGCATGGCCTGAGGGAGGACGGGATCGTGGGTCCGCAGACGCAGGCGGCGATGCGTGCCGTCCGGAGCGAGCGCGAGCGCCGGCGCGACGGTAGGTCGTATCAGAGATCCCCGCCACCCGACACAACTCCTCGGTCGTGAACCCATCCACCACCCCCGCCTGGTCAGCCAGCGCGGCGAGCACGGCCAGCAGCACCCGAGCGCAGCCCTGCGTGCTGCTCTGGCTCAGGATCGTCTCGAGCAGCTCGGCGTTGACGTCCCCGTCAAACCACGGACCCAGACGCGCGAGCTCCAGCACAAACGTCCGTGCACACCCCCGGCCGCGACCGCGGTCCTCGACTCTCACCAGCCCCGCCCTCGCCAGCTGCTCGCACGCCCGCAGATACCCGCTCTTTCCAAGCCCGGCCCGCGCCGCGGCCGCCGTCGTGCCCGGGAACGCGCGATGCTCGCGGTTGGCGAAGCTCGCAAGCGATAGCGCCGCAAGCCGCTCACCCGCCGACAGCTCCTCGTGCGCAAGCACCGCTGCGATCGCCGCGTGACTCACAGCAATCGTCGCAAGCCAAGTCGGGTCTGGTCATGGCTGAAGGCCATCGCCAGCACCACGCATGGCGCTCGCGATGACGCTCAACACGGCCGGAAAGCGCGCACAGACTCCCGGGACGAATCCTGGGTCCGTCCGAAGCCCAGTTGGACTGTTGTCCAACGTTCATTGCTCGGCGCTGATGGCGCCTATGTCTTTGGGAGACCGGGTGGCCGCCCGGTCTTTCTCGTGAAAGAGGCGAGCGGAGGACCCCGCGCACGGCCGGCAGCGTCGGGGAGAGTCCCGTGAGCAGCAGACCCGGCTCCATGTCTAAGACCACGAGCCTGATCCTCATGAGCGACCGTCGCTTTCCGAGCTACGTCTTGGGCGCTCGGAACAGGCCTCCGGCGCAATCGTGAGCGCTGCTCCCCGTCCACCGGACGGACGGCATCGCCAGAAGCCTGCCTCGGGCGATCTTCCGGGTCGACCACTGGGCAGGCGACCGTCCCACCGTGGTCACCGATTTGGTCACCGTTTTCCTGTCGCGGAATGACGCGGACCGTCTCGCGGCGTCGAACGAGCGCAAGCGCAGTCGCGGGGAATGTCCTGCTATTGGCGCAGAATGACTCGCTCTGACTTACGGGAGCGACGGGACTTGAACCCGCGACCTCCGGCGTGACAGGCCGGCGCTCTAACCAACTGAGCTACGCCCCCTTCGGGAGCACTCAGTATGCCAAGCCCGGCGTGCAGGCGGGGCGAGGGGGTGCGGTCGCCGTTGGGCGGCGGCCTGGTGCCCCCGCAGCCGGCAGCGGCGTATGCGCTGGTGGCAGCGCGGTGGCTGCGCCCGGTCGCCGTTCGCCCAGGTCCGAGGGCGGTGGCTCCGGCGCCTGCTGCTGCCGCTGCCTGCGTCGGGCCGGATTTGCGTGCATGGCGCAACTCGCGGCTTGATCATGGGTTTGTGTGGCCGGAAGCGATCCACCGGGACCTGCGCCCAAACCGGCCGTGGGCGCAACCCGGACCGTGATCGGCGGCGGGGATCCGACGTGTGCGGGTCCCCGCCGTGCTTCCGTCGAGGAGGAGAGGGGGCGGAGCGGCGGTGACGGAGCAGGACGGGCGACGGGGTTTCCCTGAGGTAGCTTCGTGCGCATGATCGCGGTGTTCGACGGCCACAACGATGTGCTCACCTCAGGAGATCCGGAGCTGATCGCCGGCGGCCGCCCCGGGGGGCACCTGGACCTGCCGCGGATGCGGGCCGGCGGACTGCGCGGTGCGATCTTCGCCGTGTTCGCCCCCAGCGAGGGGTTCGGCTGGGAGCCCGTGCCGCGAGCGGACGGCGTGCTGGAGATCGCGCGGTCGCCGGAGGTTCCGCTGGGGACGGCGGCTGCGTACGCGACCCGCGCCGCGGGGCGTCTGTTCGCGCTGGAGCGTGCCGGCGCGGTCAGGATCGCGCGGGTGATCGAGGACCTTGACGAGGCTCTCGGGGGCGGCCCGCCGGCTGCGGTGCTGCATCTGGAGGGCGCGGAGGCGATCGATCCGCAGCTCGAGTCGCTGGAGCTCTGGTACGCGGCCGGCCTCAGATCCCTCGGCCCTGTCTGGAGTCGCTCCAACGCGTTCGGCCACGGAGTCCCGTTCGCGTTCCCCTCCAGCCCGGACACGGGACCGGGATTGACAGACGCCGGCCGGGCGCTCGTTCGACGCTGCGCCGAGATCGGGATCGCGGTGGATCTCAGCCATCTCAACGAGGCCGGCTTCTGGGATGTGGCTCGCGCTGAGCCGGGGCCGCTGATCGCCAGCCATTCGGCCGCGCACGCGCTCTGTCGCGCCTCCCGCAACCTGACCGATGGCCAGCTTGACGCGATCGGAGCGTCTGGTGGCCTGGTCGGGATCGTGTTCGCGTGCTCGTTCCTGAGGGAGGACTTCGCCGAGGACCCGGACACGCCGCTTTCGTTGATCGTCCGCCACGCGGCCTACGTGGCGGAGCGGATCGGGGTCGAGCATGTTGCGTTCGGCTCGGACTTCGACGGCACCACGATCCCCGCCGAGCTGGGGGACGCCGCCGGGATGCCAAAGCTGCTCGCGGCGCTCGGCGAGGCGGGTTTCGGCTCCCGGGAGATCGAGGCGATCGCATGGGGCAACTGGCGGCGCGTGCTGTCCGCCTGGTGGCGCTGACGCCGTATGGGCGCAGCGGCGCCCGGGCGGCCATAGCGACCAGGCGGCCATAGCGACCAGGCGCCCGGGCGGGCAGCGTCCTCATCCGGCCCGAGCCGTCTGAGCCGGGCGCTCGCGGGCGCAGAGCGCGCATCGCTCCCAGTCGAACGGAGTCGGGAGCGCGCGCAGCCGTTCGTCGTTGTCACGCCAGCCACGGTTGACGTGGCGGCCGATCACGACGGCCGCCACCGGACCGGCTCCGGCCGCCTTCAGCGTCGCCGCCGCGCTCTGGGCGTTCGCGCCCGTCGTCCAGGTGTCGTCGATCAGCAGCACCGCGCGCCCGTCCAGCTCACGCCGGGCCACGTAGCGCTCACGGCTGAAGCAGCGCAGCTCGACGGCCTTCGATGACCGCGTGAGCAGGGGCTCGAACCTGTCACGAACCGGCTCGACCAGTTCCGCGACCATCGCCTGCAGCGGATGGGCTCCGGCTCGCAACCGGTCTCCTGAAGGCACGGTCGTGACCAGCTGGAATGACGTCTCGCCGACCGTTCTCGCCACGCATCGCTCGTGGGTCCTCAGCCACCGCCACAGGACGGCGGCGAGTCCGAGCGCGAACTCCCGTGCGACCGGTTGGGGCGCGCGCTTGTAGCAGGCCAGCGCATGGTGCAGCTGCTCGCCCGCGACGCTGTAGGAGATCGGGACCATGGCATCGAGCCATCTCCCTCCATGGGCGCAGGCGTAGCAGCATCCCCAGCCGTCGGTCGGGTTCAGGCAGACCCTGCAGACCCCCGGACCGTGACGCGGACCGAGCATGAAGTTCCCGTACGGCGTGCTCAGCTCGGCGACCGTCGGCATCGCGCGTCACTCCCGCAGGTCGTCGCTGTGCAGACGAGTCAGCGTCGCCGTGATGTCGCTCGGGGCGGACGCCACGTGCACCCCCGGGAGGCCGGCCAGGTCACGGATCCAGGGCTCGGAGAGAGACGGCTCGGTCACGAACACGGGCCGTCCATGCGCCAGCGCGATTCGCGCCTGAACGCGGGCTCCGCTCCGCGCGCCAGCCTCGACCACCACCGATGCTCGCGCCAGGCCGGACATGACCGCGTTGCGCTGCGGGAAGCTGCTGCGCGAGGGGCGCGCATCGGGCCAGAACTGCGACACGACCGCGTGCCTGGAGGCGATCAGCCGCTGCAGCGATGCGTTCTGAGCCGGATAGGCGCGCTCGAGCCCGGTCCCGATCACGGCCAGGGTGCGCCCGCCGGCATCGAGCGTTGCGCGATGGGCGGCCGTGTCGATCCCGGCGGCCAGCCCGGAGATCACCGTCCATCCCTCCTCCACGAGGTGGCGCGCGATCCGCCCGGCCGCCCTGAGGCCCGCCGGCGACGCGCTGCGCGAGCCGATCACCGCGACCGAGCGGCCATCGCGGTCCGAGAGCCGCCCCGCCACGAAGATCAGCGGCGGATGGTCGTGGACGAGGCGCAGGTTCACTGGGTAGCCGGGGTCGAGGACGGTCACCAGGGTCAGGCCGGCCTCTTCCCAGGCCGCCATGTCCCTGGTCGCCGCGGCGACCAGCGGCGACGGGTCCGGTGGCTCCAGCAGGCGCTGGCCGCCCGTTTCGCTCAGCTCGCGCTCCAGCGCAAGCGAGGCTCCGCCCGGCTGGCCGATCGCCTCCCGGCACTCGCTCCACGGCCGGCGGCCAAGGCGCAGCAGTGCGACGAGCGCCGCGCGCTCGGCGGCAAGGCGCTCCGGCGAGCACCCGCCGATCATCGAGACGGCCGCCGCCCGTTCAGCTGAAAGCGGCAGGCGGAGGCGCCGCCGGCTGGCCCTGCGCCACAGCGTGCTCGGCCGCCTGAAGTGCCGGGTCTGCGTATGCGGGAACTGGGTCCGGCGTCGGCGCGTATGCCGGGGCGGGCTGGAACGCAGAAGGCTGCTGGCCGTAGGCCGGCTGGGTCTCGTACAGCGGAGGCGGTTCGTATGCGGCAGCGGGTACGTGGGTCGCGGCCGGCTCGTAGGTGGCGGCGGGCCCGTAGCTGAAGTCCGGCTGGGCGGGCGCTCCGGCGGTCGGAGCCCCCTGCAGGGGCGCCGGGTCGAGGGGCACCGAGGCCTGCCGCGGCGCGGCTTCCTCCCGCTCGCTGCGCTCGCCGTTGATCGCCGAGCGGAAGT
Organism: Actinomycetes bacterium; assembly: GCA_021846845.1. Taxonomy (GTDB): domain Bacteria; phylum Actinomycetota; class Thermoleophilia; order Solirubrobacterales; family Solirubrobacteraceae; genus Palsa-465. Next base: position 14,928 of record JAJZWB010000061.1, on the reverse strand, counting down.
CCCGCAGGCCGTTGCCCAGCTGACGACCCACCTCGGGCAGTCGCTTCGGGCCGAGGACGAGCAGTGCCACCACCAGGACGAACAGAAGGTGAGTGGGCGAGAGGATGTCGCCGACCATCGGCTAAAGGTACTCGCTCCACGCTGATTTGGCGAGGCCTCGACTCCTGGCTCGCCCGGGCACGGCGGTCGCCGCGAGGGATTCGTGGACTCCGATCGCACGCCCGAAGCCAACCACGCGCTTACCGGGTCTCCGTCCCGGCGGGCCCGAACCGGCACGGTTCTGACACGCAATCGACGCTGTCGGCACAGGTGGGGGCTCCGGCCGCATCGATCACCTCACGCGACGGGCGACGACCCGGGTGGTGGCCGTGAGGAACGGCCAGCCCGATTGGCGGGAGATCACGGCCCGGAACAGATACGTGTACCCGCGAGCTCCGTGAGATACCGGGAACGTGATGCTCCAGCGTCCGGTGCGGTCCGTCGCGATCTGGTGCTCGAACGGGGCGAACCCGGCTGGGACGCCGCGAACGCGGTACCACAGCTGAACCAGCACGCCCCCGGGTGGCACGAAGCCGCCCGCCAGGCGACCGCTGATGCGCAGCCTCGCGCCAGCTCGCACGTGGCGGCCGACCACGATCGAGCTGCGCCCGACCACCGCGACGGCCTGCGTGGCCGTGCTGGGGCGCAGCAGTTCGTTGCCCGGGTAGGAGAACGTGACGGTGCGGCTCGCGCCGGCGGGCAGCGCGTACGTGAAGCGGCCCGCACCGTCCGTCGTGACGACGCCGGCGCCCTGGGCTCCCCAGCCGTCCGCCTGGGAGCTGATCTGGACGGCCTGGCCAGGGAGCGGCGTCCCGTCGACCGTCTGCAGCAGCCCGCTGATCGTCGCCTGCTGGCCGTAGCCGAGCCGCACCGCCGCCTGCGTGAGCGGGACCAGCGTCGCCTTGCAGGTGCGCACGAGCCGCGCGGCCGCCGCTCGGCCATCGGCCTTCGCGGGGCGCTTGATCAGGGCCCGGTGCAGGCCGCAGCGCGTCGTCCTGACCTGGGCGCGGCCGACGAGCAGCTCGGTCACGATCCTCAGCGGGAGCGTCACCGCTGCCGGCCTGGATGTGGCCGGCTCGTCGGTGATGGTCGACTCATTACCCGCCTGGTCCCAGACCAGCGCGCGCAGCTGGTAGGTCCCATCGGGCAGCGTGCCGCTGTCGGGCACCGTCGCCGTCAGCGTGCCGGCGGCCGCGTTGAAGCTGGTCTGGAGGTTCTGCCAGCCGCCCGACGTCTCGATCTGGATCTGTCCGCCCGCCACGCCGGAGCCGCTGTCGGCGGCCTGCACGGTGAGGACGTCGGGGTTGGCGGGGTCGGTGGGCTCGAAGGCGCCGGTCGGCGGCGTGTCGTCGATCAGGAAGCTCCACGCCTGCGGCGCCGACCAGTTGCCGGCGTTGTCCTGCGCGCGGCAGGTCAGCTCGCCCCCGGGTGGCTGGACCGTGATCTGGGCAAGCGAGCCCGTGTAGGTCGTGGACTGGCCACCGAGCGTGCAGGTGATCTGCCTGACGCCCGAGAGGCCGCTCTGGTCCGTCGCGGCGACGCCGATCGTCTGCGCGGTCGTCGCCCAGATGCTCTGGGACGGGCCGCCGGAGAACGACACGGTCGGCGGTTGCGAGTCGATGTGGACGGTGTAGGTCGCGGGCGGTCCGGTCACGCCGGCGCCGGTGGTGGCCGTGCAGGTCACGGTGTGGGTTCCGTCACCGGAGACCTTCACCTGCTCCGACGCTCCCTGCGCGACCAGGGCGGTGCCGCCGTCGACGCCGCAGGAGACGCGCGCGATGCCGCTCAGCTGCTGAGCCTCCGAGCCGCTCGCGGTCACGGTCTGGGCCCCGGACCACCACTCCGACTGAGACGGTCCGGCGAACGCGATCGTCGGGATCTGGAAGTCGAGGTTGACGGTGGCGCCGGCGGAGTTGCCCACGTTGCCCGCGTTGTCGATCGCCTGGCAGGAGATCGTGCTGGAGCCCTGCGCGCTGACGGTCTCGCTGTAGCTGGAGCCGCTGTGACGGCCGTCGTTGCAGCTCAGCTCTCCGACGCCTGAGAAGTTGTCCGAGCCGACGAAGGTCACCTGCTGCGGACTCGAGTACCAGCGGCCGCTGGATGGGGCGCTTGCGACAGCGGTGGTCGGCGGCGTGCAGTCGATGTTGATCGTCTGCCCGTTGAGCGGGCCGTAGCCGACCATCCCGGCGGGGTTGGTCGCGGACTCCGAGAGGATGTAGGAGCCGTCCGGAAGAGCGCAGGGGTTGAGGTAGAACGTGGTTTCCCTCGAGCTCGCGCCGCACGGTGCGGGGGACGTGTAGTCGGGCGCGACATTGGCCTGGTCCTGCTCGGAGCCGACCGAGATCTGGAAGCCGCATACACCGGCCGGGTCCGCCGCCGTTGAGGTCACATACCAACCGCCTGCGGGGGCGTTCTCAGCGCTGACCCAGTTGGGCCTTGCGGTAAGCGTGCCTTGATCTCCGCTGAAGCTAGGGGGCGCGGGGTCATCGACGGTGATGGTGGCGTCGTAGACGTTGTCGGAGGCGGCCGGACCGAACCAGCTGCGGTTGTCGTTGGCCGGGCACGTCGCGGCGTGGCACCAGACGCCGAACCCGATCTCGGTCGCGTCGGCGACCGGGGCCGCCATGTCGCCGGCCGGGGTGTAGCTGTTGCAGCCTGTGCTCTGGCAGTCCCACGCGCCCGGGTACGGGTCGCCCGATCCGTTCTCGCCGGTCGCCCAGTGCGCCACCCAGCCGTCCCATGCCGAGACCCTGAAGCTCGACGAGACCTGGGTGATCGTCGTGCCCGGCGGGGCGTGGAACCACCAGCCGCCGGCCTGGCCGCCGCTGGCGGAGCTGTGGGACCAGACGTGGATCCCGGACCCGCCGCACCACTCCCCCTGGTATACGTGGTTGGTGCTCTCCGAGAAGGCGAGCGCGGCGTTCATCCCCGCGGCGCCGCACACGTAGACGGGATACGTGCCCGCGCTCGCGGCCCCAGGTGCGCTCAGGCCCGTGATCGCCAGCGTTGACAGGACGGCCACCAGCGTTCGCCCCCAAAGGCCGTTCACCCCGCGGCGGTGCTCGGCGGTCGTTTCTTTCATGCTCGCATCTCCTCTCCAGGTGGATGCCCGCGCTACGAGGTGCGGCAGTACACGGCCACGTCCGCGGCGACGACCCCATCCTGATGGGTGAACGTGGCTCCGTTGACCGTTCCCAGATTCAGCAGGAACGGCCCTGGTTGCGTGGGGTGATCGACGTAGACGAACGGAACGGCGGCTCCGAGCGAGTTTGCCGTCTCAGGAGTTGCGATCACGGCGCTGACCTGGTTCGCGCACGGTCCGCCCGTCACCGTCACCGACACGGTGCCGACGCCGGTGCGGGCGGCGCTGAGGTCCTGCCCGCCGGTCACGAAGGCTGCCGAAGGGTTCTCGCCGATCAACCCCCACGCTCCCACCGCCTGTGGGCCTGCCGGTCCGGCCGGACCCGGCCTCCCCACCGGTCCGGCCGGTCCACGCTGAGCCCAGGTCAGCGAGCCCTCGCCACGGGCGCACCGGCGCTGCACCAGCAGCTGGTGCGTGCGGCGAACCACGCAACCGTGGATCGTCCGCGTTCCGCCGGCGGCCAGCGCGAGGCTGCCGCCGGCGACCGCCGCGCCGGCGAGCGCGGCGGCGGCCAGCTGGGCGATCCGGGATGCGCTGTTCATCGATTCTTCCTCCCTAGGGTGGTGGGGGTCCGCCGGGTGCCGGTGATGCGTTGGCGGCCGGTGAGGGCGGGGTTGTCGCCCCGGCGGCCACGGAGCGCTCGGCCGCCGTGGACGTCACGCTGTATGAGCCGGTGGTCGCCCTGCCGCGTGCCGCCGCCGGTCCTACGGTGAGCTGGCCTGACGCCGACTCGGGGACCGTGGACGCTGTCGGGAGTCCCGGGACGCCGCTGCGCGACGACCGGGTCGATGGGCCTACCGCATCCGCCGCGCCGCTCGCGGAGCCGTCTGCGCGCCGCCGTGCCCGCCGTCCCGCCTGGCGGCGAGCGGAGGAGCGACGGTCCGCCTCGCGGCGAGTGCGCGCGGTCGATGCCGGCGCGTGTCCGGGTATCGCTCGCGGCGTGGAGCCCGTGGCGATGTAGCCGATCGCCAGGGCCTGCTGCCGGACGGCGCTCCGGCGAGATCCGGAGCGAGCGCTGGGCGGGCCCGCGCCGCCGAGCGCTGCCACCGCGACGATCGCGCCGAGCGCGACCGTCGCCGGCGCCCACAGCCGCACGCGGGACGGCGCCCACAGCCGCACGCGGGACGGCGCCCACAGCCGCACGCGGGACGGCGCCGTCGTCCCCGGCGCAGGGTCGGCCTGCTGGCGGTCATCCGCCGGGGATCGATCGATGCGGACCGCCGCCGGCGCGCGCACGGCATCGTGCAGAGCCGGCGCATGCTCGCTCCAGAACGCCTCGGCGGAGGGCGGGGATGCCGGACCCCGCTCCGGGTCGCCGGTCAGGTCGATCGGGACCAGCTCGTCACGCGGGCCGAGCCAATCGCGGGGCAGTCGCACGACTTTGCCCCCAGCGCCCTTGTCCCTGCCGGTCTCGTTGGTTCGCGGACCACCCGTCTCCACGGGCTCGCAGACCTCTCCTGTGCTCGGATGCGGTTCCGTCTCCCTGGCGGGGTACTATAACCACTTAGCTGAACTCAGTTTGTCTCAATTTGCAAACATCCCGTGAGTGCCAACGAGCCTGAAGAGACGTACCTGACCGTCGCCGAGGTCGCGGAGACCCTGAAGCTCAACCAGCAGACGGTCCGCAACTGGATCGACCAGGGCACGCTCCCGGCGCTGCGGGTCGGGCGGAGGGTCCGGATCAAGCGCTCGGACTTCGAGCGGATCCTCGAGCGCAGCTACAGCCCGGGCGTCCAGCCGGCCGAGGCCGGGGGGCCGAGCGCGGAGGATTTCTGGGGCGGCGAGCCCGTCGGGCTCGCCGAGCCGGGCCCCGAGCGGCAGGCGGCATCGCCGGGAGGCGGCGGCGCCGAGACCGGGCCGGCCGGGGAGGCGGGAGGATGACGGGTCGGCTCGGCCGAGGCGGGGGCGTATGAGCTTCGGGGACGATCTTGATCGGGAGCGCGCCCAGATCATGCGCGCCGTTCGTCGTGCCAGCGAGAGCTGGGCCGAGGCGATGCGGGCCCACCGGATGGCTCCGCCGGACGCCGGCTTCGGCGCGCGGCTGCGCAAGCTGGCCGAGGCGGCCGAGACCGAGCAGGTCGCGTGGGAGCATGCCCATGCGGCCGGCCTGCTGTGGCGCCCGGTGCCGGGCGCGGAGAAGGCGGAGCCGCCCTACGAGCTGCGGCCCGGCACCGGCAGGCGCGGTCCCGCGCAGCTGTGGGAGCGCTTCGACGCGGCGGTGGCGGCGCTCAACCGCGCCATCACCGGCTCAAGCGCGGCCGCGGTCGCCGACGCCTTCGGCGAGCTTGGCGAGGCCGCCGGTGCGCTGGCGGACGTGGTGGACGAGCCGTCGGAGGAGGCGATGCCCTCCCGGGTACGCGGAGCGGCCTGAGCCGTCAGGTTCGGCTCGCCGGGGCCGGCGGCGCTCGACGGGCGTCGTGACCGCCGCGTCTGTCCCGGTTCAGCGGCGCTCGGCGAGCGTCGTCACGACCGCCTCGTATACACCGGCGCCGTAGCCCTCGGAGGCGATCCGGAGACCCGCTCGGCCGTTCACCTCGCCCGACAGGGTCGGGTCCCGCTCCAGCGCGTTCGCCATCAGCCAGAAGCTGCCCACGACCCCGGCCGCCTCCAGGTCCTCACGAGAGTCCCCCGCCGCGATGCAGTCCTCAGGCGCGTAGCCGCGGGCCTGCATGTGTCGCGCTACCGCACGTGCCTTGGACGCCCCGCCGGGAATCAGGTGATAGGCGTGGAGGGCGCCCTCGTCGCCGCCGCCGGGCTCGGTCGCGGCGCGGATCACACCGTTGTCCAGGAGTCGCAGCCAGCCCAGGCCGGCCGCCTGGAGCACCTCGGCCGCCTCGTCAAGCCTGATCTTTCCGCGGAACAGATGGGACACCTCCCGTCCGGTGGACCAGGGCGTGTGGTACTCCAGCCGGCCGGCGAAGCGCTCCAGCAGCACCGCCGGGGCCCCGGACGCGTCGATCTGGTCATAGATCGAGGCCTGGTGCGAGGGCTCGACCCCGTCGGTCAGCCACTCGAGCTCGCCGTCGACCACCAGCCCGCAGCCGACCTCGAAGATGTAGGAGGAAGCGCCGATCAGCCGTGCCGCGTCGAACACGCTTCCCTGGCGACGGCCGGAGAAGATCACCACCTCGACGCCCGCTCGCGCGCAGGCCTCCAGCGCCCGGACCCCGAGCAGGCTGAAACGCCGATCGGCTCCTGTCAGCAGCGAGCCGTCAGGCCCCAGCAGGGTCCCATCGAGGTCAACGTACATGCAGCGCACGGCGGGGGCCGACGCTAGCAGCGGGGCGCCACGACGGTCGCCACCCCCAGCCCTGCTCCAGGAGGTTCGGCACGCTCTCGCCCGGCGCCGTGAGGGTCACCCGCCTCGCCCTGCTCCAGGAGGTTTGGCACCCGCTCGCCATACTCAGTTGCGCGCGTGCCGACCGTGAGCGAAACCGAGCCGTGGGAGCAGCTGCTCCAGGACGGCCGTGCGGACGAGCGGCTCGTTCACGACGAGGCGCAGCCGGGCAGGGAGCCGCAGCTGCGCTCGATACCGGCGCAGCTGAGCCATCTGGTGGCCGGTGCGCTCGCGCACGCCGGGATCGAGCGGCTCTACACCCATCAGGTGGAGGCGCTGCACGCGGCCTTCGACGGGCCGACGATCGTCACCACCGGCACCGCCTCGGGGAAATCGCTCTGCTTCCAGCTCCCGACGCTCGAGGTGCTCGCCAACGACCCGGCGGCGCGTGCCGTCTACCTGTACCCGACCAAGGCCCTGGCTCAGGATCAGGCGCGCTCGCTCGGCCGCTTCGGCCTCGAGCGCAGGCTGCGCCCGGCGATCTACGACGGCGACACGCCTCGTCAGGAGCGAGCGGCGATCCGGCGCCGCGCCAACCTGGTGATCACCAATCCCGACATGCTTCACGTCGGGATCCTGCCCCACCATCACTCGTGGGCGGACCTGCTCGCCAACCTCGCGATCGTCGTGGTCGACGAGGCGCACGTGTATCGCGGCGTGTTCGGCTCCCACGTCGGCAACGTGCTGCGGCGCCTGCGCCGCGCGGCGGCGATCCACGGCTCCCAGCCCCGGTTCCTGCTGGCCAGCGCGACGATCGCCAACCCTCTGGAGCTCGCGCAGGGGCTCACGGGCCTCGACGGCTTCAGGCTGATCGAGCACGACGGCGCGCCGCGGGCGCGGCGCAGGATCGCGCTCTGGAACCCGCCGCTGCTCGACGAGGCGCTCGGGGTCCGCGGCTCGGCCCTGTATGAGGCCGCCGAGGTCTTCTCCAGGCTGGTGCAGGAGGACGTCCGCACGATCTGCTTCATGAAGTCGCGCAAGGGAGTCGAGCTGATCCTGCGCCATGCGCGCGACCGTCTGGAGCCGGAGCTGTCCGAGCGGATCGCGCCCTACCGCGCCGGCTACACCCCCGCGCAGCGGCACGAGATCCAGCGGCGGCTGACGGAGGGCGAGCTGCTCGGGGTCGTGTCCACCGATGCGCTTGAGCTGGGGATCGACATCGGGGAGCTGGACGCCGCGGTGTGCGTGACCTTCCCGGGCACGGTCGCGAGCCTGAGGCAGATGTGGGGACGGGCGGGCCGGCGGGGTCGCGGGCTCGCGGTCTACATCGCCGGGGAGGACGCTCTGGACCAGTACTTCTGCCGTCACCCCGAGCAGCTGCTCGGGCGCCCCGTCGAGGCCGCGATCCTCGATCCCGGGAGTCCCGAGATCCACTCCGAGCACCTGCTCTGCGCCGCCCATGAGGCGCCGCTGACCGAGGATGACGAGGCGACGCTGGGCCCGGACTGGCGAGAGCAGGCGGAGCGGCTGGTCGCCGCGGGACTGCTGCGCGAACGGGCGACCGGCTTCGTTCCCCGCCGGGCCGACGACTATCCGGCCGCGCGCGTGGCGCTGCGATCGGCCTCGGCGGACAGCTTCGTGCTGCTGGACGCCGGCACCGGCGAGGTGATCGGCACGATCGAGCTCCAGCGCGCCTACGCGACCGTGCACGAGGGCGCGGTGTACCTGCACATGGGCCGCTCCTACCGCGTGGCCTCACTCGATCTCGGCTCCCGGCGGGCGGTGCTGGAGCGGTTCGACGGCGACTACTTCACGCAGGCCAAGCGGGAGAGCATGACCTACATCGAGCGGCTCGAGGAGCGGCACTCGACCCACGGCGTTCGCCTCTCCTACGGCTCGGTCGTCTACACCGAGACGGTGCTCGGGTACCAGCGAAAGCACCTCCGGGACCACTCGGTGATCGACTTCCAGGCGCTGGACCTGCCGACCGTCGAGTTCTCGACCAGGGCGCTCTGGTACGAGCTGGACGATCTGTTCGAGTCCGAGGCGTTTCCGGCCGCGGAGCTGCTCGGTTCGCTGCACGCGCTCGAGCACGGACAGATCGCGGTGCTGCCGCTGATCGCGATGTGCGACCGGTGGGACATCGGCGGCCTCTCCACAAACGCCCATCCCCAGACCGGCGGGCCGACGATCTTCATCTATGACGGCCACCCGGGCGGCGTCGGGATCACCCGTCGCGGATACCGCCAGTTCGGGCGCCTGGTGGCGGACGCCCGACGGGTGATCGGCGAGTGCCCATGCCGCTCAGGGTGCCCTTCGTGCGTGCAGTCCCCCAAGTGCGGCAACCTGAACGAGCCGCTCTCCAAGCGCGGAGCGCTCGAGCTTCTGGCGCGGATGTCGCGCGTCGCGGGCTGATCCGCCCCGGCCATCACGGGCAGGGGTCCATGCCGCCCTGGATGTCGCGCGTCGCGGGCTGATCCGCCCCGGCCATCGCGGCAGGGGTCCCGGCCGCCCTGGCGACTAACGGGCCGTCAGCGTCGCGCTGCCCGTTAGCCCACCGGTCGTCGCCTGGACGGCGCCGGACATCGTGCCCAGCAGCGAGAGGATCTGCTGCTCGGCCGCGCTCGGCGCGTTCCTGAGCACGAGCGGCAGCAGACTGGGCAGCGCCAGACGGAACGCGACCGCGCCGCCTCCGGCGGCGGCCGGGCTCGCCGGGGCGGACGCGAACGCCGCCAGCTGCGCGGGCGTCGCGTTCCCGGCGACGAGCTCGTTGGACGCGACGCCCACGATCAGCGTCGTCCGACCGGAGTGCATCGCATAGAAGCCGCTCCCGAGCGCTCGGATCGCGGAGCTCCCGCCCGCGGCGGACAGCTGGGCGAGCTTCGCGAGCGCCGAGGAGAAAGCCGAGGGGTCGCTGAGCCCGGAGGACGCGAGCGTCGTGTGGCCGTCGCTCTCGATCCGCAGGTCCCCGGACAGCGACGAGATCAACGAGCTGATCGAGACCCCCGTGGTCGCCTTCACGGCCGCCTCGGCCGCGACGACCTTGGCGTACGCCGCCGGGTCTGCGGCCTGGATCGCCGAGATGACGAAGTCGACGGACTGCGCCGGGTCGCGCAGCGCCAGCTCGATCGGCAGCGAGCCGGCGAGCGCAGGAGCGGCCGAGCCGGTGGCGATCGGCAGCTGGCCGCTGGTCAGCTGACGCCCGCCGGTGTCGACGTGGTAGCGGATCGTGACGTTCCTGCCGGCTGTCGCGATCCCGATGCCGTAGCCGCGGATGGCCGCCACCCAGGGGATCTTCCCCGCAGCCGCGGCTCGCGTGGATGAGAGCGCGCTCGTCAGGTCGCCGAACACGGTGACGAGGGAACCGCGCAGCCCGCCGGTGTCACGCGCGTATGCGGACGCGCCTAGACCCGTGCCGTTGGCGTGCCGGTCCAGCGCGGCGGTGATCGTCGAGGTGGAGCTCGCGACCAGCAGCGTCGCGCCGTCGACCGCCACGACCGTGCGCCCGGACGCGTAGAGCTTTGCGCCGTCGTGGGTCCCGGTCGAGTGGATGCGCAGCTTGGAGATCAGGCTGCGCAGCGTCGACGCGCTGCGCGTGACCCAGGCGGCGAGGAACGGCTGCGACCCCGACGAGCTCAGGGACGCCTGCACGGTGCCCAGCGCGATCGGGTTGCCGAACAGCGGCCGGATGTCTCGGTCGTAGCTGATCCCCCGCTGCGCCAGCTGGGAGACCAGCTGCCGGATGAGCGCGCCGTCGGTCGCGGAGCCCTGCGCCTGCGACAGCGCCTGCTGGACCGCGGGCGAGTGGGAGTCCGTGACGATCGTCGCCACCAGCGGCGTCGATCCGGGGAAGTAGGAGAGCGCCTGCATCGTCGCGTTCGGCGTCGAGCTGCCGCCGCACGCGGCGACGCCGACGGCGACCGCCAGCGCGATGATGACCGGGAGTCCTCTGCGCATCGCGCGCCAAGCCTAACGCTCCGACCGGCAGGCGCTAGCATCGCCCGCCCAGGGCGAGATAGCTCAGCTGGTAGAGCACACGACTGAAAATCGTGGTGTCCCCGGTTCGAGTCCGGGTCTCGCCATACCGGACGGCGGCATAGCACCTTGCGCCGCATGCTCCGCGCCGCGGCTCACGGGGGGCGAGCTGGGGACAGCGGGCGTTCCTGCGCGATGGGTGCGGCAATCGCGCAGGAAGGACACGTGGCGCGCCGCGCCCCACACCGGGCACATCACCGTCGAGACGCCGGTGACCCAGACTTACGGTGGGTCCCAGGGCACAGTCAAACCGACGACATTGGGGCCGACGGTCGTTCAGCCGCATGGTGACGGATGACCGGTTCGGCGCCTGAGGAGGCCAGGAAATGTGGGCCAGGACTCGAACAAGACCCGCGATCGGGCGGCTGCTGGCGCCTCTGGTGGCGCTGGCGGCGATCGCGCTCGGGGCGCTTCCCGGAGCGGCATCGGCCGCCGAGACGACGACCGAGGCGACGAACAACCTCGCTTTCCCCGTCATCTGGAGTGATGGCGTCACGCTGCCGCTCAACGGCACGTTCGGCTCGCCCGTCTTCGATGGCGCGACGGCCACGACAGCCGACGGAACCACCGTCTGGGTCCAGGGCGACCCGCTCAACGTCTGGCAGGCCGCGAGCGCCACGGCAACCGAACCGGTCAACGTGAGCCAGGTCGACTGGGGCGACAACCTGGAGTCGAAGTCCTGGAACATCGGCCAGCCGGTGCGCGTGGAGGTCACGCTGCTCGAGAATCTCACGGCTCCGATGACGGCGTTCACGATGCTGAGCGCGGGCGGTACCAAGAACGCCGAGGTGTTCGGCGCCACTCAGGCGACATATGACAGCAGCCAGGCCGACGTCTACTCAGGCTGCGCGCGGCTGACGATCCAGCGCCTCGACATCAGCCGCACCGATCCCTACCTGTCGCAGCTGACGTGGGATCCGGCGTTGGGCCAGTGGGTCGGCCCGCCGCACATGATCGCGGCCCCGATCGTCAATTCAGGCGTCTGGGACGCGGCCGGAGAGGGCAGCTTCAGCTCGGAGATCAACGCGCCGGGCAACGTGATCTACGGCTACAACTGGCAGACGTCGAACCTGACCGCCGGCGACTACAGGCTCACCTTCAGCCTTGACCCGAACTGCCCGGTGGCGACGCTCAACACGTTCCTGACGTCGGAGACGACGGTGCTGACGTCCACCGAGACCGAGACGACGACGGAGTCGGCCGTCACGGCCGCCGCCAGCAGCGGCTCCGGCTCGTCGGGCGGCGGCGGGACGGCTGTCATCGACTCCACGGACAACCTGTCCTACATGGACGTCGAGCTCGGCAGCCCAACGTACGCGGCGTACGTGCCGGTCCCGGCCAACACGGTGCCTCCGGCGATCAGCGGCTCCGCCGTTCAGGGCCAGACGCTGTCGGCCACCACCGGAACCTGGGAGAACTCCCCGACCGGCTACGCCTACCAGTGGCAGGACTGTGACGCCTCGGGTGCGCTCTGCGGCGACATCACGGGAGCCACGGGCGCGTCCTACACGCTGACCGGCGCCGATCTCGGCCAGGCCGTGCGCGTGGTGGTGACGGCCACCAACCAGACCGGGTCGGCCAGCGCGCCGTCGGCGCTCAGCTCGGTGGTGGTGTCGCCGCCGTCGGCGACCGCTCAGCCGCAGGGTCAGCAGCAGCAGCAGCGCAAGACCGCGAGGATCACGCTCCAGCTGCACTGGCTGTCGGCGACGCGCGCGCGGCTCACCGGATCCGTCGAGCCCCGCCGCGACGGGCAGCGGCTGACGATCCAGCTGCGAACGCGCACGGGGTGGCGCACCGTCGCGACCACCGGCCTGCGCAAGCAGACGACGCAGCGCTCGCAGTACACCGTCACGCTCAGCCTGGCCGCCGGCGTCTACCGGGCGTTCATGTCCGGCAACGCCACCTACATGGACAGCGCCAGCAAGCTGATGACCGTGCGAGGGCTGGTGCGGCTGACCGTTCACGTTCGTCGCCTGGACCGCCATCACGTCCGGCTCTGGGGCACGGCGGTCCCGCGCCACGATGGCCAGCGGCTGATGGTCCAGCTGCGCAACGGGAACCGCTGGCGCACCGTGGCGTCCGTTCGGCTGCGCAGGGGGGCGGGCACCAGCTCGCAGTTCTCGGTCACGCTGACCAACCCGCGCGCCGGCTCCTACCGGCTGTACCTCGGTGGAGACAGGGCCCACCGGGCGAGCACCAGCCGGACGTTCAGGGCCGGCTGACGACAGGCACGAGGGCCGGCCGCCGGCCGGCCCTCGGACGCCTCAAGCCGAACCGTTCGGCCCTCGGACGCCTCAAGCCGAACCCTCGCCACCACACGTCTAACCCTCCCACGCCAGACCTCGAAGGAGTGCTTTTCAAATGAGACCGAATCCACGGCGGGGCCGGGGTGCGCTGGCGGCGGGGGGCGCCGCCGCCCTCGCGGCGATCGCGATCGCGGGCACCGGCGCATCGCCCACCCGGGCCGCGTTCCCGGGCGCCAACGGCCTGATCGTCTTCTCCAGCAACAGGCCGGCGGCTGACGGTACGACCGACTTCGAGATCTACTCGATGCGAGCCGACGGAACGGACCTGCGCCAGCTGACCGACAACGGATCGATCCCGCCCTCGACAGAGGGGGGTTCCGGCAACGGCCAGAGCGGCGCGGGCAACGGCCAGACCACCACCGGCGGCCAGACCACCACCGGCGGCCAGACCACCACCGGCGGCCAGACCACCACCGGCGGCCAGACCACCACGAGCAGCCAGACCACCACGAGCGGCCAGACCACCACGAGCAGCCAGAGCGGCAGCGAGACCGGTGGCGGGTCGACCCCCACCCCGATCGACGACACGCAGCCCGCCGTCTCCCCCGACGGCAGGCAGATCGCGTTCGTGAGCAACCGGCCCGCCGCCGACGGCAAGACCGACAGTGAGATCTATGTGATGAACGCCGACGGCAGCGACGTCCGTCAGGTGACGCACAACGCGTCGGGCAGCGGCTCGGGCAACGACTACGAGCCGGCGTGGTCGCCGGACGGCAGCCAGATCGTCTACCGCCACGACGACGGTCGCCTCGCGGACCTTTACGTCGTCGATGTCAGGACCGGCGTCGAGACCAGGCTCGTGACGCCGTATGACAAGGGCCCGGCCGCGTATGACGGGCAGCCCTCATGGTCGCCTGACGGGACGGAGATCCTGTTCCGCAAGGGGATGGGCAGCGCTGCTGACATCTGGGTCTACAACCTGATGGCCGGCGATGCCGCCGACGCCGCGCACATGCTGATCCACGACCCGTCGGCTCCCGAGTCGGCGCCTTCCTGGTCCCCCAACGGCAGGCAGATCGTCTACGTCCGCGGCGACGAGGGTGCGGGCGCCGGCATCTGGGTGGCCAACGCGGACGGCAGCGATCAGCACCCGATCGCCCAGCCCCAGCCCGACGCGGCGGGGCTCGTGTACTCGAACCTCGCGCCGCGCTGGTCGCCCGACGGCAGGCAGATCGTGTTCGAGTCCACACGGGACGGGACCCTCTCCAAGCCGGAGACCGAGAGCGGCAGCTCCGGCGGCGGTGGGATGTCCGGCGGGAAGGGCGAGGAGACCGAGCCGCCGCTGTCGGGGAACGTCGAGCTGTTCGTGATGAACAGCGACGGGGCGGGCCAGGCCCGGTTGACCAGCGCCACCTCGGTCGACGGTCCGCAGGATCTCAGCCCCGACTGGCAGACGATCCCGCTGGCGCCCGAGAGCGTCGTCCCGCCGACCCCCACCCAGACCCAGCTTGCCGCCCCGGTGGTCGAGGTGCCGGTCACGACCTCGGGGAAGCCCGGGACGGTGTGCCTGACGCGGCGAACCGAGCGCATCCAGGTGCGTGTCACCAGCCGCGATCGGAGCCGTCTATGGGCCTGGTGGGTCAGCGTCAACGGCAGGCGCGTGCCAGCCTCATGGCACGGGAGCACGCTCGTCGCGACCGCCGACATGCGCGGTCTGAAGAGCGCCAGGGCGCGGGTCAGCGTGACGGTCTGGCTGACCGGGATCGTGCGGCTCACCGCTCAGCGCACGTACGCGACCTGCTCGGGTGGGCGCGGCGGCGTCAGCACGTTCCACCTCGTGCGCCAGACTCATCCGCGGGTGACGATGCAGACGCGGTCCCTGGGTCGTGGCCGGTTCCGGCTCGCGGGCACCGTGGTCCCCGGCCACGGCGGACAGCAGGTGATGATCCAGCGCAAGTCCGCGACCGGATGGGAGACCGTCGCGAGCACCCGAGCACGGCTCGGGCGCGGTCGGATCGCCCGCTGGGCGGTCCAGCTGCACCTGGCGCGCACCGGCTACTACCGCGCGTACGTCGAGCAGGACCGAGCGCACCTGCGAAGCGCGAGCGCTGCGGTGAGGCTGGCATGAGGCCCGCCATCCGGCTGGGCGTTCGTCGTCCTCTCATCCTGGATTCATCTGCGCGATCCAC
>JAJZWB010000193.1 GCA_021846845.1 Actinomycetes bacterium | reverse complement strand
CCGCGTGCAGGTCGTCGTATGGCGGCACGTTGCGGATCGCGACGGGACGGCTCGTGGTCGCCGTCAGGATCGGGTCGATCGTCGCGCCCCAGCTGTAGTACGCGAACTCCTGGCCGGGGAGCACGATGGCGCGCGAGTTGCGCGGCAGGCTCGCGTCGAGGCTCGCTCCAGCGCGCGTCCAGGCGGCCGGCACGCGCTTGAAGGTGAGCTCGATCGCCCTGCCCTCGAACAGCGGCAGGGCTCCGAGCACGACCAGCGCGGCCACGAGCGCGACCATCGCCAGCCGCGATCCGGCGCGCACGGCCTGCGAGCGGCGCAGCCCGCCCAGGCGCGCCCAGGCGACCTTCAGCGCCGCGCCGGCCAGGAGCGCGACCGCAAGCGCGAGCAGCGGCCCGGCCTTGTAGGTCGTGCGCAGGACCTGCAGGACGGCGACGTGGTTGTACAGGAAGGTCGCGCCGGCGCGCGCGGCGGTGCCGGTCGGCCAGCCGACGCTCATCGCCAGCAGCGCCAGCAGCGCCAGGCCGACGAGGAACGGCGCGTAGCGCCAGCGCCGGGTGAATCGGTATCCGGCGAGAGCGAGCGCGGGCACGAGCAGCGAGGCGGCCACGACCGCCGGGTCAAACAGCAGGGTGCCGGAGTCCTGGTAGTAGGGAAGCAGCCGGGTGCCGTAGCCCTGACCCAGGTACGAGGGCCAGTAGCCCATCAACCGCAGGCTCTCGCTCAGCGATGTGGTGGCCCAGATCGCCCCCACCTGCTCGGTGAAGGCCAGGAAGTTGAGCCCGTAGGCCGACTGGACCAGCAGCGGCACGGCCCACCAGACGCTGGCCAGTGCGGTGGCGAGCGTGGTGCGCCATCCGAGCGTCCACACCGCCCGGCCGGTGACCTCGTGGAGCGCGAGCCACTCGTACAGCGCCAGCAGGACCGGTCCGAGCAGCACCAGTGCGGTAACGGTCGCGTTCACGCCGCCGCCGGTGGAGGTCACGACCAGCGCGAATGCCGCCGGCCACCACCAGCGCCGCGGATGGCGCAGGCCGCCGTGCACGATCGCCATCAGCCACGGCAGCGCCGCATAGGCCAGCAGGAAGACGGTGGTGCGAGCGGTGAACACGACCACGTAGGGGTTGGCGATGTAGACCGCCCCCGCGACGAGATGGGCGATCCCGCGCCGACGGTCGATCCCGAGCGCATCGGCAAGGCGGACCACGCCCCAGGCCGCCAGCGACAGCAGCAGCCCCAGCCACAGCCGCTCGACGACCCAGTCCGGGATCGCGAGCAGGTGGCCGAGGGCGAAGAACGGGCCCATCGGCCACAGGTAGCCCGAGTACTGGCCGCCCTGGACGTGTCCGAGGCCCTCCGTCGGGCTCCAGACCGAGAGCACCTGCGACAGGAACGTCTGCGGGTCGACGTGGAGGTTGATCTTGGTGTCGGCCGTGTCGAGGCCGGGGCTCTGGGCGAACGCGACGGCGAACGCCCCGGCCGCCAGGGTCAGCGGAACCCAGCGCGACCGCCAGCCCCGCTCGGCCACGACCCGCTCAGACCGCCCGCGCCGCCCGCTGGCGCTTGCGCCGCTCGCCGGCCGGGAGGATCGTCTTGCGCAGCCGGATCGCGCGCGGCGTCACCTCCACGCACTCGTCGGCGCGCAGGAACTCGAGCGCCTGGTCGAGCGACAGCTCGCGTCGCGGGACCAGCCGAACCAGCTCGTCCGCGGTCGAGGATCGCATGTTGGTCAGGTGCTTCTCCTTGCACGCGTTGACGTCGAGGTCCTCCGCGCGGGCGTTCTCGCCGACGATCATCCCCTCGTAGACATCCTCGCCGGGCTCGACGAACAGCGTTCCCCGCTCCTGGAGGGAGAACAGCGCGAAGGAGGCCACCGTCCCGCGGCGGTCGGCGACCAGCGAGCCGGTCGGACGGGTGCGCAGCTCTCCGTGCCATGGCTCCCAGCGGTCGAAGACGTGGTGAGCGAGCCCGGTCCCGCGCGTCTCGGTGAGGAACTCGGTCCGGAAGCCGATCAGCCCGCGGGCGGGTACCAGGTACTCCATCCGCACCCAGCCGGTCCCGTGGTTGACCATCTGCTCCATCCGGCCCTTGCGCAGGGCCAGGAGCTGGGTGACGACCCCGACGTACTCCTCCGGGATGTCGACGCTGAGCTGCTCCACGGGCTCGTGCAGGCGGCCCTCGATCTGGCGGGTGACGACCTGCGGCTTGCCGACCGTCAGCTCGAAACCCTCGCGGCGCATAAGCTCGACGAGCACCGCCAGCGCCAGCTCGCCGCGGCCCTGAACCTCCCAGGTGTCGGGCCGCTCCGTGGGCAGCACCCGCAGCGAGACGTTGCCGACCAGTTCGCGATCCAGCCGTGCCTTCACCTGGCTGGCGGTCAGCAGGGTGCCCTCGCGGCCCGCGAGCGGCGAGGAGTTGATCCCGATCGTGATCGACAGCGACGGCTCGTCGACCGTGATCGGCGGCAGCGGCCTGGGGTTCTCGGCGTCAGCGAGCGTGTCGCCGATCGTGATCTCCCCGATCCCGGCGACCGCGACGATCTCGCCCGCCTCCGCCTCCTCCGCCGCGACCCGCTCGAGCGCCTCGGTCACGTACAGCTCGGACACCCTGACGCGCTCGACGGTGCCGTCCGAGCGGCACCAGGAGACCGTCTCCCCGCGGCGGATGGCGCCGTTGCGGATCCGGCAGATCGCGAGCCGGCCGACGTAGGGAGACGCATCGAGGTTGGTCACGTGCGCCTGGAGCGAGTGGCCAGGGTCGTGCTCGGGCGCGGGGACGTGCTCGACGAGCAGATCGAGCAGCGGGCGCAGGTCGGCGTCCGGCGCGTCCCACCCGTCCGGGTCCAGAGACGCCTTGCCGGCCTTCGCATTGCAGTAGACGATCGGGAAGTCGATCTGCGAGTCGTCGGCGTCCAGGTCGATGAACAGCTCATAGACCTCGTCGATGACCTCGCCGATCCTGGCGTCCGGCCGGTCGACCTTGTTGACCACCAGGATCACGGGCAGCCGAGCGGCGAGCGCCTTGCGCAGGACGAACCGGGTCTGGGGTAGAGGCCCCTCCGAGGCGTCGACGAGCAGCAGCACGCCGTCGACCATCGTCAGCCCACGCTCGACCTCGCCGCCGAAGTCCGCGTGACCGGGGGTGTCGACGATGTTGAGCTTGATCGACCCGTAGCGGACGGCGGTGTTCTTGGCGAGGATCGTGATGCCCTTCTCACGCTCCAGGTCCATCGAGTCCAGGACCCTGTCCGCGACATCCTGGTTCTGGCGAAACGCGCCCGACTGCCACAGGAGGGCGTCCACGAGCGTGGTCTTGCCGTGGTCGACGTGGGCGATGATCGCCACGTTGCGGATGTCCGATCTGATGGCCATGGAACGGCCGGTGAGGTTAGAGCGCTTCGCGTGCGACCGCCGCCGACCGGGCTCGCGGGGCCCGCGGTCATCGCCCTCAGGACGTCCGCGCTCGGGCTGCCGCTCGTCGGCGCCGCCCGTCTCGGCCCCGTGCGCTGGCCGCAGATTCGCCCACGCGCCCACGCGCCCGACGGCAGGGTCGGCGCGGTGCGGCTCTCCCGTGCATCGCTCCAGTCGCGGTCTCTGGCGTGCCCTGCACCCAACGCACGATGCTGACTCGAGCTCTCAACCTCGCCGGCCAGTCGAGCGCCCGGTCCTCGCCGGCAACGGCGACCGCGCGCTGGGGGGGGTCCTGAGGTTGGGGGTTAGCCGCCCATACCGCGATCAACCCCCCAACGCCTTCGGGGCGGTCGTGCTCGTGGCCCTAGGCGGGCCGATCCGGCCGGACCGGCGAGCCTGCCGGACTCGTGTTGGACGGCGCCGGGGCAGCACCCGCCGGCGCCCCGATCCCCGGGGCAGCACCCGCCGGCGCCCCGATCCCCGGGGCAGCGCCCGCCGGCGCCCCGATCCCCGGGGCAGCACCCGCCGGCGCCCCGATCCCCGGAGCAGCGCCCGCCGGCGCCCCGATACCCGCGGCGCCCGCGCCGTTGAGCGCGGCCTGCGTATCTGACCCGGAACCGGCATCCCCGACCGCGCCCGGGGCGGCATCGCGCGCGGCTCCAAGCGCGTCCGCGATGGGCTTGATCAGGTCGATGGGCATCGGGAACACGATCGTCGAGCTCTGGGTGCCG
>JAJZWB010000192.1 GCA_021846845.1 Actinomycetes bacterium | reverse complement strand
GGCGGCCGGGGCCTGCGCGGCGGCCGGGGCCTGCGCGGCGGCCGGGGCCTGCGCGGCGGGTGGGGCCGGGGCCTGCTGCGGGGCGGGGACCACGCCCAGGTCGGCACGCGCCGGGGCATGCAGATCCTGCTCAGTGTCTGAGATCGCGCGACGCAGCTCGGCGACC
Organism: Actinomycetes bacterium; assembly: GCA_021846845.1. Lineage (GTDB taxonomy): Bacteria > Actinomycetota > Thermoleophilia > Solirubrobacterales > Solirubrobacteraceae > Palsa-465. The sequence continues at coordinate 4,107 of JAJZWB010000192.1, read as the reverse complement.
CCCGACGGCAGTCCAGCCGTCTCGCCGCGCCGAACGGCGACGACCATGCGACCCGCGATCGCCGAGATGCGGTCGGCCCCAACCGACGCCCCACGCAGCTCCAGGTCACGGGTGATCTCCGACACCGCCCCAGCATCGCCACGGTTCGCGGCTCGCCACAGTCCGGGGAGATGAGCGACGGCGCGCGTGAGGAACTCGGCCCGCAGACGGGCTACGCGCTCTGGTTCCAGAGCCGGTCCCGGACCGAGCAACGGCTCTGCCGGAACCGCTCCGGCGGCTCCCGCCCAATGCGGGGCGGAATCGCACGGCCCGATCAGGCCGAGCGATTGCGCGTCTGCGCTCAACCGCTCGAAGCGCATCGGCTTGCCGACGTAGTGGTCCATCCCGGCCGCGAGGCAGACGTGGCGCGACTGCGTCGTGACGGCGATCACCAGCGGGCTGCGGTCGGCGCCCGCGCTGCCCCTGATCCGGCGGGTGGCTTCGTAGCCGTCGACCCCCGGCATGAAGCAGTCCATGAAGATCGCCATGTAAGGCCATGCGCCCGCCAGCTCGAGCGCCTGACGACCGCCGATCGCCAGATCGACCTTCAGGCCAAGCCGCTCAAGCACGCTGTGAGCGGCGACACGGCAGACGGGATCGTCGTCGACGACGAGCACGCGCGGCTCCCAGTCGCAGCGGGGCGGGACGGCCCCCGCCGCAGGGGTGGCTGGATCGGTGCGCAGGTCTATGTCGGAGGTCGCGCTCATGGGCGCTCGTGCCCCGGGTGATCGGATCGCGCCGGCGATTCTTGACCGGCGCCCTCAGCGACCGGATCCGCTTCGACCGGGGCCCCTGCTGACGGACAGCTCCGAGCATGCGGCCGCGACGCGCACATCGAGTCCGGGATGCACGTCGGCGGGGTGGCTGCCGCGGCGGCGAACGTCCCACTCGCGACGTTTCAAGCGTGCGTTGGGATCTTGGCCGTCCACCAGGACGCAAGCGCCCCCCGCGCGCGGTCGCCGATTGCCCGTGGGCCGTTTGCCGTCCACCAGGACGCAAACGCCCCCCGCGCGCGGTCGCCGATTGCCCGTGGGACGTTTGCCGTCCACCAGGACGCAAACGCCCCCCCTCCGCGTGCTGCCCTCGCCGCTGGGACGTTTGCAGCGACCGAGGACGCGTCCCAGATCCGCCGGTCCCGCTGCGCCGCCCCGGCGTTGCGCCCGGACCGCGACGGCGGGCTGCCTCCGACCGTCAGCGGCGTCGACCTCAGACCCCTACCGCCGGCGCCGTGGCTCCGCGTGCACCACGACCACCCGCACCCGGCCGGTCATCGCCGCGGGCAGCGTGATCTTCAGCCAGCGGCCGCGCAGCGTGAGCTGACGCGTGCACGCGGGCGGGGCCTGGCCGCGTCCGGCTGCGGCGACTGGGCAGACCCACACGCGCAGGACGCCGCGGAGGTTCCGCGCCCGGCGAACCGTGACCGTGCGCAGGCCGGCTCGCGCCTGCCGCCGGGCCTCGTAGCGGTGACGGGCGCCGGTGCCGCCGCCACGATGGCGAGCCACGAGGTCCGGCGATGCCGACGCTCCGGCCGACACCTGCGCGATCGCCAGCGCGGTGCCGGTGTCCCCGCGCACGATCGCGCGTCCCGTGATCATCACCACCGAGCCGGCGCCGGCCGAGCCGACAGGGCCGACGTAGGCCGCCGACCACACGACCGTGGCCCCGCCAGCGTTGGAGGCCGTCTCACGCACGCGCAGGACCGCGCCCACGTCCGAGTTCTGAATCGTGTACGCCGTCCCGGAGGCGATCGGGGCGCACGAGCTCGTGCAGCGCATCATCTGGATCGCGTCGGAGCTGACCGCCGGCCCTGACCACGTGCCCGGGGTCACGGTGATGGTGTCGCCGACGGCGCCCCCGGTGGCGCTCAGCACCGGCAGCGTCGTCCAGCGCGGCGCGGCCGGAAGGACCACGTCGGAAGTCTGCGAGGCAGACGCGGTCGAGCCGTCGACATCTGTCGCGGTCACCAACGCGCGCAGCGTCGAGCCGACATCCGCCGCGGCCGGCGTGTAGGAGGACCCGCTCGCCCCGGAGATCGCGACGCAGGATCCGCCGGTTGCGTCGCAACGCTGCCACTGGGTCGCGTAGGCGGTGCCGGCGGTCGTCTGCCAGCTGCCCTGGGTGACCGACACGGGCGTACCCTGCTGGACGCCCAGCGCGCTCAGCTGCGGCGCGCCGGTGGCGACCGGGAGCAGGCCCGTCACGATCGCGGTCGGCGTGGCCTGGGCGGTGTTCGCGCCCGACGAGTTGCCGGCCGTCACGGCGACGGTGATCTCGAAGCCCTCGTCGGCGGCGGTCAGCTGGTAGGTGACCGCGGTCGCGCCGGGGATCGCGGCGCAGGCGGTTCCGGATGCGCTGCAACGCTCCCACTGGTATCCGAGCGTGGTCGGGTCGTTGGTCCAGCTGCCGCCGCTGGCCGCGAGCGTGTGGGTGCGGATCGGAACGCCGCTGACGGTCGGCAGCACGGTCGGCTGCGGCAGCGGCTGCGGCTCGACGGTGAGCGGCGCGCTCTGCGCCGTGCCCGCCCTCCCCGGCGAGGTGACGTCCGCGATCAGGACGAGCGTGTGCCCGTCGTCGGCGCCGGTGAGCGTGTAGTGCGAGGTGTCGGCCGCGACGATGGCGCAGCCGGTGACGCCGTCGGCGTTGCACCGCTCCCACTGGTAGGTCGCGGTCGACAGCGTCACGCTCCAGCTCCCCGGGTTGGCGTACAGCGTGTTCGGCGGCTGGGGGTTGCCGCTGATGCTCGGCGGGATCGTGTCGGTCAGCGGCTGCCCGGTGACGACACCGGTCAGAGCGCTGTCGACCGAGGTCGCTCCGCCGGCCGACGTCGCGGTGACGGTCACTGCGATCTCATAGCCGATGTCGGAGACCGACAGCGTGTAGGCCGAGGCGCTGGAGATCGGCGCGCAGCTCGCGGTGACGGTCGTGGCCGTGCCAGGGCAGCGCAGCCACGTGTAGGAGAAGGTGGAGGCCTCGTTCCAGGTCCCGTCGGAGGGCGTCAGCGTGTACCCGTTCATCAGCGTCCCGGCGGGAGCTGCCGGCGCCGTGATGTTGACCGGCGGCTGCTCGATCGTCGCGGTCGGAGCGCTGGTCGCGACCGCGCTGCCGTCGGGGTTGGTGGCGGTCACCACGACGCGCAGGTCATAGCCGACGTCGGCTGCCACGGCCGTGTAGTCGGCGGACGTGGCGCCGGCGATGTCCGAGTAGCCGTCGGCGGCGTCGCCGCGCTGCCACTGGTAGGCGAGCGTGGGACCGCTCGGCGACCAGCCGCCGCCGTCGGTCGACAGCGTCCGGCCGAGCGCTGGAACTCCGAGCACCTGCGGCGCCGCGGTGGCGACCGGCGGCGCCGGAGCGACCGCGGCGGTCGGCGCGCTGGAGGCGACGACGCTGCCGTCCGGATTGGTGGCGGTCACGACCGCGCGCACGACGTCGCCCTCGTCGCCGATCCCGAGCGTGTACGCGACTTCGGTCGCGCCGGCGATGCTCGTCCAGGTGCTGCCGCCGTCGGCCGAGCGCTGCCACTGATAGGACAGCGAGTCGCCGGCCCCGCTCCAGGTGCCGGAGCTCGTGGTCAGCGTCTCCGTCCGCTTCGCCGCGCCCGTGATCTGCGGCACCGCGGTGTCGACCGGCGGGTCGGTCGCGACGGGCACGGTCACGGGACTGGCGGCGCTCGCGCTCCCGTCGGGGTTGGCCGCGATGACCAGGAGCCGGATCGGGTCGCCCTCGTCCGCCACCTGCAGCGTGTAGAGCGGGCCGGTCGCCCCGGCGATGTTGCTCCAGGTGCTGCCGCCGTCGGCCGAGCGCTGCCACTGCAGCGTCAGCGTGTTGCCTGTCCCGCTCCAGGCGCCCGTCGTCGACGACAGCGTGTTCCCGCGCCGGGCGATCCCGGTGACCGACGGCTGGACTGTGTTGGCCGGCGGCGAGGCCGCGACGGCGGGCGTCGCCGGGGTGACTGCGACGGCCGTGCCGTCGGGGTTGGACGCGGTCACCTGCGCACGGATCAGCGCGCCCTCGTCGCCGATGGCGAGCGTGTAGGAGTCGGAGGTGGCGCCGTCGATGTCGAGCCACAGA
>JAJZWB010000191.1 GCA_021846845.1 Actinomycetes bacterium | reverse complement strand
CGTCCGCGTTTCGCCCGTCGGACTACGTGTTCGCGCCCGCCGCGACCCGCGCCGCGGGCTGACCGGGCCGCAGCTCTTAGAGTCCGCCGAGCCGGTCCGGCGGGGGCGCAACGCACGCGCCTCACGCGCCGGACCGGACGCCGCACCCGGGTGCGGCCGGGTCGCGCGGCGCGGGACTGAGCCCGATGTCTACGCTCCGCTGGAGGATGGCGCGGGTCCTGAGCACCAGCCGGCTGCGGCTTCGCCCGTGGGATGAGGCCGACGCGACGCTGCTCGCCCGCATGTCGGCGACCCCGGCGGTGATGCGCCACATCGGCGACGGAGCGATCTGGACCGAGGCCCGGGTGGCGCAGGTCGCCGCGCGCAACGTCGAGCACTGGCGGCTGCACGGCTTCGGCTGGCGGATCGCGAGCCAGGTCCAGGGAGGTTCTCCGATCGGCTTCTTCGCGCTCTCATTCGCGGGCGAGGGCGCGGGCGTCGACGCCGCCGAGCACGAGCTCGGCTGGTGGCTTGCACCGGAGGCCTGGGGCCGGGGCCTCGCGCGCGAGGGCGCGGCCGCGCTGCGCGATGAGGCCTTCGAGCGCGTCGGAGCACCGAGCGTGGTGGCGCGGGTCGCGCCGGCCAACGGCCGGTCGCTGGCGGTCGCGGCCGCGATCGGCATGCAGCCCGAGCGCGACGGGATCGGTCGCGCCGGCGAGCCGATCCGGATCCTGCGGTTGACGCGGAGCCGGTGGTCGCCGGTGCCGCGCGACGGCTGAGAGCCCGGCCGGCGACGCGCCGGCGCCCGCTGAGCGACCGGGCCCGCGGCCGTCGCGCCTCAGCGGCGCGCGCCCGCGCCCCGGCTGGCCTCGATCAGGGCCTCGATGCGGACGAGCTTCACCCGCGGGCGCCCGGCGGGCTCGCCCAGCGCGGTCTCATGCGCGTCGATCGCCTGCCACCCCTCCCATGTGACGAGCTCCGGTACGCGCTCTATCAACCACGCCCCGACCGCCTCTGGGCTCGACAGCTCGGGATCGGGGCTGCGCAGCGCGCCCGCCTCAAGGTCCTCCCGGATCCGCGCGACGGTGTCGGACGCGTCCTTCTTGTTGGTCCCGATCACGCCCGAGGGACCGCGCTTGATCCACCCGACCACGTACTCGCCCCGGCACGTTCCCGAATCCGACTCCACGCGCCCGCCACGGTTGCGGATCAGGCCGCGGCGCTCGTCGAACGGGATGCCGGCGAGCGGCAGGCCCCGGTAGCCGATCGACCTCAGCACCAGGCCGCACTCGATCACCTCCTGCTCACCGGTCGGCTCCGCCCGCACGCCGCCGTCCTCCCCGGCCACCAGACGGTTGATCCCCACCCGCACGCCGGTCACCCGACCGCGATCCCCCTCGCCCAGGATCTCCAGGGGCGAGCGCAGGAAGCGCAGCTCCAGCCGGTGCGAGCGACCCGCGGGCGAGCGCCGCGAGTAATCCCGCAGGATCTCTACGTTGCGGCGCTTGATCGCGTCCGGCGGCTCGGGCACGCCCTCCAGCTGGGCGGGATCGACGATCACGTCGGCCCGCGCAAGCTCGCCGAGCTCCAGCAGCTCCGGGTTGGTGAACGCGGCCTCCGCAGGTCCGCGGCGACCGAGCAGCACCACCTCGGCGACGCCGGCGGCGCCGAAGGCCTCCAGCGCGTGATCGGCGGTGTCGGTCGGCGCGAGCTCGCCCGGATCCAGCACCAGCATGCGCGCGACATCGAGCGCCACGTTGCCGTTGCCGATCACCACGGCCCGCTCGCAGTCGAGATCGAACGTCTGATGGGCGAAGTGCGGGTGGCCGTTGTACCAGGCGACGAACTCTGTCGCGGCATGCGAGCCCGGACGGTCCTCACCGGGGATCCCGAGCCGGTTGTCGGTCGCGGTGCCAAGCGCGTAGACGACCGCGTGATAGCGCTCCAGCAGCTCCTCACGCGAGATGTCGGCCCCGAGCGTCACGCCGCCAAAGAACCTGAACGACTCGTGCGCGGCGGTCCTGGCATAGACACGGGTGACCGACTTGATCTTCGGGTGATCCGGAGCCACGCCGGCGCGCACCAGCCCGAACGGCGTCGGCAGCGCGTCGAGCAGGTCGACCTCGAAGCCTGCCCTGAGCAGCTGGTCGGCCGCGTAGAAGCCGGACGGGCCGGCACCGATTATCGCCGCGCGGTTCACGGGCGCCCCTCGTTGTGCAGGTGATCGATGCGTCTCATCGCGAGCGAGCCTAGCGATGCATACTGCCCGCATGACGGACGATCCGCCCACCGGCCCGACGGACCCCGGCTCCGGGGGCAGCGCGCAGCCTCCACTCGTGCCCGGCCTTCCCGCCGGCTCCGGCGACTTTGCGGCGGTGGTTGCGTTCGAGGACGGATTCGACGCCCTGTACGGCGTGGAGCTTCAGGAGATCGCGCCCGACGGCTCCCTCGCGCGCGGTCGGGTGAGGATCCGCGACGAGCTGCGCCAGCCGACCGGGCTGCTGCACGGCGGCGTCGTCGCAGCGCTGGCCGAGTCGCTGGCCTCGTGGGGGACGTGGGTGGGAGCGGGCGGCCCGGGCAGGGCGGTGATGGGGATGTCGAACGACACGAGCTTCCTGCGACCGCTGATCGACGGCTGGGCCAACGCGACGGCGACGCCGCGCCACCGTGGCGCGACCCGATGGCTGTGGGAGGTTGAGGTGCGTGACGACGACGGACGGGTTTGCGCCCTGACCGCCGTCAACATCGCGATCCGGGACGCCCCGCGCAAGGACGGCTGAGGCCGGCCCGCGCACTCGCCCGAACGGTCCCCCGAAGGCGGTCCCCGGGCGGCGGGCGGTCCGCCAGCCAGCCTGCGATCGATAATGGCCCGAGCACCGGCAGGCTCTCACACCCAGGATCGGAGGGACCACCCATGACCACCCGCCCAGCTTCACGCCGACGAGCGACCGCGCTTGCGATCGCCGCCTCGGTCGGGGTGCTCTGCAGCTCGCTGGCGGCTGCGCCGGCCGGCGCGGCCGGCCGCTCCCGGACGGCGGCGGCCACCTGCAGGGCCGGCGGCCTCGTCACCTGGCTGGACACGCAGCCCAACGGCGCCGCGGGCACGATCTACTACACGCTGAACTTCACGAACCTGTCGGGTGCCCCCTGCACGCTCCGCGGCTACCCTGCGGTCTCGGCGATCGGGCTGCGCGGGGGGAGCCTCGGGAGCGCCGGCAGCCGCAACCCGACCAGGCGGGTGCGCACCGTCATGCTGCGCAACGGCGCAACCGCACATGCGGACCTCGGGATCGTCGAGGCCGGCAGCTACGCCGGCTGCCGGATCGTGACCGCGGCCGGGATCCGCGTATGGGCGCCCGGACAGGCGCGCGCGCAGAGGGTGCCGTTCCCGTTCCAGGCATGCTCCAACCGGGGCCCGGTGGTCCTCAGGGTCTCCGCCGTCCACTGAGGGAGCGCGGCGGCCGCCCGGGCCGGACCGCGGTCGCCGATTCGGTCGCAGGTGAGCTTCAGGATCAGCCGGACGGTCACGTCCAGCCGATCCGATTCGGTCGCAGGTGAGCTTCAGGATCAGCCGGACGGTCACGTCCAGCCGATCCGATTCGGTCGCAGGTGAGCTTCAGGATCAGCCGGGCGGTCACGTCCGGCACATCCAGCTGAGGGCTGTGACCCACTCCATCCAGCAGCACCCAGTCCGCGTCGGGAAGCCACTCCGTGCGGTAGCGCTCGGCCGCGTTCGGCCATGGAAGCACCCGATCCTCCACGCCCCACACGATCCGAACCGGACACTCGATCCGCTCCGCCTCCAGCTCCCATCCCGCGCGACCCCAGCGCTCGATCAGCGGCTCGGCGGCCTCGCAGCCCGCGGCGCCGACCATGAGGTGCTCCAGCAGCTCGGCCGGTATGTGCTCGAAGTTGACGGCGAACATCTCCGTTACGCGGCGCCGGCCCGAGCGGGAGCCGATGATCTCGCTCGCGAGCGGGGCGGCCGAGCGGACCAGATCATGGGTGAGTCTCAGGCGCCGCATCGCCCGGCGCCGTGCCGCGGCGTCGCCGGCCGGGAGGCCTCCGGCCGGGGCGAGCGCTACGACCGAGAGCGCGCGGCCGCGGGCGGCCAGACGCAGGGCCAGGTAGCCGCCGAGCGAGCTGCCGACCAGGTGAGCGACCGGCATCCCGGCCGCGTCCATCGTGTCCTGGACGGCCTCGAGGAGTCCCTCGTCGTCGGCGACCCGCAGCGGCGGCCCGCCAAGGTGCCCCGCCATCGTCGGCGCCAGAACCTCGTGGCGGCGCTCGAGGGCGGGCAGCACCAGCTCCCA
>JAJZWB010000060.1 GCA_021846845.1 Actinomycetes bacterium | reverse complement strand
GGACCGAGCCGTCGTAGGCCTCGACGCCGTCGCGGTCGATCAGCTTCAGCACCAGCTCGTTCTTCCTGTTGCCGACGCCGCGGATCGTGTCGGCGTCCGGGGGGTCGTCCGGATGTCCCTCGGGAATGTCGATCCCGCGCGACCGCAGGAACGAGCGCACGCCGTCATACCGTGGCTTGCCGTCGACGTACTCGTCGTAGTCGGCGACGATGTCGAACTCAGGCTGCCCGCGCCTGGCCAGAAGCTGGTCGAACGTCTGCTTCCAGGCCCTGGCATGCACCTTGGCGGTCTGCGTGAGCACCCCGTCGAGGTCGAACAGGCACGCCCTGATGCCGTCTGGCAGTCCGAGCATCGCCGTCCAGCTTACGGGACGGCGACCGATGGGCGTGCGGGACGGCGGCCCGGGCCAGCCTGTCTACGAGCGCAGCCTGAACCGGGATACGAGACCCTGAAGCTGCTCCGAGGTCTGTGCCAGCTGGCCCGCGGAGCCGGCGATCTGCTGAGCCGACGCGCTCGTCTGCTGGGTCGAGGCGCTCACCTGCTCGGTCGAAGCGGAGGCTTCCTCGGCGACCGCGTGGGCCTCGGCGATCTCCTCCTGCACCCGCCGGGAGCTGGTGGCGACGCGGCCGATCGAGCTCATGATCTCCGTCGTGTGGCGCGAGACGTCGTCCACCGAGGCGCCGAGCGCCAGGAACGAGTCCCGCGCGGCTGACACGGTCGTGACGCCTTCGTCGATCGCGCTTCCGCCGCGCTCGACGACCGCGATCGCGCCGCTGGTGTCGGCCTGTATCTCCGCGACCAGCTCCCCGATCGACGATGCGGCTGCCTGGGACTCCTCTGCCAGCTTGCGCACCTCCTCGGCGACCACCGCAAAGCCCCTCCCCTGGTCGCCGGCACGGGCCGCCTCGATCGCGGCATTGAGCGCAAGCAGGTTTGTCTGCTCCGCGATCGCCGTGATCGTGGTGATGATCCCGCCGACGCGCTCGGACTTGGCCCCGAGCGCGCGGATCGCATCGGTCGCCTGCAGGCTCGCCCGCTTGACGGCCTCCATCGTCTCGGTGGCGCGCGCGACCGCGGCCACCCCCTCCTCGGCCGTCATGCGCGCCGCGGACGTCAGGTCGGCCGTCTCCTGAGCGGTCCGCGCGCTCTCGCCCGCGACCTCGACCATGTCCTCGGTCAGCGTGCGGGCCGACTCCATCGCCCGCGCCTGGCGCTCCGCGCCGCTCGCCACGTCCTCCACCGCGCGCGCGATCTCGCTGACGGCACGGCCCGCCTCCACCGACGTCGTCGCCATCTCCCGTGAGGATGAGGCGACCGCCCCGGAGGTGGACGAGATCTGCCGGATCAGGGCCTCGACGTGGTCGCGCATCGCGCCGATCGCGGTGCCGAGGCGGTCACGTTCAGATCGGGCTCGGACCTCGACGTCGAGGTTACCCGCGGCGATCTCGTCAGCCACCTCGGCCATCTCGGACAGGTAGTCGACCATCGCCCGGAAGCTCTGCGCGACCTGGCCGATCTCGTCGTTGGCGTCGTCGGCCACGTCTACTTCGAGGTCGCCATGGCTGATCCGCCGGGCGGCAGCGCTGACGCGCACGGCCGGCCGCGCCAGTCGCGCCGCGACCAGCGTGATCACGCCGGCGATCGCGAGCAGGACGATCGCCGCGACGATGATCAGCGCGGTCCGCAGGCTGTGGGCGCTCGCCAGGATCTCGCTCATCGGCGCGACCGCGATGAAGCCCCAGCCGCCGGCCGCAACCGGCGTGTAGAACATCTTCACCTGCCTGCCGGTGAGTGGATCGACGGTCGTCACCGAGCCGCTGCGGCCGGCCCGCACAGCCGCCGCGATCTGGGCGAGAGCCGGCGTATGGGTCGACCTCGCCAGCTGGTCCAGGTTCTCGCGGCCGACCAGCTTCCGGCGCGGATAGGAGACCAACAGACCGGAATGGCTGACCACGAAGCTGTAGCCGGTCTTCAGGACACGGATCGAGCTGACGTGCTGGTCCAGCGACTTCAGCAGCATGTCGATGCCCGCCACCCCGACGAAGCGGCCGTTGTGGCGGATCGGGGTGGTGTAGCTCGCGAGCAGCGTCCCCTGCCACAGGTACGGCTCGATGTAGCTGTCCCCGCCGGTGTCCCGGGGCTGGTCCCACCACGCGAAGGTGTTGTAGCCCTGCATGGCGAAGGTCAGGTTCTCCTTGCCTCCCAGCCGGTTCCAGTAGCTTCCGAACACGCCGGCGGCGTTCGCTCCCGGCGTGTTGCGGTAGGCGGCATCGCTGTCGAACGCGTTCGGGAGGTAGTCGATGTAGACGCCGGCGACCTCCGGGTTGCGGTCCAGCACCCGCTTCTCGATCTCCATCACGGCCGCGCGGCTGCCGCCCACCATCACGTCTCCGACCGACGCCAGCGTGCGCGCGATCGCCATGTGGCCGGCGGCCTCGCCGCTGAACGCCTGCGCCTGGGCGCGGTTGGCGTTTGCGATGCTCTGCGAGACGCTCGTCTGCTGCGCGGTAGTGCTCTTGTCTACCGCGATGACCGTCATCGCCACCACCGCGATCACGACGACCGGCAGCACGGCCAGCAGCAGCTTTGTCCGGATCGATCGAATCCTGTGCACGCCGGTTCTCTCCTGTCCTGGGTCTGGCTTCGGTCAGGGGGGATCGGCTCGTCGCGCTCCCTACTTGAGAGCGTGACGGCACATCTTTGGACGAATTGATTCAAACGGCGCCTGGCTCGACGCGCGTGGCGATACCCGCTCGGAACGGCTGATTGAAGGGCTGCCGGCGCCCCTCGGCCGCGGAGGCCGGCGCCCTCGGCCGCGGAGGCCGGCGCCCTCGGCCGCGGAGGCCGGCGCCCTCGGCCGCGGGGGCCGGCGCTCACTGCAGCGGGATCTGCGCCCCGTGCTCGGCCTCCGGACGGGGGCCGAAGATGCGCCGCTGCGCCTCCGAGATCGCGACGTCGTTGATCGATGCCTCGCGGCGCACCATCAGCCCGTGCTCGTTGAACTCCCACAGCTCGTTGCCGTAGCTGCGCCACCACTGCCCGTCGCGGTCGTGGCTCTCGTACTGGTAGCGGACCGCGATCCGGCTGCCGTCGAAGGCCCAGAGGCTCTTGCGCAGCGCGTAGTCGAGCTCGCGCTCCCACTTGGCCGTCAGGAACGCGACGATCTCGGCGCGGCCCCTGATGAAGGTGTCTCGGTTGCGCCAGACCGAGTCCTCGCTGTAGGCGAGCGCCACCCGCTCCGGGTCGCGGGTGTTCCATGCGTCCTCGGCGAGCTGGACCTTGAGCGCGGCGCTCTCGGCGGTGAACGGTGGGAGCGGCGGGCGCTCGGACATGTCGGTGTCTCCTCGTTCGTGTGGGGCGAGCATCCTCGCACGCCCGGTCCGTGCAGCTTCGGCTAGGCTCACGCGGCGTGAGACTCAGACGTGCGACCCTGGCGGCCGCGGTCCTGCTGGGAGTCATCGCCGCGGGCTGCGGCTCGACCGCCTCGCCCTCTCCTCAGGTCACCGCGGTGGAGCGGACGGTCAGCGCCTCGCTGTCGGACCTGTCGCGCGCCGACGGCCGCGCGTTCTGCTCGATGATGACGGCGGCCGGCCGCTACAGGCTGGCCCACACGGTGCACGGCTACTCGTGCGCCTCACTGATGTCGACGATCGCCCTGAACCTCTCGTCTGAGCAGCGCGCAGCTCTCGCGCACGTGGCCGTCAGCGGCGTGATCGTCCACGGCGGCACGGCGCTGGTCTCGGTCAACGACCTGCATCTCAGCGACGCGGTCGAGGGCGCCTTCAGCGCCAAGACGGGACCCACGGAGCTGATCCGCGTCTCGCACAACACCTGGAGGATCGCCGCGTGAGGATCGTCTACACCCACACCGACGAGGCGCCCGCGCTGGCGACTCGCTCGCTGCTGCCGATCGTGCGCGCGTTCGCGTCCGCGGCCGGCGTGGACATGGAGCTGGCCGACATCTCGCTCGCCGGCCGCCTGCTCGCCCAGTTCCCGGAGCGCCTCGGCGACCGCGCGGTCCCCGACGCGCTGAGCGAGCTGGGCGAGCTCGCTCGCAGGCCGGAGGCGAACATCATCAAGCTGCCCAACATCAGCGCCTCGGTGCCGCAGCTGCGCGCCGCGATCGCGGAGCTCCAGGCCCAGGGAATGCCGGTCCCCGACTTCCCTGCGCAGCCCGCCGACGACGAGCAGCGCGAGATCCGCCGCCGATACGACCGCGTGCTCGGCAGCGCGGTCAACCCCGTCCTGCGCGAGGGCAACTCGGATCGGCGCGCCCCGGCGTCGGTCAAGCGCTACGCCCGGTCGCACCCGCACTCGATGAGCCCCTGGTCGCCGGACTCCCGCTCGCGGGTCGCGACCATGACCGCCGGCGACTTCCGTGACACCGAACGCTCGGCGACCGTCGCCGAGGCGGGGGAGGTCCGGATCGAGCACGTGGGCCGCGACGGCGCTCTGACGCAGCTGAGGCCCCCTCTGGCGGTGCTCGCCGGCGAGGTGCTTGACGCGTCGGTGATGCGCGCCGCGGAGCTCGATCGCTTCCTCGCCGATCAGGTCGCGCGCGCCCGGGAGGAGGGCCTGCTCTTCTCGATCCACGTCAAGGCGACGATGATGAAGGTCTCGGATCCGATCATCTTCGGCCACGCGGTGCGCGCCTTCTTCTCGTCGCTGTTCGAGCGCCACGGCAGCGCGCTGGCGGCAGTCGGCCTGTCGGCCGACGACGGCCTCGGATCGCTGCTTTCGGGGCTCGATCGCCTCTCCCCTGAGCAGCGCGACGACGCCAGGATCCTGATCGACGACGCGCTCGCGCAGGGAGCCGGTGTGGCGATGGTCGACTCCGATCGCGGGATCACGACCCTGAACGTGCCGTCGGACGTGATCGTCGACGCCTCGATGCCGGCCGCGATCCGCGCCGGCGGAAGGATGTACGGCCGCGACGGGGACCCGCACGACACGCTGTTCGTGATCCCCGACCACTCCTACGCCTGCGTGTACGCCGAGACGGTCGACGACTGCCGGCGCAACGGCGCCTTCGACCCGGCGACGATGGGAACGACGCCGAACGTGGGGCTGATGGCCCAGGCGGCCGAGGAGTACGGCTCGCACGACAAGACGTTCAGGATCGAGGCCGACGGCGTCGTTCGGGTGCTCGACGGCTCGGGCGCGACGCTGTTCGAGCACGAGGTGCGCGCAGGCGATGTCTGGCGCATGTGCCAGACCAGGGACGCGCCGGTTCGTGACTGGGTCTCGCTGGCGGTTTCTCGCGCCCGCGCGACCGGCTGGCCGGCGATCTTCTGGCTTGACGAGACGCGCCCCCACGACGCCCAGCTGCTGGTCAAGGTGCGCGAGGAGCTGGAGCGCCTGGACACCGACGGCCTGGACCTGCGGGTCCTCGACCCGGCGGCCGCCACCCGGCTCACGCTCGCTCGCGCGCGACGCGGCGAGGACACGATCTCGGTCACCGGCAACGTGCTGCGCGACTACCTCACCGACCTGTTCCCGATCCTCGAGCTCGGGACGAGCGCGAAGATGCTTTCGATCGTGCCGCTGATGGCGGGCGGCGGCATGTTCGAGACCGGCGCCGGCGGCTCGGCGCCCAAGCACGTGCAGCAGTTCCAGGCCGAGAATCATCTGCGCTGGGACTCACTCGGCGAGTTCCTCGCGCTGGCGGTGTCGCTGCAGACGCTCGCCGAGAAGACCGGCAACCGCGCCGCCGGGGTTCTCGGCGACGCGCTGGACCGGGCCACCGGCTCCGTGCTCGAGCATGGCCGCTCCCCATCTCGCCGGGCCGGTGAGCTGGACAACCGCGGCAGCCACTTCTATCTGGCGATGCACTGGGCGCGGGAGCTGGCCGACCAGACGCAGGACCCAGCGCTCGCGGAGCGCTTCCGGCCGCTCGCGCAGCGGCTGGAGGCCGCGGAGGAGGCGATCGTCGCCGAGCTGGCGGCGGTTCAGGGCTCGCCGGTCGACCTCGGCGGCTACTACCGGCCCGATCCGGTGCTGGCCGATGCGGCGATGCGGCCCAGCCAGACGTTCAACGCCGCGCTGGAGTCCTTCCCGGCAGGCTGAGGGTCGCGGCTCGTCCGCCGCGACCCTCGAGCGAGCTCAGCCTCCCAGCGCGTGGGTTGCGATGTCCTGGTCCAGCGTGCCCTGGGCGACGTACTGGCCGACGTGCACGTAGACGACCCTTCCCCGGCGGTTTAGGAAGATCGTCGTCGGAAGGCCGCCGACGGAGGCGATCGGCGCAAGCTGCGAGGTCGTGCCCTGATAGCTGGGGTAGCTGACCGGGTGCCCGGCCAGGAAGGCGCGCGCGTTGGAGGCCGTGTCGTCGGTGTCGGCGCCGAGGAACGCGACCTGGCGCCCGTAGCGCCGGGACGCGGACGCGAACAGCGGGAACTCGGCCTGGCACGGCTCGCACCAGGATGCCCATGCGTTGATAACGACCGGGTAGCCCCGCAGCGTCTTCAGGCGCCTGCGCAGCGCGCCGTCGGACCCGAGCAGCTGCGACGCCTGCGCGTGCAGCGCGGCGAGTGGGGCGGGCGAGCCCGCCAGCGCGGCGGTCGCTCCCGCGGTGGTCGGTGCCGTTGTGGCGCCCGGGTGCGAGAGCGCCGCCCGTACGCGCGCCGCCAGCGCGGCGGGCGACAGCCATCCCTGGGTCGAGATGTCGTAGTACCAGGCGATCCTGCCGGAGGCGTTCACCAGCACCAGCCACGGCTCGTCCTGCACCTCGTAGCCGTCGGCGAGCCTGCCGGTCCGATCGATCGCGACAGGGTAGGAGAGCGGATGGCCCATCCGGCGCAGGAAGGCGGGCAGCGCGGCAGGCGAGGGCTCGACGCTCCCCTCGTCGACCGCCGTCAGCGCGGGCAGGCCCCTGCCGGCTGCGGCCCTCGCGTAGCCGTTCAGAGCCTTGAGCCGAGCCGCCAGGTCCGGGAAGACCTCGGCGTCCCAGGTCGCGAAGAACAGCAGGAGCCGGGCGTGGCCGGGGCCGAGCGCCAGCCTGCCGCCGCCGGCGAGCGCGACGCTTGCGGTGGTGCCCGGGCCGATCCCCGGGATCTGCGCGTAGGACAGGGTCGAGCGCACCGGCGGGTGGCCCGGCAGCAGGGCGGATGCCTCGTGGGCGAGCAGCTGGCCCAGCTGCGGCACGCTCGCGTAGCTCATCTGCGTGATGTAGAGGGCGCGCTCCCTGCCCTGCGGGTCGATCACGTACAGCGCCGGCGTGTGGTCGATCAGGCCCCGGGAGATCTCCACTCCGATCCCGAACCTGCTCCAGATCTGCCTCAGGCGGCGCACCGGAGCGGTCAGGAATCGCCACTTGTAGAGCATTCCGTGGGCTCGGGAGTACGCCCTGACGTCGCTGACCGACGTCGCCCTCGGGTTGGCGTCGATCCCGAGCAGCGCGACGTTGCGCCCTGCGGCGCCGAGAAACCGCTTGGCGTCGACCATCGCCGTCGTGGTCAGCGGGCAGACGGTCGTGCACTGCGAGTCGTTGAACGCGAGGATCACGACCTTGCCCCGGTAGGCGCTGAGCGACGTGGGTCGACCGAACTGATCGGTGAGGGTGAAGTTCGGCGCCGGCCTGTCGATGCTCTGGCCGGGGTCCAGCTCCGGGTTGGCGCTCAGGCCGTTCGCGACCTGCGCAGGTTGGGCGCCAGCTCCGCCGGAGCTCGGGGAGAGGGCGCTGATCGCGACCGCCAGCACGATCAGCCCCGCGATCGCCAACGAGAGTGCGATGCCGATGCTCGGACGCCGGCGCCGCGCGTGGCTGTTCTGATGCTCGCTCGCCATCTGGATCGTGTCGCCCGCGTGGGAGCGGCACGGTCTGAGAGTATTGCCGAACGCCCTCGTGGGGTGGCCGGCCTCGGCTCGGCGCGGTGAGCAGGCCGGTCACGCCGGCCGGCGGCACGCGCCGGGGATCGGTACCGTCGAGGAGTCGATGAGCTCGGGAGCCCACCGGCGCAAGCCGGCAAGGTCCGCGTCCGTGATGGCGCTGACGCTGATGGTCGCGGCCGCGGCCGTGTTCGCGATCGGCGGCTCGGGATCGCCGGCGAAGGCGGCGACCGAGATCTCCGCCGCCCGCGTCGTCAGGCTCATACCGCCCGGGTTCGTCGGGTTGTCGATGGAGCTCAAGGCGCTTGAGCAGTACGCGGGCACCGACCCGTCGGCGATCGACCCGGTGCTGCTTCGCCTGATCGAGCAGATCGCGCCCGACCAGAGCCCGGTGCTGAGGTTCGGCGGCGACAGCACCGACTGGAGCTGGTGGCCGGTCGCCGGGATCCCGCGGCCGCCCGGCGTGAGGTACACGCTGACGCCGCGGTGGATGGCGGTCGCGCGCGGGCTCGCCGCGGCGCTGAACGCACGCCTGATCCTCGGCGTCAACCTCGAGGCCGGCAACCCGGCGATCGCGGCCGCGGAGGGCAGGGCGATGATCTCCGGCATCGGGCGCCGGGCGATCGCGGCGCTGGAGATCGGCAACGAGCCCGAGCTCTACGGCCGCTTCGGCTGGTACCGCAGCGCGTCCGGCCGCCAGGTTCCGGGCCGGCCGCCGAACTACGACCCCGCGTCATTCACCGCGCAGTTCACGCAGTACGCCCGGCTGCTGAAGGGCGTTCCGCTCGCCGGACCGGCCAGCGGCGCGCCCTCCTGGCTGGCGCAGCTGGGGCGGTTCTTATCGGCGGAGCCGGCGGTGCGGATCGTCACCGTGCACGCGTACCCGCTCAAGCACTGCACGAGGTCGACGGTCGTGACGATCGGGCAGCTGCTCTCCGAGTCGTCATCGCAGGGCCTGGCCGAGCAGCTGGTCCCGTACCTGCGTGCCGCGGCGCGGCACCGGGCGCCCCTTCGCATCGACGAGCTCAACGGTGTCTCCTGCGGTGGCATGCGCGGGGTCAGCAACGCGTTCGCCTCCGCGCTGTGGATGCTCGATGCGCTCTTCGAGCTGGCACGCGCGGGCGTCGCGGGGGTCAACGTCCACACCGTGCCGGGAACGATCAACGAGGTCCTCGGGCCGGAGTACGTGGGCGGCCACTGGCAGATGCGAGTGCACCCCGAGTACTACGGGATGATCATGTTCGCCCAGGCGGCGCCGGCCGGGTCGCGCCTGCTGGCGGTGCGGTCCCCGCTGCCGGCGGGGATCAAGGTCTGGGCGACCGAGGCGCCGGGCGGCGGCTTCCACGTGGTCGTGATCAACAAGCGGCTGCGCGGAGCGAGCACGATGGACCTGCGGGTCTCCGGCGCCCGGGGCGTGGCGTCGCTCGAGCGGCTGCAGGCGCCGAGCCCCGGCGCCACCGCCGGGGTGACCCTAGGGGGGCGCAGCTTCGGCGCGGCGACGGCGACCGGCGAGCTGTCGGGACCGGCGTCCGACGCGGTCGTCGATCCCGCCGGCGGCGTCTACACGGTTCGGGTTCCCGCCGCCAGCGCGGCGATGCTGACCATCGCCGGCCGGTAGCGCCGCGCGGGAGCGCGAGCGCGCGCCACCACCGCCTCTATGCTCGCGCCGGAGATGCGGACCCCGTTGCGAGGGCTGGCAGGCATCGCGGTCGTGGCCGCGATCGGGTTTCTGTGGGCGCACTTCGGCCTCAAGCGGACCCCTGGCACGCCGCCCCCCCTGAATCGTCAGGCGTCGGCGTCCGGTCTGTCGCTGCGCTACCCGGCCGGCTGGCTGCGCGAGCCTGATGCCGGCGGCCCTCCCCTGCCGGGCGCGATCATGCTCTCCTCGGACCAGGTGGCCGGCGCGCGGCTGGAGGTCGGGTCGGTGTCGCCCCCGGGGCCGGAGCTGCCGTCGGCGCTTCGAACGGACCTCGCTCGCGTTCCGGCTCCCCAGCTGGTCGTCCTCGGCGGCATGGAGTACCGGCGCTATCTCGACGCCCCGCTGGCCGGCGGACGCGGAGCCGCCTCTATCTATCTGCTGCCGACGACGGGCGGGACGGTCACGGCCGTCTGCTCGTCGGACAGCTTCAGCACCGCATTCACGAGCGCCTGCGAGCGTGTGCTGGCTACCGTCAGACCCACCGGGACGGTGCTCTCGCTGCGCGTCGACGCGGGTTACGCGCTGGCTCTCAATCGGATCATCGACGCGCTGAACGCCGTCCGCCGCAGCGCGGGACCGGGACTGCGGGCCACGCGCGCCGCCGCACGCGCCGGTGCCGCGGCGGCGCTGGCTCACGCCGACGATGCCGCCGCGAGCTCGATCGCGCACATCACCGCGGACGGCGTGTCCCCCGGCGCCGTCAGCGCGGTCAACCCGTCCCTCGTGGCCGCGCTCACGCGGAGCGCCGCCGCCTATCGAGCGCTGTCAGGGGCCGCGACGGGTCGCGATCCCGGCGCGTACGCGCTTGCCGAGACGGCGGCTGCGCGCGCCGAGACGGCGCTCGGGCGCGCGTTCGCGCAGCTGCGCGCGCTCGGCTACAGGGTCGCGTGAACCATCCCGGGGGAGTGAGTCAAGGGCGCGTCTCGGGCAACCGGCGCGTTGTCTGCCGGGAGACCGGCGGGGTTGTCTGCCGGGCAACCGGCGGGGTTGTCTACCGCCGCCCGTGACGCCGGCGGGTCAGCCGCCGCCCGTGACCCCGGCGACCGTGCTGCTCGGGCTCGTGGAGCTTCCTGCGGCTCCGGGCGGCGTGGTCGTGCTGCCGGTGACCGTCGTCTGACCGCCGGTGGTGTTCGGCGAGGTGGCGGTCGTGCTCGGCGAGGTGGCGGTCGTGCTCGGCGAGGTGGAGGTGGCGCTCGGCGAGGTGGCGGTCCCCGAGCCGCTGCCCGACCCGCCCGCGCCGGCGCTGCCACCCGGGTGCGATGCCGGCGTCGTCCTGCCGGCGCCGCTTGAGCCGCCCGCGGTGCGGCCGGTCGTCGAGGGAGCGGTGGAGGGCTGCGTGACGGTGCTCGGAGCCGTCGCGGAGGAGTCGCCGGTCGGGGCCTCCACCGGGGGCGAGGGCACGGGACCGTAGTAGATCGGCTGATACGCGATCGCCGGCGCCGTCGACGCGGTCCTGGTGGTGTGCGCGGGTCTGCTCCTTCGGGCCGCTCCTGCCGGTCTCAGTGGCACCGAAGCCGGGGCGGGGACCGATGCGAGGGTGGCGATGTTCACCGCCGCGCCCGGGGCGGGCGGCACGGCGGATGCCAGCTGCGCAGTCGGCACGGTGTGCGGGAGCGTCGCGGCGCCGGCGATGAACGCGGCCGCGAAGGCGACCACGGGCAGCAGCCAGCCGCCGACGGTTCGAGGTAGGCGGACCCGCCCGGGGCGGCTCTGCACCGGGTACTCGCTGGTCGCCGCCTCGGCGATCTGCCGCCGGAGAGCCGAGGGCTCTCCGGCCGGTGCAGCGCCGGCGCCGGCGGGCGTGCCGGGCCTGGCAGGGGAGGCTGCGGGTCCCGCCTCAGGCGTGCCGTGGGCCGGGAGGGACGCGGCCGTGGGCGGCTGACCCTGGACGTGGCGGGGCGCGCGACGTCGACGGCGCGCGTTGCGGGACGGTGTCAGCTCCGCGATCAGGTCCGGGCTGCCCTGCGCGCCCGCCTGGTTGCCCTGCGCCGCCTGCTCGCCGTGCGCGACGGGCGGTCCCTGCGCGGGCGGGTTGGCGTGCGCGGGCGCCTCGCTCCGCTCCGGTTCAGGTCCGGTGACTGGCGCGGCCGGCCGCGACGCATCCGGGCTGTGCCCGTGAGTCGCGCTCGCCCCGCCGGCCTGGGGCGAGGAGATGGCCTCGTGCGCGGTCGCGCCCGTCGACGTCGCCTGCCGCCCCGGGACGCCGTCGAGCAGCAGTCTCAGGTTCGACGCCGCGGCCGGGTGGCCGCGCCGGTCTGCACGCCGATAGGCATCCTGGGCGCCGCGCAGATCACCGCGCTCCTGCAGCAGCCAGGCGAGGTGGAACGCGCCGGTCGCATCGCCCCTGGCGTCCGCGCGCCGGAAAGCCTCCTCGGCGCCGGCGAGGTCGTCTCGCTCCTCCAGCAGCAGGCCAAGCCGCACGGACGCCCCGGCGTGCCCGAGCCGCTCGGCGAACCTGAAGGCATCCTCCGCGGCGGCCAGGTCCTCGCGCTGCTCGAACGCGATCGCCATGTCGAACGCGCCGGCGGCGCCGACTTCGGAGGTGGACGGGACGCTCCCGTCGCCGGGGTTGCGCTTGGAGCCTTGGATCATGCGCTGCGTTGAAGCGGCCGTTTGATAGTAAAGCGCTGCAGATGAGCGGCTTTGCAGCGCGCGACCGGGGTCGGGCTCCGCAGGGGAACTGATTCGCCGTCGAGCGTCACATTCCCCTTCCGGGCATCGCCGGAAGCGGGACGCGCATGCGTGCCGCGGAATCCGGGCGCTCGCGGTGCCCGCGGAGCTCGGACCCTCCTCGACGGCGTGCGCGCCGCCGGCCGTCTACCGTTGAGCGAATGGAGTTCGCACAGCTTCATCCTCCCGGGCCTCCGGTCGAGCCTGAGGCTGTATACACCGGCCTCGCTCTTGAGGCGCGCGCTCCCGCCGACCGCCCCTACGTGGTCGCCAACTTCGTCTCAAGCTCCGATGGGAAGGCGACCGTACACGGGCGCAGTGGGCCGCTCGGCGGCAGCGACGGGGACCGTGCGTCGTTTCACCTCCTGCGCACGCAGGTGGACGCGGTCCTGGCCGGAACCGAGACGATGCGCATCGAGAACTACGGACGGCTCGCCCGCGACACGCGCTTCGAGGAGATCCGCGTCGCCGAGGGTCGTGAGCAGCAGCCGCTCGGCGTGCTGATCTCTCGCAGCGGCCGGATCCCGTTCGGGATCCGGCTGTTCGCCGATCGGGGCTCGCGGGTGGCGGTCTACGCGCCGGCCGGAACCGCGGTGCCCGTCGAGTGCGAGGCCGATGTTCTCCTGCACGAGCTGCCCGACGACTCCGGGGGGGATCTCCCCGGAGTCGTAGGCTCTCTGCGCCGTGACCACGGGGTGCGCTCGCTGCTGCTGGAGGGCGGCCCGCTGCTGTTCGGCGCGATGCTCGCCGCCGGGCTCGTCGACGAGCTGTTCCTCACGCTCGCGCCCGCGATCGCTGGCGGAGCCGAGCGCGGCGTGACGGCCGGAGCTGCGCTGCCCGAGGCGCTCGAGCTGGAGCTCGTCTGGGCGCTGCAGCGCGGCGGCCACCTGTTCCTGCGCTACGTCCGCCGGTGACGGCGGCGGCCGCCGGGCTCGGCCGCGCCACGCAACGCCCGGGGTCGATCACAGGGGCGCGGGCGCGCGCCGGCCGAGGCGCGTCATCCGCTCCAGCTCGTGCGCGATCCCGTCGACGATCTCCTGCGGCTCGGGTATGAGCCCGGCGTCGGCGCGCACCCCGACCGTGACCCGGCCGTCGTAGCTGAAGATGCTCACCCCGATGCCGATCGACCCGGCGGCCGGCACCCACGCAACGATCCCGGCCACGCGTGCGCCCGCGAAGTAGATCGGCCGGCGTGGGCCGGGGACGTTGGTCAGGACCAGCGTGCTCTTGGCCGAGAACAGGTCGATCATGCGTCTCTCGATCTGCGGCGGCGCGAGCCCCAGCAGGCCGAGGATCCCGTATGCGACGGCGCCCTCAGGCGAGCGCTTGATCGCGTCCATCCTGCGGTGGACCTCGTCCAGGCGCCGCCTGGGACCGCGGATCCCCACGGGGAGTCCCAGGTACACGAGCCCAAAGCGGTTGCCGAGCTCACGTGGAAGCGGCTGGTCGAGCGGTCGCAGGTTGAAGGGGACCATCGCGCGGAGCTCGTCGATCAGCCCGCGCCGATCGATCAGGTGGCCCCGCAGCGCACCCGTGACCGCGGCCACCAGAACGTCGTTGACGGTCGTCCCCGTCGCTTGGCCGGTCGCCCTGATCGCCTCCAGTGAGAGCCCATCGGTCCAGGCGACTCGCTGGCGCCCCCCCAGCGGCCCGCGCAGCGGGCTGTCGCGGTCGGGGGGCGTGAAGAGCAGCTTCGCCAGCGCCCGGCTGTCCTGCGCCGTCGTGGCGGCCAGACCCCGAAGCTCCGATGCGGGGTGGGTGACGAGCTCCACCCCCTCGTGCACGGCCGCGTCCACGAGGTGCGCGCCGGCCGCCAGCGGGCGCCCGACGGCGGCCAGCGGTCCGTCCGAGAGGCGCCTCCCATCGGCCGATCCGACTCCGGCGTCCGGTCGCCCGTCGGTCATCGACAGCAGCACCCGCGCCAGCGCGATCCCGTCTGCCAGGCTGTGATGCGTGCGCGTCACCTGGGCCATCCCGTCGCCGTAGCCGTCGATCACGTAGATGTCCCAGAGCGGCTTCGACCGGTCCAGCGGGGTGGAGATCAGGTCTCCGACCAGCTCCTGCAGGGCGACCCTGTCGCCCGGGGGCGGAACCGCGACGCGATGGATGTGCCGGTCAAGGTCGAAGCCGGGATCGTCCTCCCAGTAGGGCAGCCCCAGCACCGGGCGTGGCTCCACGATCCGCTGTCCGAAGCGCGGGAACCGCTCCACCAGCCGCTCCCGGATGACGGCTCGATGGCGCTCGGGGTCGATCGGCCCGTCGAACCAGATCACGGAGTTGACGACCATGTGGTTCGTCGGCCGGTCCATGCGCAGCCAGGCCGCGTCGGCGTTGCTCATCTGCTGCTTGCTCATCGCGCCGGCCCTCCAACCGGTGCCCGCCGACCATACGCGGGCGGGTGTGTGCGGCCATCCGCGTTGCGCACCGGAGGCGCTACGTAGCTTCCCGCCACGCTCGGGCCACGGCTCGCCCGTCGCCCCGTCGAGCGGTCGGTCGACTCGGGCCGGCCTCGGCGCGCGCGTCGTACCGTTGGATGCTCGATGGTGGATCTGGGACCCGACGACTGGGAGCTGGCGATGGCTGACGAGCGGCACAGCAGGTTGGCGGAGTTCATCGAGCCGTTCCGGGTCAGGCCCGGATCGAAGGTCAGGCTCGATAGGGACTTCGACCCCGCGTTCAGGGCCGGCGTGAAGAAGCGTGACGCGACGGCGCTGCTGCGGCAGGGCATCGAGCACCTGGCGGAATATCAGGCGCGGCTCGCTGCGCAGGACACCTACGGCGTGCTGGTGGTGCTGCAGGCGCTCGATGCCGCGGGCAAGGACGGGACGATCCGCCACGTGATGAGCGGGGTCAACCCACAGGGCGTCTCGGTGCACAGCTTCAAGGTGCCGTCGGCGGAGGAGCTGGATCACGACTACCTGTGGCGCTACGCGAAGCGGCTGCCGACCAGGGGTGAGATCGGGATCTTCAACCGCTCCCACTACGAGGAGGTGCTCGTGGTGCGCGTGCATCCAGAGAACCTGGAGCGTCAGAAGCTGCCGCAGGCCTCCAAGCGGGGTGACATATGGAAGCGGCGCTACCGTGAGATCAACGACTGGGAGCGCTACCTGACCGACAACGGCCTGCGGCTCGTGAAGCTGTTCCTGAACGTGTCCAAGGAGGAGCAGCGGACCCGGCTGCTCAGGCGCCTCGACCTCCCGGACCACACCTGGAAGTTCTCGGTTGCCGATGTCCGTGAGCGCGAGCGCTGGGACGACTACCAGGAGGCGATCTCGGACATGCTCTCGCACACCAGCACGGAATGGGCGCCGTGGTACGTGATCCCCGCCGACCGCAAGTGGTTCGCGCGGGTCGGTGCCGCGGCGGTGCTGGGCCATGCGCTGATGGAGATCGATCCGCGCTTCCCGACGGTGGGGGCCGAGCAGCGGGCCGTCCTGGACGCGGTCAAGGCGGCGCTTGAGGCGCAGGCTCCGGAGGGCGCCGCGGCGGACCCCTTCGAGTCGCGCCACGGCCACGTCGCGCCCGGAACACCGGCCGAGCACGGTTCGGGTAAGGAGGAGCGCGCTCACGGTGACGGCGCGGCGCCTGACGCGAGTCGGTGAACCGCCGAGCAGTCGGAGCTGGCTCAGGCCCAGGCGGAGAGTCGACCACCGGCGGTCACGGGCCGCCTTCGACGCGGCGCTTGAGCTCGCCTGGACGGCCGCTGACGAGGATCGACCGGGTGGCCGCCTCGACCGGCCCGCATATCAACAGGCCAAGCACGCGGCCCCGGATCGGCATCGAGTCGGTATGTCGCGCGCGCGGCCGTCGCCGAGATCCTCGAGCTCCCAGGCCCCCTCGACGGACTTCATGTCGCCGCTCTCCTGGGTCCACCACAGCCGTGTCGGCGGGCGACGGCGGCCGGTCGCTCAAGCGCGGTCCCTTCAGCGGGCGGACCTGCTGAGGCGCTCCAGCTCTGCCGCGCGAGCCTGGATGCGCTCCTCGTCGGTGATCCAGTGCCAGCGGGTGGTGCGCCGCTCGCCGCTGCGACGGACCTTCCCGTCCCGCTCAAGCTCGCGGAGCAGCGTCAGGATCTGCGTGGCGCTGCCACCGGCGCGCTCCGCCAGCTCGGTCGTCGACAGCCCGTCGGCCTCCGCCAGCAGCACCTCAAGCTTGCCGGCCGGAACGACGGTCGCCGCCCGAGTGGCGCTGCGCCGTCGACGGACCGCCGGTCTGTCCGCGGGACCCGTGGCCGTGGGCGCCACGGCCTCCGCGATCGTCTTCGCCTCCGCGCTCGAGTCCTCGCTCGCTCCCGTCGGCATCCGGTCTGCGCCGGGCGCCGCTTCCTCGATCGCCGTCTCCGAGGTCGAGTCCCGCGGCGCCGCCGGTCCGGCGCCCGCCGGCACGGCCGCGGGGACCGGCCTGCGCCGCGGGCGGCGTTCGCCGGTGCCGGATCGAGTGGGCTTGGGGGTGGCCTTACCCGCGTCGTTCGCCTTGCCCTTCAGCAACTCGCTGCGCGCCGCCTGCAGCCTCGTGATCTCGGCGCTGGCCTGGTCGATCCTTCGCTCGATCGCCTCGAG
The DNA here is from genome assembly GCA_021846845.1 of Actinomycetes bacterium. Taxonomy (GTDB): domain Bacteria; phylum Actinomycetota; class Thermoleophilia; order Solirubrobacterales; family Solirubrobacteraceae; genus Palsa-465. Next base: position 5,808 of record JAJZWB010000060.1, on the reverse strand, counting down.
AATGGTCTGGGTCACGGTCATTGCGGGCATGCTACGCGGCGGTACGGCGTCGGCCGGTCACCGCGAAGCTCGCCCGGGGACCGTAGGCGACCTCGGGATCGACCGGGTCGATCGCGCCGGCGGCCCTACTCCGGGGGACCGGTGCCTGGCAGGGCGCCAGCCAGGGCGGGTCGATGTCGCAACCGCGCGATCGGAAGGCCGGCGGCCCTCCATGACTCGAACCCTCCGATCACGTCACCGGCTCGGCCGAAGCCGAGCTTGACGAGGTTGCTAGCGGCGAGTATCGACGAGTATCCGTGGTCGCAGACGAGGATCAGCCGCTGGTCCAGGCCCCCTAGGTGGCGGTTGCGCCACGGGCTGTCCACCGCGACGCGCCACTCGAGCACCGTTCGGGGGATGTGCAGGCTGCCGGGGATCACGCCCTCAAGCTCGCGCGCGTCCTGCGAGCGGATGTCGATGAGCGTACCGTCGGCAGCGCAGGCCGCGAACGCCTCCGAGGGGGAGAGCCGCGTGATCCGCGCGGCCGCCTCGCCCACCAGGAGGGCGAGCGAGCGGTGCTCGGTGCCTTCGCCGGACTGACCGGCCCGGGCCAGGCGCAGCGCCTGGGCGCCGTCGGTCGTGCCGTCTGGCATTAGAGCCCGCCGCGCGTCTGCCACGGCGAAACGGTATCGGAGCTGCGGCGGCCCCGCATGAGAGCGCCCGCGTGCGCCGCTCGCTCACGGCCGATCACGCCGCTCGCCACCGGCCGATCGCAGTCCGCTCACCCGCGGCCGATCACGCCGCTCGCCACCGTCCGATCACGCCGCTCGCCACCGGCCGATCGCAGGCCGCTCACCCGCATCCGATCACAGGCGCGCTCGGATGGATGCCTGCGGCTCTCGTGGATCACGCCGACAGCCGGCGCGGGATCGCCCGCCGGTTTCGCTCATCAGGCTGACAGCTCGCGCGCGATCCCCAGCGATGGTCGTGGATCACGCCGACAGCTCGCGCGCGACGGCGTCGGCGAACAGGCGTCCCTCAAGCGTGAGCTGGACGCGGTCGCCGGCGATCACCACGCGGCGAGCGACGGCCTGGCGCCGCGCGGCCAGTGCCCCCGCCTCGCTCAGCGAGGAGAGCGTGAGGCCCTCTCGGACCCGCAGGCCGAGCATCACCGCCTCCAGCGCCCGCTGGTCGGAGGTCAGGACCTCGCGTCCGGCGACCGGGGACCGCCCGCGACGACAGAGGCTCGCGTAGGCGGTGGGGTGCAGGACGTTCCACCATCGCACGCCGCCGATGTGCGAGTGCGAGCCGGGCCCGATCCCCCACCAGTCGTGGGAGAGCCAGTAGCCGAGGTTGTGCCGGCAGCGCGCTCGGTCGCCTGATGCCCAGGATGACAGCTCATACCAGTCAAACCCGGCGGCCCGAAGCCTTTCGTCGGCTTGCGTGAAGCGGCGGGCCTGGTCGTCGTCGTCGGGCGCGCGCATGGTGCCGCGCCGGATCGCCGCGGCGATCGCCGTACCTGGCTGGACGGTCAGCGCGTAGGCCGACACATGGTCCGGCCAGGCCGCCAGCGCGGCATCGAGCGTGCGCTGCCAGTCGGCGTCCGACTCTCCCGGGGTGCCGTAGATCAGGTCCAGCGAGACGTGCTCGAAGCCGGCCTCGCGCGCTTCGACGGCCGCGGCCACCGCGCGGCCGGGGGTGTGGGCCCGGTGCAGCGTTCTCAGCACGTGCTCGGCCGCGGACTGCATGCCGAGCGATACGCGCGTGAACCCTCCGCTCCGCAGGCTGCGGAGCATCGCCCCGTCCACCGACTCGGGGTTGGCCTCCGTGGTGACCTCGGCATCCGGCGCCAGTCCCAGGGTCTCAGCGACGCCGGCCAGCAGCCGCAGGAGCGGATCGGCGCCCAGCAGCGTCGGCGTTCCCCCGCCGATGAACACGGTGCTGGCCGGCCGCTCTCCGAGCTGGGCGCGCGCCTGTCCGAGCTCCAGCAGGGCGGCCTCGACGAACTCGTGCTGCTGCTCGCCGCCGTCCGGGACGTAGGTGTTGAAGTCGCAGTAGCCGCACCGCGCCGCGCAGAAGGGAACATGGATGTAGACGCCGAACGGCGGGTCGCGGTTGTTCATCCGGCAAATGATCACCCCGAGCGCGCGATCACGTGACCCGGCACGGACATCTTTCTATCGACGCCGCTCTCCACGGCGCGCGTCAGCGATCTAGCGCGACCTCTTCCGGCGCAGCGCCGAGGTCGCCGGCGCCGGGGCGTCAGCCCCGGGGCCGGCAAGCGCTGCCGAGCGCCGGCAGGACGGGTCATTGCCCGCGCAGATGACGTAGACGCTGGCCGGCTGAGGGCTGCTCGTCTGGTTCTGGAGGATGGCGAACCGGCCCGTGGGGGTACCCGCTGACCGGGTCGGGGCTGCTGGTCTCGACGTACCCGCCCTGCAGGCCGGAGCCGTTGCCGGCTCCGATCGATGCTCCGCCACCAACGGCCACCTCGCCGGGCGGGCAGCTCGCGCAATCGTCCACCAGGGTTGGGGCTGCAACCGTGAAGGAGCTGGTCCGCACGGTCACGCTGCCGAACGTCCCCGCCGGTCCCTGCGCGCCGTTGCAGGCGTAGGTGGTGCCGCCCGCAGCGGTGAAGCTGCTACCGCCGTCGGGGCAGTTCGGGTCGCCTGAGGGCAGGGCTGTGTCCGTGACGCTCACGCCCGGACCGCGCCGGTCGCTCCCGGGGCTCTCTCCGTTCGGCGCTTGGATGCTGTCGCCCAGATGCGTCTGAGACGGGCGGGCGCACATCGGGCAACCGGCCATATCGACGCCCTGAGATGAGCGCTTAGGCCGGCGAGCTCCGGGTCTTAGGACATACCCAGCCGGTGCGTGGCTTGGAGATCGTCCGGATCCGATGGCGCTGCTGATTGCGCGGTATGTCGCGCGATTGCCGCGCTTGACGGCCCCAGGCCGCGTCCGGTGGCGCGCGGACGATCGCTGCGTGGCGAAGGCGCCACGGCGGACGCCTGCAAGGGCGATGCCTTATGGGTCGATCTGCCGACGCGGCGCGTCGATCCCGCGCCGACGCGCGGGTCAGCCCGGCGATCAGCCGGGCTGACCCCATCCGCCACACCTCGATCGTTCGCTGCAGCGCGGACTCTTCCACCGCTTCACCGATTCCGAGAGACGGCCTGCTCTCGCAGCTGCCGGTTGGCATCGCCGGCTGCGTGAGGTCACAGCATGTTCACTATCGCCGTGCGCGGCTGGGGTAGCTTGAGAATCTCACGGGGCCTGCATGTCTGGTCATTTAGATCTGGATATTCGCTTCCGTGTCCAAGCCTTCTATCGAGGTCAGCACCGTTTCTGCGTTGGTGGCGGCGCGGCGCTGCGGGCTTGTCTCGGCCAATGCTCGGCGCTCTGGGACCGGCCACTGGCCTGAGCAAGCGGAGAGTCTCTGGCGTTGCCGTGCGGCGAAAGCGGGAAGCGTCGCTGGGCTGGGAGTAGCTCCGCGTGGATGAGGCGGCGCATTCCGCGAGTATGAGAGGGATGCCCGCAGCGGCAGAGCGAGCGGGCAGCCGGGTTGTGATCGCGGATGATCATCCAGTGTTTCGAGACGGACTGGCACGGCGGATCAGGGAACGTGACGAGCTGACCCTGGTCGCCGAGGCGGCGGAAGGGGAGACCGCGCTTGAGCTGATCCGGCGGTTGCGGCCGAACGTCGGCGTGCTCGATCTGAGGATGCCCGGGATGGACGGTCTCAAGGTCGCTCGCGCCGTGCGCGATGAGGCCTTGCCGACCCGGCTTGTGATCCTGAGTGCGTATGTCGAGAGTTCGCTCGTGTTCGAGGCGCTGGCAGCCGGCGCGCGGGCATTCGTGTCCAAGGACGCCGACCGCCTTGATGTGTGCGAGGCGATCGTCTCGGTGGCGCGCGGACGGGTGGTGCTCCCTCCGACCTTTCATGCAGGACTGGCGGCCGAGATCCAATCGCGCACGGAGTCTCGGCACAGACTCAGCTCCAGGGAACTGGACGTCCTGAGGCTGGTCGCCGACGGAGCCTCGGCGCCGCAGGCGGCCCGCCGGCTTCATCTCAGCACGGGAAGGGTCAAGGCCCACCTCGCCAGTCTCTACGAGAAGCTCGGTGTCAACGACCGCGCGGCGGCGGTCGCGGAGGCGATGCGGCGGGGGATGCTTCAATGACTCAGGGCGCCGTCCGGGCCGTGAATGCGCTTGAAGCCCTCCCGCCTGTGGCGTCCGAGGCCGGCCTCGTCAGCGATCGCGCTGGTGCGCGGGCGCTGGCGATCTTTCGCCCGCTGCTGCTGCCGATCGTGTTCGCCGGCGATCGTCTTGTCGAGCACGACACCGTTGGAACGGGTCGCTTCGACCTGGTGCTCGCCGTCGCTGGTCTCTACAGCCTGCTTGCGCTGATGGACGCGTGGCGAGGTCGCGAGTCCCTGATTCCGGTGTCCGCGTTGCTCACCTGCGATCTGGTGTTGGTCGCCGCGCTTACCTATGAGTCGGGAGGTGCGTTCTCTCAGCTGCGGGCGGCGTTCCTGGCGCTTCCGCTCGGTGCCGCGCTGCTCGGCTCGACGCGGCGCACGGCTGGGGTCTCTGCGGTCACGGGGATCATCTACATGCTGGTAGCCGTGGCGCATCCGGTGACCCCCGGGACCCGCCGGCTGGCGGTCGCGCTGGCCCAAGGGTTGTACGTCGTCTGGTTTGGCGGAGCATCGGTCCTGCTGGCCGCGTTGCTCAACGCGCGCCGGGGGCGGATCGCCGATCTCGCCCGGGCACGGGGACGGTTGGTGGCCCAAGCCGTCACCGCTGAGGAGCGTGCCCGCCGCGACCTTTCCGCTCATCTGCACGACGAGATCATCCAGACCGTGTTGTCGGCGAGGCAGGACCTTGCCGAGGTGCGCGGCGGCCGGCCGGAGATGCTGGAGCTGGCCGAGCAGGCGCTCCGGCAGGTCGTCGGCCAGCTTCGTGCGATCATCGCCGAGATTCACCCGACCTACCTGCTCGATCATCTCGATCTCCGCGACGCCTTGGAGATGATGGTCGCTCGCCAGACCGCGCGCAGCGACTTCGAGACACATCTCCACATCGACCCGGAAGCCTCCGGCCTGGACGGCCAGCTCATCCTCTCGCTGGCGCGGGAGCTGTTCCTCAACGCCGCGCGGCACGCGCAGGCGTCGAACGTGTTCGTCACCGTAGATCGCGATGCGAACTCCCTTGTGCTGGAGGTCTCAGACGACGGCTGTGGGTTCACCGAGCAAGAGCTGCGCTTGGCGCTGCAGGCTGGCCACATAGGCCTGGCATCCGCCCGGGAGCGCGTGGAGTTGGCGGGCGGCGAGTTCGAGATCTCAAGCGGTGCCGGGAACGGCACTTCGGTGCGCTGCCGAATTCCCGCGGCCCCGCGCGACGCGGCGGGTGCGAAGGGAACGCCCGTCGCAGTCCGCAATCGAATCGACGCGATCTGAGGATCAGTGTCTCTGCTCCCGGACACGGGACCAGTGCCGTCGGGCTGATGTGCGTTATACGGGACGCCGTGTGGTCCACGTCTCTGTCAGGTGCCGTCCGGTTGATGCGTTTGACGGGACGCCGTGTGGTCCACGTCTCTGTCAGGTGCCGTCCGGTTGATGCGTTTGACGGGACGCCGTGTGGTCCACGTCTCTGTCAGGTGCCGCTCGCGTCACGCTGACACGCCACTGGCGGTGTGATCGACGAGCTCGAGGGCAAGCCCCGCATCAAGGAGCGGTCGGCGATCGCGAGCACGTCACGTGCAGCCCGCCTGGACCCCGAGTTCCGCACGACGTAGGGAGATTTCGGGGTTCGACGGCCTGAAATTCA
>JAJZWB010000059.1 GCA_021846845.1 Actinomycetes bacterium | reverse complement strand
TCAAGCTCGGCGGCGGCGAGACGCTCTCGCTCGGCCCGATCGCCCAGCAGCCCGCGCAGCGCGGCGCGCAGCGAGCCGGCGTTGCCGGGAGCGACGAGCCGCGCCGCGCCCAGCGCGGCGACCTCCGCGAAGCCGCCGACATCGCTGACGACCGTCGCGCGACCGTGGCCAAGGGCGGCGGCCAGGACGCCGGACTGATCGAAGCGCTCCGTGCGCTCGTAGGGGAGCACGACGACATCGGCCCGGCGCAGCAGGGCCTGGAGCTCGGCCTCGGCCACGAACCTCGCCACGAAGCGGACCCCGGATGGCGCCCGGGCGCGCAGCGGGTCCAGATCGAGCATCGGGCGCCCCGCGATCCACAGCTGCGCGCCGTCGATCCCCCGCCAGGCATCGAGCAGGGTGCCAAGGCCCTTGTAGGGCCGCAGGAGCCCGGCGAACAGCACGACCGGCTCGCCCGTGTCGTGCAGCTCGGCGGGGAGCGAGCCGGGGACACCCGGCTCGAAGGCGCCGTGATGGATCACGGAGACCCTTTCCTCGGGCACCCCCAGGATCTCCGTCAGCTGCTCGCGCCCGCGTCGCGAGTGCACCACGATCGCGTCGACGCGCTCGAGCAGCCGCCGCTGGGCGCGGACCTGGCCCGGCCTGGGCTCCCGCGGCAGCAGATCGTGGGCCGTCAGCACCAGCGGGCGGTCCGGGAGCAGCGGCAGATCGAGCACCGGCGCGGTCAGCCACTGGATGTGGACCACGTCGGCGGCGCGGGCCATCGCTCGCCAGCGCAGCATGTCGGGCACGTGCTCGGCGAGCTTGGCCGCCCGGCGCAGCGGCGAGCCGGGCGGGCCCACGGCATGGCGGTAGAACAGCTCACGGACCGCGTAGCCGTCCGCGGCGGGCGGCTCGCCGTAGGCGAAGCGGCTCGTGACCAGCTCGACGTCGGCTCCAGCCCTGGCGAGCGCCGCCGCCAGAGCACGGTCGTAGGGAGGGGTGAAGGCCGACGGATCGAGGAGCTGCACTCGCACGACTCAGGCCTCCAGCGTCCGGCCGGCGAGCCGTGCCAGCCGAGCGGCGGTGGGATCCGGTCCGAGCGCCCCAACCCGGGCGTCGCGATCACGCGCCAGCCGGATGACCGCGGGCGCGAGCGCCGCAAGCGCCGGACCGCCGGCCGGCCGCAGGGCCAGATCGCGGCCGCAGCGCAGGGGGTGACGGCCGATCAGGCGCAGCAGCGCCAGGGCCCGCGCGGCGCCGCCGTCGTCCTCACGGTAGTCGACGCGAACGCCGCTCGCGGTCGCGTGGTCCACCACCGGCGGCCGCGACCCGGCCTCCACCCGCACCCGGCCCACGGCTCCGTCCGGCACCCCGGCGAGGGCCCGCGCCAGCGACGCGTCCGGCACCCCGGCGAGGGCCCGCGCCAGCGACCCGTCCCGCCCCCCGTCGGGCGCCCCATCGAGCGCCCCGGCCGGCCGGCTGCCGACGCCGCGGGGCGGCGGAAAGCGGTCGGCGACCAGCACCACGGACGCGGGCGGGCGCGCCGGCGCGGCGGGACGGTTGGACAGGGCTAGCCCCGCCAGCTCCTCCAGCCCGAGCAGCGCGTCGATCGACGCGAAGGCAGCCCGCTCCAGACGGCCCGGCGGCCGCGGGCGCGGGGATGGCGGCCGCTCGGCCGCAACCGCGCTGAGAGCGAGGGGGGCCGCGTCCGCGGGGCCGCCGCGCGAGCCGGGTCGATGCGCGAGCCGGCGAGCGACCCGGCGGGCGGCGCGGCGCAGCGCCGGCTCGGGCGTGAAGGCCTCGTAGCGGCGGGCGAGCCAGGCGCGTCCGGCCGCGTAGCCGCGCCACTGGCGCCGCAGGGCCCGCAGCGTGGTCCGGTAGCGGTGCTCGACGGCCGCCTGCGGGCAGCCCTCCAGGCGCCAGCCGGCGAGCTGCAGCCGCCAGCTGAAGTCGGTGTCCTCCGCCGCCCGCACGCCCTCCAGGAAGCCGCCCAGGCGCTCGAAGGCCATCCGCCGCACGAGCAGATTGGCGGCGGCGGCGCGCGGCATGTACGGGTGCGACAGGTGGGCGTCCTGGGAGAGGAAGCTGCGCGCCGCCCCGTAGCGCTCCGCGAGGCTCGACCCCGGCTCGGCCGCCAGCACCGCCCCGGTAACGGCTCCGACGTCATCCGCGATCGGCGCCGCGAAGAACCGGTCCAGGAGGTCGGCGGGCGCGCGCACGTCCGCGTCCAGGAAGAGGATCCAGTCGCCCCGGGCGTGCTGAGCGCCGGCGTTGCGCGCGCGCGCCGGCGAGCGCTCGCCGTCGGCCCTCACGAGCGTGACGCCGTCGACGGCGGCCGCGACGTCGCTGTTGTCGGCGAGGATCAGCTCGTCACCGGGCTCCAGGCTCAGCGCACGCAGCGCGCCCTGAGCCTCGGCGGCCTGTTCGCGGGTGCCGGCGAACGGCATCACGACGCTGACGGCCGGGCGGATCGGCGCGGGCCTCACGACTCGCTCCTCAACTGGCGGGGGCGAGCCGCGCGGGCGCGCGCCAGGAGCGTCCGGACCCCCCGCAGCTCTCCAGGGTGGGCGAATCCGGTCGCCATCAGGGCCGGCGGGATCGCCCCCCAGGCCAGGACCCGCGTCGCCAGGCCGACGATGCCGTACGTCGGAAGGATGAGATCACCCGCGGCCGCGATTCCTCCGATCACCGCGACCAGCCGCGCCAGCCGCGCCCACTCGAAGCGGACCGGGAACGCCCGGCGGGTGAGCAGGTGCATGGCCGCGAGCATCGCGACGTAGGCGCCGCACAGCGAGATCCCGGCGCCCGCGATCCCGAGCCGGGGAACCAGGACCAGCAGCAGCACGACGTTCACCCCCAGCCCAACGAGCGAGGCCGGGAAGTTGCGCGTGGTCACCCTGGCGCGACCCGCGATCACCAGGAACACGACCCAGAGGCCGTACAGGGCCCAGCCGAGCGCGACCCAGGGCAGCGCCCGCCACGCGCCGTAGAACGCCGGCGCGGCCAGCAGGCGCAGGATCCAGCGGCCCCCGAGCGCGAGGCCGGCGACGACCCAGCCCGACACCAGCAGGTAGTAGGTCGTCACCAGCCCGTACAGACGGCCCGCCTCGCGATCGTCGGCGACCGAGTAGGCCAGCGGCGGCCACGCGTACTGGAAGGCGCGAACGATGAACGCGACCGCGCCGGCGAGCTTGATCGCGATCGAGTAGAGCCCCGCGAGCGACGGGCTGCGCGAGTGGAAGATGTAGTACCGGTCGACGATGCTGAGCGCGTACACCGACGCCTCCGCGGGCACCGTCGGCAGGCCGAAGCGCATCAGCGTGCGCATCGGCTCGACCGCGCCGGCCCGCGGGGCCAGACGAGCGCGCAGCGCCACCCAGACTCCCACCAGCACCACCGTCGTCGCGCCGTAGTTGCCCAGCAGCAGGCCGCGGGCGCCGTCGCCGAGGCCCACCACCAGCACGAGCGAGGCCGAGACCGTCAGCAGCACGTTGGTGACCGACGCCGTCGCGTACAGCCGCAGGCGCTCGTCGACGCGCAGGACGGCGTAGGCCAGCTCCAGGTTGGTGAACGACCACAGGCCAAGCACGGCGACCCTCAGCGTGATCGGGTCCCGGTATCCGAGCACGACGCGGCTGACGGGGCCGGCGAGCAGCGCCAGCGCGGCCGCAGCGGCGGTGGTGCAGATCAGCAGGAAGGCCGCCGCGCGCCGCACGAGCGCGTCGCGGCGAGAGGGATCCTCGTCAGCGAAGTAGTAGCGCAGGAACGCCTCGATCATCCCGAAGCGGACCACGATGCTGACCAGGATCACGCCGTTTGCCAGCAGCTCCACGACGCCGTAGCCAGCCGGATCGACGTAGCGCGTGTAGACCGGCAGCAGCAGCACCGCGATCAGCTTCGAGATCGCGTCCGCGAGCTGGTAGGCCGCCAGCGACGAGACGAGGCGCTTGAGGTAGCCGGCCACGGTCAGACCAACGCCCGCGCGCGGCTATCCCACGGCCAGGACCGCCCGCGGCGCCGCCGCGACCGTGAGCGGCGAGGTGCCGGTCGTGCAGGCCGAGTTGGTCACGCGCACGGCGACCAGGTAGCTCCCGCGCGGCGCGGGGCGGCCGGCGATCATCCCGTCCCAGGACACGGTGGAGGCGCGCGGGCTCGCCTCGAAGCCCTTTACGAGCCGCAGGCGGCCGCCCGCGGCACGGTAGATCAGGACCCGGACCCGCCGCACGCCGGGAACGGCCCCGGAGTAGCGGATCGCGACGACGCGACCACCCGAGGCCGGGATGGACGCCGGCGTGACCGCGGTGACGACCGGACGCGGGACGGCGGTGTCGACCGTCACCGGCTCGGGGGCGCCGGTGCTCTGGTCCGAGATCACGAACGATCGCCCCTGGTGGATCAGGTCGACCCTGATCTCGTACTCCCCGTCGGGCGCGATCGAGCCGTCGGCCAGGCGCCCGTCCCAGTAGAAGGTCCGGCGGACCTTGACCCGCATCCTGGCATCGAACCCGATCTGCCTCACCTGCCTGCCAGCCGGGTCGACGATGTAGACGTCGACCGCGTCGGCTCGGTTCTGCAGGTAGAAGGAGACCTTCATCCGGCGAAATGACACCGCCCGGGCCACCCCCCGCCCCGTGCGCAGCCGGCACACCCCGCCGGCGACCGGGTTGAAGGTCCGCGGGAACGGCGCGGGAAAGCCGTTGATCAGCGGCGTGGCGACCTTGAGGTGCTGGACGATGAAGAACGCCCCGAAGGTGGCGACCGCGAGCGAGATGAACGCCGCCAGCGGCCAGCGGCTCGTCACAGCGCCACCACCGAGGCGTTCGGCACCTCGATCTCCTGGAAGGCCTGCAGGCCGCGCGGATCACGCGCGCACAGCGTCACGCGGATGCTCCCGCCATGGCAGACGGCGAGGGCCGGGAGCGGACCTCGTCGACGGATCTCCCGCAGAGCCTCGAGCACGCGCGTCTGGTGCTCGAGCAGCGACTCGCCGCCGGGGAAGCGGAATCCCGGCCCGGCCCGGCGCCAGGCGGCGTAGAGGTCCGGCTCGGCGCGCTGCACGTCGACCATCAGCCTGCCCTCCCACCGCCCGCGGTCGCCCTCACGCAGGCGAGCGTCCAGCGACGGCGCGAGCCCGATCCGGGCGCCGACGATCTCGGCCGTCTCCCGGGCGCGACTCAGGTCGGAGGACCACAGGGAGGCGATCCCGTCGCCCGCGAGCCGCTCGGCCAGCTCACGCGCCTGGCGGCGGCCGGTCTCGTTGAGCAGCGTGTCGGCGAAGCCCTGGAAGCGCAGCGGCTCTCGGTTGTCGTCGGTCTCCCCGTGGCGGGCGAGCAGGATCCCCCCGAGGTCCATCGTCACTGGCTGGAGCCGGCGGTCGAGCGGTCCCGTCCTGGGAGCCGCGGCCGGCGACGCCGCCCGACCGGCGGCGCGCCGCGACCCCGCCGCGCCTCAGCCATCCGCGTCGACGACCGCCGTGTCGGAGCGCAGGCCGACACGGATGGTCTCCAGCGACAGGACGTCCTCAGGCGTCACGTTGCCGAGGTTGACGTTCGCTCCGAACCTGCGCACGAACCACACCTGCTGGTCCTTGCGCGGCGCCTCGAACACGATCCGCTCCGGCGGGACCGCGTGCGCGATCTCGTCGACGAGGCCCTGGCGGACCTCTCCGTCATGTCGGAAGATGCCGACGCTGCCGCTCTCCCGGGCCTCGGCGATCACCTTCCAGGCGCCCGCCTCCAGCTCGGCCTGGATCAGCTCCACCCATCGATACGGAGCCATGATCCTGGTGTCGTCCTTGGAGCCGACCTCCGAGAGGACGGTGAAGTCCTTCGCGAGGCGCGAGATCAGCGCCAGCTTGTGATCGTGACCGATGTTGATCGTCCCGTCAGACAGCTCCACGTGGTCGATCCGCAGCTCGTGCAGCCGCGCGACCAGCGCATCCAAGCGCCCCTGGGCGATCGCCAGCTCGGTCAGCGTCCCACCGAGCATCACGGTGATCCCGTGCTCGCGGTAGCGGGCGAGCTTCGCCTCCAGGTTCCCGGTCGCGACAGCCGTGCCCCAGCCCAGCTTGACGACGTCCACGTATTCCCCCGCGACCTCGACGAGGGAGTCGACGTCGGCCACCGAGAGACCGCGATCGAGCACGTGCGTGATCCCCTCCTGCCGGGGCTTGGAGGTGCGCTGAGGGAGGTCGAGCAGGTCCTTCACGGCGCAGGAGAGGGTAGCGGTGCTCGGTCCACGCCCGGTCTCTGGATCAGCCCGTGGCGGTGCCGGCGGTCGTGCCGGTCGCCGCGCCCGTCGCCGTGCCCGGGGTCGTGCTCGCGGGGGCGGTGCCGGTCGCGGCTCCGGGGGTCGTCCCCGCGGGGGCGGTGCCGGTCGCGGCTCCGGTGGCCGTGCCCGCGGGGGCGGTGCCGGTCGCCGCGCCGGCGCTCGCGCCGGCGATCGAGGCCAGGTCCTGGCCGACGCTCACGACCACCTGCGCCGCACAGGCTCCTCCCGGGGGGCAGGCGATCGCCAGGTCCCCCGGACTCACGACCTGCACCGACGAACGCCCGAGGCCGAGCGACTTGGCGACGGCGAGCGCGTCTCGGCGGTAGGCCGGCTGCGTGTACCCGACCACGGTGGAGGTCATCGCCTGGTTGGAGGCGTTGTTCGTCGCTCCCGGCTTGTAGCCGTCCGCGGTCAGGCGGCCGAGCACGTCCGCGGCCAGGTGGTTGACGCTGGTCCCGTTGAGCACCGTCACGGTGACATCGGCGGGCACGACCGGCGGGAGGCGGCGCGAGCCGTGCCGCGCGCCGTGGTGCGCTCCGGTCGAGGCTGCGGGGGGCGTCGGGTTGCTCGACGCCGCGGGCGCGCCGCCGGAGCTCGTCAGCAGCGCCACGGCGGCCGCGACGACCACCACGGCGACCGCCGCCGCAAGCGCCAGCGGACCGCGGCCGGACGCTCGGCGGGACCGGCCGGCGCCCACGGGCGGCCGGCGCCGGCGGTCGGACTGGCCGCCGTCCCGGTTGGATGCGGCCGCCGGCCTGCCTTCGCGCCCGCGGCGCGCGGGACGCTCGCCCACCGCGGGCGGGCGAGCCGCGGCCGTCGACTGGGCGACGGCGGCGGTCGAGGGCGGTGGGCTGAGGATCGGCTCCTGCTCGGCGAACGGAGCCGGCTCCACGAAGGCGGGCGCCGATGGACCATCCGGGGCGGCCACCGCGGCATGGGGTTCCGCCGCCGCGAGCGCGGCGGCCTCGATCGCCGCCCCGGCGGCGTGCCGGCCGTTGCCCATGGGCGCCGCGGGCGAGACGAACGGATCCTCGTCCGCCAGCGGGATCAGCCGGGTGGCCGCGGTGAGCGCCGGGGCGCCGACGCCAGCGGGCGCATAGCGGACCCCCCGGCCCGGACCGTCGGCGCCGTCGAGTCCCGGCGGCGAGGGGCGGCCGACCAGCCGTACCGCCGCGGGCGCGGCGGCGGCGGCGCTCGGGGGCGCGGCGACGGGCGGGGGTGCGACCACGCCGGGCGGGCGCGCGGCTGCGGGCGGCGGAGACACCGGCGGGGCAGCCGGCCGCTGGCGCGACACGCGGTCGACGTGCTCGCGCAGCTCGTCGAGCAGGTCCTCCGCCTCCTCGGCGCGGCGGCGCAGGTTCGCGGTCTCGCGCGCCTGCGCGAAGAACAGCAGCACCAGGACCGCCAGGCCGACGATCGCCGCGAACCCGGCGTCGGCGCCGACCGACGAGATGAAGCTGTGGATCGAGAGCGCGAACGGGACGGGGGCCATCGGTCAGGCGGGCAGTCTACGGGGCGGCGGGGGCGCCATCGGCGGCGGCGAGGGTCACACGGGCGCCGGACAGCTCGGAGACGATCTTGGCGAGCGCCGCGGCATCGCCCTCCAGCACAAGCAGATTGATCTCGGCGAAGGTCCGCTCCACCCAGGCAGGGTCGAGGCGGTCGTGGCTCGCTCGCTGGATCCTCCGCGCGGGGGTCGGCTGCGCGTACTCGTGGGCGTTGAACAGCTGCTCGTGGAACTTCTCCCCCGGCCGGGCGCCGACGATCTCGATCGCGATGTCGCGCTCGGGCTCCAGGCCCGAGAGGCGGATCATCGTCTCGGCGAGGTCGACGATCCTCACCGGCTCGCCCATCTCCAGGACGAACACCTCGCCGCTGGGCTCATCCTTGAGCGCGCCGGCGCGGATGATCAGCTGGACCGCCTCCGGGATCGTCATGAAGTAGCGCGTCATCCGCTCGTCGGTGACCGTGACCGGCCCTCCGGCGGCGATCTGGCGGCGGAAGATCGGCACCACGGACCCCGACGAGCCGAGCACGTTGCCGAAGCGGACGGTCGCGTATCGAGTCCCGGGATGGGTGGCGGCCTCCGCCTCGACCGCCCACTCCGCGAGCGCCTTGGAGGCGCCCATCACAGTCGCCGGCCTGACCGCCTTGTCGGTCGAGACCAGCACGAACGTCGTGACGCCCAGCTCTCCGCAGATCCTCGCGACCAGGCGCGTGGCAAGCGCGTTGTTGCGGATCGCCTCCACGGGATTGGCCTCCATCATCGCGACGTGCTTGTAGGCCGCGGCATGGAAGACGACCGCGGGCCGGTGCTCCGCGATCACCTCCCGCATCCGCTCCTCCTCCTTGCAGTCGGCCAGGACGGGCACGGCGATCCGCACGTGGCGCTCGTCCTCAAGCTCGCGCTGGATCTCGAACAGGTTGTCCTCCGCGTGATCGACCAGGACCAGGCGGTGCGGGCCGACGCGTGCGATCTGGCGGCACAGCTCGGAGCCGATCGATCCTCCGGCACCGGTCACGAGCACCGTCTGGCCGCCGAGATAGGACCCGACCACCGAGAGCTCCTCGCGGACGGGCTCGCGACCGAGGATGTCCTCTACTCGGACCTCGCGCAGCTGGCGGGTCACGCGCAGCTGGCCCGAGCCGTCGCGCAGCAGCTCGAACACCGTCGGCGTCGTGCGAACCGGTATGCCGCGGTCGCGGCAGGCCTTGACCACGCGTGCGCGCAGGGTGCCGGGCGCGGACGGGATCGCGAGCACGACCTCGTCAGGCTCGACCTCGTTGAGCACCCGGTCCAGGTCCGCCTCGGAGGTGGTGCCGAGCACCCGCAGCCCGTGCTCGTCCTTGAGGCCCAGCTTGCGGGGGTCGTCGTCGAGGAACCCGACCGGGCGCATCCCGAGAGTCGGGTTGCGGATCAGCTCTCTGACGACCAGGTGCCCGCCCTCCCCGCCCCCGACGACCAGCACCTCGCGGCCGCCGCGGTTGGCCGTCATCAGCCGGACTCGGCCCTCGCCCAGCAGCTGCACGGCGAACCTTGCGCCGACCAGTGCCGCGAGGCTGAGCAGGAAGAACAGCATCACGACACTGGCCGGCGGCAGCACCCCCGACAGCGGTCCCGGGACGCTGGTGTAGACGGTCTCGAAGTGATCGCCCTGCAGACGGTGCTCCGCGAGGGTCACGGGCGCGTGCGCGACCACGGGGTGCAGGAGGGCGATCGCGCCGACGATCACCACGGTCGCCACGAACACCGCCTTGAGCACCGCCTCGTAGTCGCGCCGGCCGATGAAGCGCCACAGCCGCTGGTACTGGCCGAACGCGGCGAGTGAGACCAGGGTGACCGCGACGACCCCGGCGATCGTCACCTTCAGGAGGCTGAAGTACCTCTGGGCGTCGGCGCCGAAGCCGCCCGCGAACCGCAGCCAGAACGCGAGGAAGTAGGCGAGCGCGACCAGGAGGCCGTCCACGACGAGCTGCGGCAGCGCATGGCGGTGGACGGGGAGGGCCGCGGATCTGATCCGTCGGCGCATGCCGGCGCCATTCTAGTGACGGCCGGACCGCCGGCCGTCAGGGCCTGTGGGCGCGGTGGCTGACCGGGAGCGGCAGAAGCGTCGGCGGGACCCTGTTGGGCGACACGACGCCATTGGGGTGATGTGGCGTGAACACGTACAGCACGCTCATCTGCTTGAAGCAGCCGGGCTGTGACGGCCTCGCGTGCCACAGGTACGTGGCCCAGCCGTTGGGCAGCGGGGTGAACACCAGCGAGGGCGTCGGCCTGTGCAGCTCGATCTGCTCGCGGTAGCCGATCACGGCCGTGTTCAGGTGCATCATCCAGCCGAACGCGCTGACCCACTCGACGCTCAGCACCGGGTGACCGCAGGCGAGGAGCCGGTCGCGACCTCCGAGCACGTGGATCAGGCCCGCGAGGCGGCTGATCTCCCTGGTGCGGGCATGCTCGTTGAGCAGCTCGTGATGCTCGCTGCGCGCACGTGCCCAGGCGCCCGGCACGAATGCCCCGACGAGGCCCAGGGCGACGACGATCCCCGTCCAGCGCGGGACCCTGAGGACCCTGGGGATCTCCGTCAGCAGCCAGCCGAGCGCGACAGCGGCGATCACGATCGAGACCACGGCCGGCTCGAACATGTAGCGTGGCTGGCCGGGGAAGCCCTGGATCGAGAAGCCGACCTCGACCGCCATCCACAGCACCACCGCGCCGAACAGAACCAGGACGGTCCTGTCGCGGCGAACCGCGGCCCAGGCCGCGCCGATCCCGGCCAGCGCCCAGACGGGCCACAGGTTGAGGTACTTGAACCGCCCGATCGTGCCGAGGATCGCCGAGCCGTGGGGCATCCGCGGCGAATGCTGGGCCAGCTGCGCGGCGATCAGGGGGCGGTCGTTGGTGATCGTCGGGACCCCGAACCACAGCAGCAGCACCAGCGCCCCGCCGGCGATGATCCACGGGGCCTTGCTCCGGTGCTCGCGCTCGCGCCAGGCCCAGATCAGGAACAGCAGCATGAACGGCCACGACTCGGGACGGCCGAGGGCGGCCAGCGTAAGCGCGGCGTAGGACCAGCCATAGCGGCGGATCATCGCCAGGTCGATGGAGGCGAGGCACAGGGTGGCGAGCGGCGGATCGGACTGCGCGCTGAGGAAGTAGTGCCAGTAGCTGTAGCCCTGGTTGTCCTGGATCGCGAGGATCGCGACTCCGGCGAAGATCGCGGCCAGGATCGCCGGCCAGCGGTGGCGCCCGCCCTGGTCGACGATCCGGAACGCGATCCGTCCGGCGAAGATCACGCCCGCCAGGGCCATCGCGACGGCGGTGGTCATCCACAGCCAGATGTCGTAGTGGCCGAACACCGCGTAGGGCACCGTGAAGAGCCAGGGCATCGGCTTCCACGACGGCGCGCCGCCGAGGTTCAGCGTCCCGTGCAGCGTCTGGTAGCCCCAGATCAGCCAGCCGTAGGGGTCGTAGCCGGGCCGGGTGTAGGCCCACCGTACGAGCCCCGCGGAGAGCGCGAGCAGCACGACCGCGACGATCCACCACACGTGGCGCGCGGCGAACGACCGCGTCGGCGGCTTGGTGGCGCCCGGCGTCTGCTCAGGCTGGCCCTCCGGGTCGAGGGTGTTGGGGGCTCGGAAGGCGGTGTCGGACACGCGGCGAGGCTGACGGTACCAGCCCCGGAGCGGACGCCGACGCCGCGACGTGCGACTGTGTTAGGAGCGTGTGTGCGTGAAGTTGGCCGGCGCGCACAGCAGGTCGACCAGCGCTGTCGGATCGCGGCGAACGCGTGAGGCGGCCGCCGCGCCTCCGTCGCGGCGCTTGACCAGCTCCAGCCGGGACGGGTCGCCGAGGCGGCCGAGGCGGCCGTCGGCGATCAGCGCCTCGTCGACCGCGCCCAGCCGACCCTCGAACACGGTCAGCACAGGGGTGCCGAGCGCAACCGCCTCACGGTTCATCGTCCCCCCTGCGGAGACGACCAGGTCGGCGAAGGCGATCAGCGACTGGGCGTCGATCGCGCGCTCGGGCAGGACGAAGCCGCCGAGCCGGGCGAGCTCCGCGCGCTGCTGGGGCGTGCGTGGCAGCACCACCGCCTGGCGGCCGCGCAGGCGGCGCAGCACGGCGGCGAAGACGTCGTTCTCGAAGCGGTGGTAGAGAGACACCACGGGAGGCGTGCGCACGACCGCGATCGGCTCGGCGGCGTCGAGGCCGAGCTCACCGAGCACCGCCGCGTCCGGCTCGAAGTCCGCCAGGTAGTACTCCTCCTTGAGGCCCGGGTAGCGCGCCAGCTTGCGGCGCGCGCCGTAGCGGTGGAGGCGCTCGGGCGGGATCGCGTCGGGGACCACGACAGCCGAGGCCAGGCGGCAGTTGACGTTGTGCTGGACGGTCGCCCACTCGTAGTCGAACGTCGTCGCCGACGGGATCCTCAGAGCCGCCGCCGCCACCGTGACGTCGTTGGAGCCGTGTCCGATCGCAAGCGCGAAGCCCCGGCGGCGCGCCCAGGCGGCGAGCTGCGCGGAGCGCGATGCCAGGCCCCAGGCCTTGTCGGCAAGGCGCGCCCCCCGGTGGCGGCCGATCGCCACGTGCTCGATCCCGAACCGCTCGCAGAGCGACAGCGTCTGGGCGAAGTCCCGCGCCGTGACCTCCACCTCGTGCCCGCGGGCCCGCAGCCGCTCGATCACGGGCCGCAGGACGAGCACGTGGGGGGAGTTGGTCAGGTCGACCCAGACGCGCATCGCGTCAAGCCTCCCCTGGACCGCCGTCCCGGAGCCCGATCACGCCCGGCAGCCCGCTCACGCCGTCCCGGCAGCCCGCTCACGCCGTCCCGGAGCCCGTGGCGGCGAAGGCGGCCACGGCCGCCACGACCTCCCACGCCTGTCCCGCGGACAGTGCCGGACTCATCGGCAGCGCCACGTTGCAGGCGGCCAGGTGGTCGGTCGCCGGCAGCGGCGCGAGGCCCTCGACATATGGCGCCATGGAGGGCTGGCGGTGCAGCGGCCGGCGGTAGTACGCGCGCGCCTGGACGCCCGCGGCCTGCAGCGCGGTCAGCAGCTCGTCGGCCCGCGGGTGGCAGACCGCGTACAGGTGCCAGGCGGGCAGGTCGCCGTCGCGGACGGCCGGAACCGTCACGTGCTCGGCGAGACCGGCGTCCAGGTAGGCCGCCGCGGCGGCGCGACGCCCGTCGGACCATTCGTCAAGCCGTGGCAGCAGGACCCTGAGGACCGCCGCCTGGAGCTCGTCCAGGCGCGAGTTGTAACCCACGTGCTCGAACGTGGCCTTGTCCCGCGAGCCGTGGAAGCGCAGAGCCCGCGCGAGCTGCGCCACCCCGTCGTCGTCGGTGACGATCGCGCCCCCGTCGCCGAGGCAGCCGAGGTTCTTGGACGGGTAGAAGGAGAACGTCGCGACGTCGCCGAGCGTCCCGGCCATGCGGTCGCCGCTGCGCGCGCCGGCCGCCTGGGCGGCATCCTCCAGCACCGGCAGGCCGAGCGCGCGCAGGTCGGCGATCGGGGCCGGCACGCCGAACAGGTCCACGGCGACGATCGCGGCGGCGCGTGGCGTGAGCGCTGCGCGCACGGTCTGCGCGGTCACGTTGCGCGTCTCGGGATCGACATCGCAGAAGACCGGCCGCGCGCCGGCGTTGACGATCGCCTCGGCGCTCGCATAGAAGGTGAAGGACGGCACCACCACCTCCGAGCCCGGCGCAACGCCGAGCGCGCGCAGCGCGATCGTGATCGCATCGGTGCCGTTGGCGACTCCGATCGCGTGGCGCGCGCCGAGATAGGCCGCCAGCTCGCGCTCGAACGCCTCCACCTCGGGACCGAGGATGAAGGCTCCGCGCTCGACCACGGCCGACATCCGGCTCAGGATCTCGGCGCGCAGCGGGGCCAGCTGGGACTCGGTGTCGAACAGCGCTATGGACATTCTCACGTCGCACCCTATCGCTCGGCGCTACGCTGGTCGGTCGTGCCACTTCTCATGGCATCGCTGACCGGGCCGCTGGTCTCGCTCGCGACCAATCTGATCGCCGATCTCGGTCTCGTCGGCGTTGCGCTGATGACGCTGATGACGGGTGTCGTTGGCGTCCCGGGGACCGAGCCGACGATGCTGTTCGCGGGCTTCGACGTGTTCCGCGGCGAGCTCTCGCTGCCGGGGATCATCATCGCCGGAACGATCGGCGACGTGATCGGGGCCGTGATCGCGTACGCGATCGGGTTCTACGGACGCCGCGAGCTGCTGGAGCGGCAGGGCTCCAAGCTGCACGTCAGCGCCTCCGGGCTGAACCGGGCTCACCGCTGGTTCGATCGGTGGGGCACGCCCGTGATCTTCGTCTCGCGGCTGCTGCCATTCATCCGCGCCGCGTTCCCCTACGCCGCCGGCGTCGCCGAGATGCCCTTCCAACGCTTCCTGCCGCTGATGGCGCTCGGGTCGCTGGTCTGGATCGCCGCGCTCGGCCTGCTCGGGGACGCGGTCGGCAGCCAGTGGCAGAGCTGGCGCCACCATCTCGAGTACGTGGACTACGTGGGTGCGGCGATCCTGGTCGCGGCGATCCTCTACGGCATCCTGCGCTACGTGCGCCGCGGCACCGACGGCGGACCGCAGGCGGACGCGGCTGCCGATGTCATCGGCGACTGAGGACGGCGCCGGCCTGGACACTGCGCGGCACGGCGGGCGCGCCGCTCAGAGCCACGGCGGGCGCGCCGCTCAGAGCCACGGCGGGCGCGCCGCTCAGAGCCACGGCGGGCGGGCCGCTCAGAACCATGGCGGGCGGCCCGCCGGGCGCGCCGGCGAGCGGCCGGCGGCCGACGAGCGCCTGACGCTGCGCCAGGCGCTCGTGCTCGGGACCCTGCACGGGCCGGCGGAGCTGCTGCCGATCTCGTCGTCCGGCCACGTCGCGCTGATCCCCTGGCTCGCCGGCTGGGGGTTCGAGCGCGCGGACCCCGAGCTGCGCAAGGCCTTCGAGGTCGCGCTGCACGCCGGCACGGCGGCCGCCCTGCTGATCTCGCTGCGCACCGAGGTCGCGGACGCCGTCGGCGGCCTGAGCCCCCGCCGGGTGCAGCTGATCGTGCTCTCCTTCCTGCCCCCGGCGGCGGTCGGGTACGGGCTGGAGCGCCAGATCGAGCGCCGGCTCGGGACGCCCGGGACGATCGCCGCGGGGCTCGTGGCCGGCGCGCTGGCGATGGCGCTCGCCGACCGCGCGCCTCAGGCGCGCGCCGCCGCCCAGGCCGGACCGGTGGACGCGCTCTGGCTCGGGCTCGCCCAGGCGTGCGCGCTGGCCCCCGGGGTGTCGCGCAACGGCGCCACGCTGGCGGCAGCGCGGCTGCGGCGCTTCACGCGTGAGGACGCCAACCGGCTCTCGCGCCATGTCGCGCTGCCCGTGATCGCCGGCGCGACCCTGCTCAAGGGGGTGCGCCTGGCACGACGCGGGCTGCCGCCCCGAAGCGCCGCGCCGATCGCGGCGGGCGCGGCCGCCTCGTTCGCCTCGACGCTCGGCTCGACCTGGCTGATCCGGCAGGTCGAGCGAGACCGCTCGCTGGCGCCCTACGCCGCGTACCGGATGGCGCTGGCCGCGCTCGTGCTCCGCCGCGTCGGGCGCGAACGGCGACCCCCGAGCGGCTGAGCCGTCCCACACCGACCCGCCGGTGGCGCAAAATAGGGCTCGTCAGATGACCACGCTCGAGGGCACCACCCTTAGCGGCCGCTACCGGCTCGAGGCGCGCATCGCCGCCGGGGGCTTCTCGACGGTCTACCGGGCGCTCGACGAGCGGCTCGAGCGGCTGGTGGCGGTCAAGCTGATGAATCGCGAGGTGGCGGCGGACTCCTCCCAGCTGGAGCGCTTCCGCCGCGAGGCGCGGGCCGTCGCGCAGCTGTCGCACCCGAACGTCGTCGGGGTGATCGACACCGGCGAGGACGACGAGCGGCCCTACATCGTGCTTGAGTACGTCGAGGGGGAGACCCTCAAGCAGCGGATCCGGCGGCTCGGTCGCCTCCCGGTCGCGGAGGCCACCGAATACGCGATCGAGATCGCGCGGGCGCTCGGGGCCGCCCACGAGCGCCACATCGTCCACCGTGACGTCAAGCCCCAGAACGTCCTGATCGACGCGGAAGGCAACGCCCGGGTGACCGACTTCGGGATCGCCCGCACGCTCGAGGAGGAGGGGCTCACGGTCGAGGGTCGGGTGCTCGGCAGCACCGACTACGTCTCGCCCGAGCAGGCGCTCGGCGAGGACGTCACCGGCCAGTCGGACCTGTACTCGCTCGGGGTCGTGCTGTACGAGATGCTCACCGGCGACGTCCCGTTCCACGGCGAGAGCCAGGTCGCGGTCGCGATGAAGCACGTTCGTGAGACGATCCCGGACGTGCGGGCGCTGCGCCCGGACGCCCCGGCGTCGCTGGCGGCGGTTGTGGCGACCGCGACGGCCAGGCAGCGCTCCGATCGCTACGCCGACGAGGACGAGCTGATCGCCGACCTCACGGAGGTGCTGGCGGCCGAGACCTCGCAGGCGGCCCCCCCCGTGGGAGAGGCGACCGCCGTGCTGCGGATGCCGCCGGCCCCGGTCCGGCGCCGCGCCCCGCTGAGCTCCCGGCGCGGTCGCTGGGCGGCGGTCGTCGGCCTGGCCGCCCTGACCGCGGCCGTGGCTGCCGCGCTCGTGCTCTACCTCGCGCCGCGAGCGCCCCACGGCGCGGGTCCGGCGCCCCGGCGCAGGACCGTCGCCGCGCCGCGGCGCGTGACGCTGTGCAGCACGTGCGCGCACGACTACAACCCCGACGCGATCAGCGGCCCCAAGGACCAGAACCCGCAGCTGGTCGCCTACGCGATCGATGGCAACCCCAGCACGGCCTGGGTCACCCAGCAGTACTACGACCACGCGCTGGGCAAGCCTGGAGTGGGGCTGTATCTCGACACCGGATCAGGCGTCTCAGCCGGCTCGGTCGTGCTCGACACCGACACCCCGGGGTGGAGCGTCACCATCCTCGCCACCAACCAGCCACCGAACCCGGACGCGTTCAACTCCGGCCCGGGCGGCTGGCGAGCCGTCGGCAGCGCGGCCTACGTCGACTCCAGGCAGACGATCGCGCTGTCGACGGGAGGCGCGCGGTACCGCTACTACCTCGTCTGGATAACCAGCCTCGGCGGACGCGAGCAGGTCTCGATCAACGAGGTCTCCCTATACACGAGATAGATGCTCAGAACAGGTGCGAGCGCTCGTGTTCGTGGCGCTCGAGCGCCAGCGACACCAGCCTGTCCAGCAGTTCCGGGTAGGGGATTCCGCTGGCGGCGAACAGCGTCCCGTAGACGCTGGTCTCGGTGAAGCCGGGCATCGTGTTCAGCTCGTTGACGAGCACGGAGCCGTCTTGCAGGACGAAGAAGTCGGCCCGCGCCAGCCCGGCGCAGCCGGCGGCGCGGAACGCCTCCACCGCGATCTCTCGGACACGCTCGCGCACCCCCGGGTCGATCGGCGCCGGGACCACGAGCCGCATCCCGCCCGGGGTGTACTTGGCCTCGTAGTCGTACCAGCCGCCCTCGCCCGCCGCGAGGAGGATCTCGCCCGGCTGTGACGCGATCGGATCGTCGTTGCCCAGCACCGAGCACTCCACCTCGCGCCCGTCGGCGAACGCCTCGACGATCACGAGCGGATCGTGCGCGAAGGCCGTCTCAAGCGCGGCCCGCAACCGGTCGGGCCCGTCGACGCGGGCGATCCCGACCGACGAACCCAGGCGCGCGGGCTTGACGAACACCGGCCAGCCCAGCTCGGCCACGGCGCGCTCGGCGCCAGCCGGATCGTCGCGCCAGCCTCGCTCCCGCAGCGCGCGATGATCGACCTGCGGGATCCCGGCCTGGGCCATCAGGCGCTTGAACGCGACCTTGTCCAGGCACAGGGCCGAGGCGAGCACGCCTGCTCCGACATACGGGACCCCGAAGCACTCGAGCAGCCCCTGCACCGTGCCGTCCTCCCCGAACGGGCCGTGCAGCACCGGGAACACGACGTCGACCCCCGGCGGCGGAGCGCCCAGCGTGAGCGCCAGGGGCTGCCCGTCGCGCCGCCAGACGCCGTCGCGGCCGATCTCGATCGTCGTCACCCGATGACCGGCCTCGCGCAGCCCCGCCGCGACCGAGGCGCCCGAGGCGAGCGAGATCTCGTGCTCGGACGAGCGTCCGCCGCACACTACCGCGACGCTGACGGCGCTCATGGAACCACCTGCCCGGCCGATGTGGTGGTGGTCGTCGACGACGAGGACGGCTGGGTCGCCGACGAGGAGCTCGACCCCGACGAGGACGACGAGGACGAGGACGAGGACGGCCGCGCGGAGCGGCCGACGGAGATCGTCACGACCGTCCCCTTGGGCCTGGTCGAGCCGCCTGCGGGCGACTGGCTGATCACGAAGCCGTTGCGAGCGGGGTCTGTGACCGTCCGGCTGGTCGTCGCGACCCTGAAGCCGGCGGCGCGCAGCGCGCTGGCGGCGCCGGCCTGCGGGTCGCCCACCACCGGCGGTACGGTGGCCGTCGCGGGCGCCACGGCCACGGTGATGGTGACCGTGGACCCGGGCGCCTCCAGCTGCCCTGCGGCGGGAGACTGGCTGATCACGTTGCCCTGTGCGAACTTGGTCGACTGCTGGTTTCTGGTGGAGACGTTGAACCCCGCCTTGGCGAGCGCGGCCGCCGCGGTGGTCTGCGACTCGCCGACCACCGGCGGCACCGCCTTGGTCGGCGGGCCCGAGGATACGAACAGCGTCACCCCATAGCCGCGCGGCACGAGGGTCGTGACCCTGGGCTCGGTCGAGATCACCTGTCCCGCCGCGAACGCCTGCGAGCTGCGCTCCACCTCGTCGGCGACCTTCAGTCCCGCGCTGTGCAGCGTCCGGGTGGCGGCTTCGGCCGTCAGCCCCGCCACCTCCGGCACCGCCACGCCCGCCGGGCCCGAGGAGACGGTGAGGATCACGTACGAGCCCTTGTCGGCCAGCGTGCCGGCACCGGGCGACTGCGCGAGCACGATCCCGGGCGCGCGGCTGCTCGCCTGCTTGAACTCGTTGACCCGCAGGCTCCGCGCCTGGAGGTCCCGGGTCGCGACCGCGACCTGCTTGCCGAGCACGTCGGGGACCGCGTATCGAACCGGCCTGGTCAGCAGGTAGGCGGCCGCGGCGGCGGCCGCGATCAGCAGCAGGGCGAGCGCGGCCAGCGCCCAGGGGATCCAGCGGCGGCGCCCGCGCTCGGGCGGCGGAGCGGCGGGGAGAGAGCCCGTGCCGTCACGAGCGGCGCCGGAGTACAGGCGCGCGACCTCGCCCGACGACGGAGCCGCGGGCCCGACCGCGGCCATGCTGGCGGTCCGCCCCGCGGCGACGCCGGAGGTGATCGCTGCACGGCAGTGCTCGAGCACGGAGATCAGCTCGTCGGCGCTGGCGGGACGGTCCGCCGCGTCCTTGTTGAGCACCCATAGGACCGTCTGATCGAGCTCGGAACCGATCGCGGGGTTGAGCTGGCTCGGCGGAGTCGGCGGCTGGGAGACGTGCTTGAGCGCGATCGCGACGGCCGACTCGCCGTCGAACGGCACCTGGCCGGTCAGCATCTCGTACAGAACGACACCGACCGAGTAGAGGTCCGAGGGGGCACCCACGGCGTGGCCCTGCGCCTGCTCGGGCGACAGGTACTGGGCGGTGCCCATGATCGAGCCGGTCTCGGTCATATCCGACGCGCCCGCGCGGGCGATCCCGAAGTCGGTGACCTTCGCCTGATCGCCGTCGTCGACGATCACGTTGTGGGGCTTCAGATCGCGGTGGATCACGCCGCGACGGTGGGCGAACCGCGCCGCCTTGAGGATCTGGATCGCGATGTCGATCGCGCGCACCGGATCCAGCGGAGCCTCCTCTCGGATCAGCTGCTTGAGCGACCGGCCCGGCAGGTACTCCATCGCTATGTAGTAGGTGTCGTCGAACGCTCCGCGGTCGTAGACCGAGACGACGTTCGGGTGCTGCAGGCCCGCGGCCGCCTGCGCCTCGCGCCGGAAGCGCTCGACGAATCCCGGGTCGGCCGCGAAGCGGCGGTGCAGCAGCTTGAGCGCCACCTGCCGGCGCAGCTGCTCGTCCTCGGCCAGGAACACGTCCGCCATCCCCCCGGCGCCCAGCCTGGAGAGGACCCGGTAGCGGCCGTCGACCATCTCGCTGGGAAGCGGCTCGGCCACCGGCTACTTCCCCTCCGCCAGCAGGGTCCGCACGACCGCGCTCGCGATCGGCCCTGCCACCTGGCCGCCGTAGCCGCCGATCGTTCTCTCCACCGTGACCGCGATCGCGACCTTCGGATCCTGAGCCGGCGCGAAGCCGATGAACCAGGGCTGGGTCTCGTGCAGCCCGGGCGTGCCGAGCGACGCGGTGCCGGTCTTGCCGGCGAAGGCGATCCCGGAGCCGAGCGCGGCCGGGGTGCCGGTGCCCTCGTCCACCACCGTGCGCATCATCTGGGTGATCTCGGCCGCGGTTGAGGGCCTCATCACCCGGCTGTAGACGGTGGGCGCGATCGTCGCGACCGTGCGTCCGTCCGGGTCCACGATCCTCGCGGTGAGGTGCGGCGTCATCAGCGTGCCGTGGTTTGCGACCGCGGCGGCCACCATCGCCATCTGCAGCGGGGTGACGAGCACGCCGCCCTCGCCGATGCCCATCCGGCCGATGTCCTCGTTGGGACTGGCGGGTGGGTAGGGCCTGCCCTGAGCGTCGAACACCCGGCTGCTCGAGACCTCTCCGCTGGGCAGGTCGATCGGCGGCCTGGAGTAGAAGCCGAACCGGCGCATGTAGGCGGTCAGCAGCGGCCTCCCAACCCGTTCGGCGACCTGCGCCCAGACCGTGTTGACCGAGTAGGTGAGCGCGGTGGTGAGCGTGATGTTGCCCCAGCTCTGGTTGCCGTCGTTGTGCAGCGGGATGCCGGACACCAACCTGGGGGAGTCTCCGTTGAGCACCGAGTTGGGCGTGAACAGTCCGCTGTTGAACGCGGCGGTGGCGGTCACGATCTTGAACGTCGAGCCCGGCGGGTACTGGCCCTGCGTGGCGCGGTCCAGCTGGCAGGCGACCTTCCGGCAGGCGGCGTCGACGGTCGGGTTGTTGTCGTTGTAGGACGGGTTGGAGTACATCGCCAGCACCGCCCCGGTGCGCGGATCCAGGGCTACGACCGAGCCGGCGCGACCGGCGAGCTGCTGGCGAGCGACCTCCTGGGCCACCGGGTCCAGCGTCGTGTAGACGTCGTCGCCGACCTGCTGACCGCCGCTGAAGGAGCCGAAGATCGACTGCAGGCCGGTGGTGGTGCCGAGCAGGTAGGGGGCGCGCGAGCGCTCCAGTCCGGCGGACGACCCGAGCGCGAGGTTGTCGTAGCCGACCGCCTGGGCGAAGAGCTCGCCGGTGGGATAGGCGCGGGACCAGAAGCCCCCCGCGATCCGAACGGACCTGGCCAGGACCGTCCCGTTGTCGGCCAGGATCCGCCCCCGCTCGACCTGCAGCCGGGCGATCAGCGAGCGGGCGTTGAGCGGGTTGTTGTTGAGCGCGTTGGCGTCAAGCACCGTCCAGCGCGTCGTGAACACGATCAACAGGCCGAACAGCGCCACGATCAGGGCGAACAGGCGGCGGATCTGGGCGTTCACGCCTCCCTCCGCGCCCGGTCGGAGACCAACAGCAGCAGCGCCAGCAGCACGAAGTTGGCGACCAGCGAGGCGCCTCCGTAGGAGATGAACGGGAGCGTCACGCCGGTCAGGGGGATCACGCGCGTGACACCGCCGACGATCACGAACACCTGGAGCGCGAAGACGGCCGACAGCCCGGTCGCCAGCAGCGTCGAGAACGAGTCCCGCGAGAGGATCGCCGCCCGCATGCCGCGGTACACGAACAGCAGGTAGGCGATGATCACGGCGGTCGCGCCGAACAGGCCCAGCTCGTCGGCGATCACCGTGTAGATCATGTCCGTCTCGGGGAACGGGATCAGCGGCCCGCCGCCCAGCGTGGTCAGCACGGATCGCCCGAAGCCCTGCCCGAACAGGCCTCCCGCGGCCTGCGCGAAGATCCCGTTGGCGAGCTGGTAGCTGCCCAGCGGGGCGTTGTAGAGACGGGGGCGGAACGGGTGCAGCCACGCGTCCACGCGCCCGTCGATGTGCGAGATGTGGGTCGCCAGGTAATAGGAGCCGATCGCGAACGCGAGCATCCCGACGACGACGAAGGAGAGCCGTCCCGTGGCCACGTAGAGCATCGCCAGCAGCGCGCCGTAGAACATCAGCGAGGAGCCGATGTCGTGCAGCAGGAACAGGATCGCCATCGCCAGGCCCCAGATCACCAGCACCGGTCCGAAGTGCTTCAGGGGAGGGATCGTGACCCCGAGGATCCGGCGCGCGCCGAGCACCATCACCTGGCGCGTGTCGCGCAGGTAGCTGGCGAGGAACACCACCAGCCCGACCTTGGAGAACTCGGTCGGCTGGAAGGTGAGGCCGCCGGGCAGCCGGATCGCAAGGTACGCGCCGTTGGCGTAGGAGCCAATCCCCGGTACCCGCGGCAGGATCAGCAGGCCGATCGAGAGGAACACGATCGTGTAGCGGTAGCGCTCCAGGCGCCGGTAGTCGCGGAACAGGACGATCGTCGCGGCGAACAGGATCAGGCCGACGACGAACCACTGGGCCTGCTGGCGCGCCTCGGCCGCGTCGATCCGGTAGATCATCACGATCCCGAAGCTGGCCAGGACCGCGACCAGCGGGAACAGATACGGATCGGCGTCGGGAAGCCTGAAGCGGATCAGGAGATGCGTCGCCAGGCACAGCCCCAGGAAGATCGCCCCGTACGTCAGCGAGACGTTCGAGAGCCTGTTCTGGCTCTGGATGAACACTCCG